>NZ_JARWKW010000005.1:0-381124 GCF_047445855.1 Rhizobium sp. BR 250
CAAAAAATCAAACCCCCAAGGCTCAAAACCCCGGAAACCAACAAGCATTCAGCTCATCAACTTGATTTATTTAGAACGAAAGACTTCGTCGCCAGCAGCGCCGCCGCCCTCGTTCAGTGAGCGGACTTATAAATCCATCCCCTCAAACAAGTCAACACACATACCGTCAAAAAACTGACATTTTTATTAAGTGTTTGATATTTATAGGGAGTTTCCAGTTTATGAGCATGGACAGGCCTGAAACGCCTCCCCCAGCTGGCGACTGGCCCTCCTCCGGGAAACATGCAATAGGAACGGACAGGATTTTTAGTCTGATCGGGGCGTCCGGCGCCCCTTATAAAGCCAAGAATTGGAGAGCCCGTGCGCATTCTTGATGAAGCCGTCATTCCCGAACTGCCAAATTATTACCGTGGCAAGGTGCGGGAAAACTACGATCTGCCCGACGGCAACCGCATCATCATATCCACCGATCGCCTGAGCGCCTTCGACCGGATCCTCACATGCATTCCTTATAAAGGACAGGTGCTCACCCAAACGGCGCGCTACTGGTTCGAGCAGACGAAGGATATTTGTCCTAACCATGTCGTGAGCTATCCCGACCCTAACGTCGTTATCGGCAAGAGGCTGGACATATTGCCGGTCGAAGTGGTGGTCCGCGGTTATCTGGCCGGCACCACCGGCACATCGATCCTGACCCTTTATAAGAAGGGCGAGCGGCAGATGTACGGCATGAGCCTGCCGGACGGGATGAAAGACAACCAGATTTTGCCTGAACCGGTGATCACCCCGACAAGCAAGGCATTCGATGGCGGTCACGACGAGCCGCTGACGCCGGCCGAGATTGTTGAGAAGAAGCTCCTGACGCAGGAGCAGTGGGACACGCTGTCCCATTATGCGCTGGCGCTGTTCAAGCGCGGCCAGGAGATCGCCGCAAAGCAGGGCCTCATTCTCGTCGATACGAAATATGAGTTCGGTACAGATGAAAACGGCACCATCATTCTCGCCGACGAAATCCACACGCCGGATAGCAGCCGCTACTGGATGGCCGACAGCTATGAAGAAAGCTTCCGCAACGGCACGCGGCCGGCGAGCTTCGACAAGGATTTCGTGAGAGCCTGGGTTGCCGAACGCTGCGATCCCTACAAGGACGACGTTCCCGAAATTCCACAGGACCTCGTTCTGCAGACCTCCAAGGTCTATATTGATGCTTACGAACGCATCACCGGACAGAGCTTCATTGCCGACGATAGCGGCGAGACACCGCTTGCAAGAGTACGCCGGAATCTGGAGCCGTTCTTCCCCGGAGTCTGACCGTGAGCAAAATGATCGAACAGGCGAGAAAGGGTGACAGGAAGAACGACGCTTCCGTCAGACGCCGGCCTCGCCGTTCCGCCGAAGAAACGCGGCGGGACATTCTCGCCAAAGCCGAAGAACTTTTCCGGGAGCGCGGTTTCGGTGCGGTGGCAATTGCCGATATTGCCGCCGCGCTCGGCATGTCGCCCGCCAATGTCTTCAAGAATTTCAACTCGAAAAACGCGCTCGTCGACGCCATAGCGTTTGAGCAGATCAGCGAGTTCGAACGGAACATCCAGCCGCTGGACAAGGGCCAACCGCCGCTTTCAAGGCTGCGCCACCTCGCCCGCACCCTGATGGAGCTGCATCATCGGGACCTCAACGACAATCCTTATATTTTCGAAATGATCCTGATGACGGCCAAGCAGGATATGAAGTGCGGCGACTATTATAAATCCGTGATCGCGAACCTGCTGGCCGATATTATCCGCGACGGCATCGATGCCGGAATTTACGCCAAGGCCAATGTTCCGCCGCTTTCGGAAACCGTGCTTCATGCGCTTACAAGCGTCATCCATCCCGTTCTCATCGCACGGGAAGATATCGGCAATTTGGCAACACGTTGCGATCAACTCGTCGATTTAATCGATGCGGGATTACGCAATCCGCTTGCTAAGTGACGATTCCCAATTTACGTCACCTTCTCGCAATTGCTTGCGAAGCGCAAAAGCCTGCGCTTCTATGCGCGTGGCGGTCCGGACAGAATGAGCGAATCGGGTCCCTTCCAAGGCCCTCGCCTGTCGTGTCTGTTTCCGGACGCGCATCCGCCGAGCGACATTGCGCTTATAGTTGAATGCGATCAATACGCAGGGAAGAACGATGAGCCGACGTATTTTACCCCTATTTGCTTCTCTGTGTGTGGCCGCAGCTCTGGCGGGATGCAGCGATGGCGGCGACAGCAGCAAGACCGCCGGCCAGGGTGCCGAGCGGCCGCCGTCTCCGGTCAGCATCATCCTGATGAAGAACAGCGAATATCCCCTCACCACGGTTCTTCCCGGCCGCGCCAGCGCGTTCCAGACGGCGGAAATCCGACCGCGCGTGACTGGCATCATCCGCGAAATTCCTTTCAAGGAAGGCAGCGAGGTCAAGCAGGGCGATATTCTCTACCAGATCGAGGACAACACCTACCTGGCAGAAGTAGCCCAGGCCAAGGCGAACGTTGCGAAGGCCGAAGCCAGCATTCCGAGCGCCCAGGCGAACCTTGCTCGCTATGAGCGGCTGGTCAATAGCGGCGCGACGCAGATCGAATATGAAAACGCCAAGGTGACACTGCTTCAGGCCGAAGCCGATGTAGCACAGACCAAGGCGGCGCTGGAAACGGCGGAAATCAATCTCGATCTCACCAAGGTCCGCGCGCCTTTCGACGGCATCACCAGCGCGACCGCTTTCAGCATCGGCAACGTGGTGACGGCAAACCAGACGACGGCCTTGACGACGCTGCGCCGTATCGATCCGATCTATATCGACCTGATGGAATCCAGCATCAATCTCCTGCGCCTGAAAAAGGCGATCTCGTCGGGCCAGCTTGGCGGCGATACGAAGGAGACCGGTATTCATCTGACGCTGGAAGACGGCACCGAATACAAGCATGACGGCAAGATCGACATGTCCGACATGGCGGTGAGCGAAACCACGGGCACCTTCTCCATCCGCGCCCTCTTCGACAATCCCGACGATCTTCTGCTTCCCGGCACCTATGTGCGCGCCACGCTGACCATCGGCAAGGAAAAGGGTTTCCGCATTCCGCAGCGCGCGGCGAGCCGGAACGCCAATGGCGAACTGACCGCAAAATTCGTGACAACGGAAAACAAGGTGGAAACCCGCACCTTCCCGTCCAGCCAGCAGTCGGGCAATGCCTGGCTGGTGACGGAAAACGCCAAGGATGGCGACAAGCTCATCGTCGACGGTTTCCAGTGGATTGCCGATGGCGCGACGGTCGCACCGGTTGAAGTGACCATCGACGATCGCGGTATCGTCGTTCTGCCGCAGCAAGCTCCGCCTGCCGCCGCCCCCACGAAATAAGCATGAGCACGAAACCCTTGGTCGAAGCTCGCAAAAGGTAAGGCAGGACTGCCATGGCCCATTTCTTCATCCGGCGCCCCGTTTTCGCATGGGTTATCGCCATCGTCATCATGCTGGGCGGCGCCCTTGCGATCTGGACGCTTTCCATTTCGCAATATCCCGACATTGCACCGACAACCGTCCGTGTCAGCGCGACCTACAACGGCGCGAGCGCAGAGACCGTCGAGAAATCGGTGACGACCATCATCGAAGATGGCATGACCGGTCTCGATGACCTCACCTATATGACCTCGTCGTCCTCGACCGGCAGCGCCGAAGTGACGCTGACCTTCGGCAACAGCATCCTGCCGGACATCGCGCAGGTTCAGGTGCAGAACAAGCTGCAGCTTGTCCAGTCGCAGCTGCCCGATACGGTGCAGCAGCAGGGCATCCAGGTCAGCCGTTCCACATCGAGCATCCTGATGGTCGGTGCGCTCATCTCCACCGACGGCAAGCGCAATTCGGCCGATCTCGGCGACGTGTTCTCTTCGCGTGTCGAAGACCAGATCAAGCGCCTGGAAGGCGTCGGCAGCATCAACGTCTTCGGTTCCGAATATGCGATGCGCATCTGGCTCGATCCGTTCAAGCTCAACAAATACCAGCTGACCACGGCCGACGTCACCAGCGCCATCCAGAGCCAGAATACCCAGGTTTCGGTCGGTTCGCTCGGCGCCGTGCCCGCCGTCAAGGGCCAGCAGCTCAACGTGACTGTGACGGCGCAGAGCCAGCTCACCACCGTCGCCGATTTCGAATCGGTCATCCTGAAAGTCGAAAAGGACGGCGCAACCGTCCGTCTCAGCGACGTTGCTCGCATCGAGATCGGTCAGGAAACCTATGGTGGCGATTCCCGCTCCAATGGCCGCCCGTCGGCCGGTTTCGCGGTCAATCTCGCCACGGGTGCCAACGCGCTCGACACGGCGGCGCGCGTGAAAGCGGCTCTGACCAATGTCGAGGGCTCGTTGCCGGAAGGCGTCGCGATCGAATATCCCTATGACACCACGCCCTTCGTGAAACTGTCGATCGAGAAGGTGGTGCATACGCTGATCGAAGCGATCATCCTCGTCTTCGTCGTGCTTCTGGTGTTCCTGCAGAACCTCAGGGCCACCTTCATTCCAATGATCGCCGTGCCGGTCGTGCTTCTCGGCACCTTCGGCATCCTGGCGCTCACCGGATATTCCATCAATACGCTCACCATGTTCGCTATGGTTCTGGCCATCGGCCTTCTCGTCGACGACGCCATCGTCGTTGTCGAAAACGTCGAGCGCATCATGTCGGAAGAGGGCCTGTCCCCGGTCGAAGCGACCGAAAAGTCGATGGGCGAAATCACCGGGGCAATCATCGGCATCGCGCTGGTCCTGACCGCCGTGTTCATTCCCATGGCCTTCTTCGGTGGATCGACGGGCATCATCTATCGCCAGTTCTCGGTCACCATCGTTTCGGCCATGCTGCTTTCGGCCGTGGTCGCCATCGTTCTGACGCCGGCGCTCTGCGCAACGATGCTGAAGCCCATCGATCACCACAAGAAGCAGCGTGGGCCGGGTGCCTGGTTCAACCGCGGCTTCGGCAAGACGACGGACGGCTATGTGTCCTCCATCGGCTATCTGCTGAAACGCCCGCTGCGCGTGATGATCCTCTTCGCGATCGTGATCGGCGGCTGCGCCTGGTTCTTCTCGAAGCTGCCAAGCTCGTTCCTGCCGCAGGAAGACCAGGGCGTGCTGCTGACGATCATCCAGACGCCGACCGGTTCGAACATCGAACGCACCAACGAGGTGGTGAAACAGGTCGAAAGCTACTTCCGCGAAAAGGAAGCCGCCAATGTCGAATCGGTTTTCGGCGTGCTCGGCTTCAGCTTCAGCGGTTCCGGCCAGAACAACGCCATCGTCTTCACCAAGCTCAAGGATTTTGCCGAACGAACCGCGCCTGACCAACATGCCGGCGCCATCGTGCAGCGTGCAATGGGCACCTTCTTCGGTTTCCGCGATGCACAGGTGTTCCCGCTTCTGCCGCCGGCCATTCAGGGCATGGGCACATCGAGCGGTTTCTCGATGTATCTGGTGGATAGCGGCCGCAACGGCACCGACGCCCTGACAGCCTCATCGAAGGAATTGATCGCGCTTGCCACCAGCAATCCGAAGATCAGCTCACTCCGAAGCGACAGCCAGGACAATGAAACGCAGATGAAGATCATTCTCGATCAGGAAAAGATGGGCGCCATGGGGGTCGATCTCGCCTCCGTGAACCTCATGCTGTCGACGATCTTTGCCGGCCGGGATGTCAATGACTTCACCCTGAACGGCGAATTGAAGCCCGTCTATGTTCAGGGCGACGCGCCCTATCGCATGCAGCCGGACGACCTCAAGTTCTGGTATGCGCGCAACACCAACGGAGAGATGGTGCCTTTCTCCTCCTTCAGCGAGGTGAAGTGGATCAATGCTCCGCCGTCTCTCGCCCGTTTCAACGGCACGGGTGCGATCTCGCTTGAAGGCACCGCCGGTGCGGGCGTCGCTTCCGGTGACGCCATGGACGAGATGGAGCGCCTGACGGCAGGCCTGCCGGGCGGTTACACGGTGGCATGGCAGGGCATTTCCTATCAGGAACGGCTTTCCGGCTCGCAGGCCCCGATGCTTTACGCGCTATCGGTGCTCATCGTGTTCCTTTGCCTTGCCGCACTTTATGAAAGCTGGTCGATCCCCTTCTCGGTCATCATGGCCGTGCCGGTAGGCGTTCTTGGCGCATTGACCGCGGCGCATTTCTTCGGCCAGTCGAACGACGTCTACTTCAAGGTGGGTCTTTTGACGACCATCGGCCTTGCCGCGAAGAATGCGATCCTGATCGTCGAATTCGCCAAGGAAAGACAGGAGCACGGTTTAAGCCTGATGGAAGCGACGCTGGAGGCGGCGAAGCTGCGCCTGCGTCCGATCATCATGACATCGCTCGCCTTCATCCTCGGCGTCGTGCCTCTCGCAATCGCAACCGGAGCGGGTTCAGCCGCACAAAATGCAATCGGTATCGGGGTTCTGGGTGGTATGCTTTCTGCAACACTCCTCGGAATTTTCTTCGTTCCGTCCTTTTTCGTCATCATTCGTCGCCTTTCAAGGCGTTAACAAAACAAAAATGGGCTGTGCCAACCGTTAATACGCTGCTAGAAATGTTGCCGATTTGGCAAATGCACGTTTCTACGGCATATCGACCGCGCAGCCCATTTGTCAGCAAGCCGCGCTCGGTAAGCCAACCAGAGAATTGGGAAAATTACATGCTGTCTATTCGCGCCACTCTTCCCCTGACAATGCTGCTGCTTTCAGGCTGCGTTGTCGGACCCGACCACAAGACGCCGGAAATCCAATTACCGGGAAAGTTTGCGGAAGCCGGAAAAACCGGCAATGGCGACATCAGCAGCGTGGCATGGTGGACTGCCTTTAACGACAGCCGCCTGAACGGATACGTTTCCACGGGCCTCGCACAGAACCTGACGGTGATGCAGGCGATCGAGCGCATCAACCAGGCGGAAGCCCAGGTGATCTCGGCCGGCGCAGGCGGTCTGCCCAGCCTCACGGCTCAGGGACAGCACACGACCAGCCAGACCAAGGGCAGCTACCGTGACGTTCCCGTCACCAACGCGTCCTCCGGCGGCCTCAGCGTTTCCTGGTTTCTCGACCTCTTCGGTCGCTATCGCCGGGCAACCGAAAGCGCCGATGCATCGCTCGATGCGGCTTACTCCACGGTCGACGTCCAGCGCCTGACGCTGATTTCGTCTGTCGCCGCCGCCTATATCGATGTGCGCTATTATCAGGAGCGTCTGGCGATTGCCCGCCAGAACCTGAGCTCCCGCCGCGAAACACTGGATCTGACCAAGCTGCAGCTCGAAGCGGGCGCTGCCTCGCGCCTCGATGTCGTCCAGTCCGAAGGTCTGGTCAATTCCACGCTGTCGCAGATCCCTGGCCTCGAAACCAGTTTCCGCAAGGCCGCGCATCGCATCGCAACCCTGCTCGGCATGCCAGCCTCGTCGCTCATTGCCGAGTTGCAGAAGGGCGCGCGCCAGCCTGTCGCACGCGCAATTCCCCGCACCGGCATCCCGGCCGACCTCATCCGCAACCGTCCGGACATTCGCGTTGCCGAACGCAATCTCGCCGCTGCGGTCGCCTCGATCGGCGTTGCCGAGGCTCAGCTTTATCCGAGCATCGAACTCGGTGGCGCGATTACCCCGAGCTACAACTTTGTGAGCGGCGGAGGCCGTGGATCAGCCAATAGCTGGTCGTTCGGTCCGAGCCTCGTGCTGCCGATCCTCGATGGCGGCAAGCTTCGCGCCAATGTCGACCTCGCCAACTCCCAGGCACGCGAGCAATATCTCGTCTGGAAGGCGACCGTTCTCAACGCGGTGGAAGAAGTCGAAAACGCCCTGGCCGCCGTCAACCGCGACCAGCGTACCGTGGACGCACTGAGAAAGACCGTTTCCTCCTACCAGGAAGCGCTGCAGCTCTCCACCGCCAGCTACCGCGACGGCGCATCGTCTCTGCTCGATGTTCTGGATGCCCAGCGCTCGGTCTCGGATGCGCAGGCAAACCTTGCCACGGCAATCCAGCAGACCGCGCAGGATTATGTGTCGCTGAACGTGGCGCTCGGCGGTGGCTATGCCGTTGGCCAGCCCACGCCGAAGAAGTCTGCCGGCCCGACCGTGGCCGCGGCAAAGGGCATGTAAGAACGGCCCACAAGGCAATTAAAAAGCCCGCGTCTCGACGCGGGCTTTTTGCTGTTCAGGGTATAAAAAAAGCACCGGTCACCCGGTGCTTTTTTTCGAGCTGGCAACCAGGCTCAGTTCTTGGCGCGCTCGACGTAGGAATTGTCTTCCGTCGCGATGACGACGCGGATGCCGGCATCGATATGCGGCGGCACCATGGTGCGGATGCCGTTGGAGAGAATTGCCGGCTTGTAGGAAGAAGAAGCCGTCTGGCCCTTCACGACCGGTTCCGTTTCGGTGATTTCCAGCGTGACGTGACGCGGCAGTTCAACGGCCAGCGGGTTGCCTTCATGGATGGAAAGAACGCAGGTCATGCCTTCCTGCAGATAGGCCTTCTGCTCACCCATCGTTTCGACGTCGACAACGACCTGATCGTAGTTATCCGGGTTCATGAAGTGGAAGCCTTCGCCGTCTTCATAAAGGAACTGGAAGTTCAGGTCTTCGACAAAAGCGCGCTCGACCTGTTCGGTGGTGCGCCAGCGCTCGGAAACCTTCACACCGTCAACGATGCGGCGCATGTCCACCTGCGTGACTGGCGTGCCCTTGCCGGGGTGAAAGTTCTGCGCGGTGAGAACGACGTAAAGCTTGCCGTCCACGTCGAGAACATTGCCCTTGCGGACGGATGAGGCGATAACCTTGACCATATGACTTCCTTGTAACTCGATGAAATGCGTCGTAAAGGACTGCGCGGCAGCACCGGCCCCGGCAGACGTTTTGTCTTTTTTCTGGGGCGCAACTACCTTAAATCCGCACGAATTGCCAGCCTTCTACAGCAATTCACGGAAGAGTGCCTAGCGGTTTTCCGCCCGGAATTGCTTTAAATGACGCGATCAGGCGTTTTGCGGGCGGTTTACCCGCAATTCAGCGCCGCAGAGAAGACGGAAAAGAACAGAAGATGCGCGCAGGCAAAGAGACAATGTCACCCTGGTGGACGCCCGACGTCCATGCCGACCGTCGCGCTTTTCTCCTTGGCCGCAATGCGATCCAGTCGGCGTTTCGCAGCTATTTCGCCCGTGCGGATTTTCTCGAGGTCGATACCGCCACCCTGCAGATTTCCCCCGGCAACGAGGCGCATCTGCACGCATTTGCCACCGAAGGCCTGACTCCGGGCGGCAAGGCCGTGCCGCTCTATCTCCATACATCGCCGGAATTCGCCTGCAAGAAACTGCTCGCCGCCGGTGAAAAACGCATTTCCTGTTTCGCCCATGTTTACAGGAACCGGGAAAGAGGCCCGCTGCACCACCCGGAATTCACCATGCTGGAATGGTATAGGGTCGGCGAGACCTATGAGAGCCTGATGAAGGACAGTGCCAATCTTCTGGCTCTGGCGGCCGAAACCGCCGGAACGAAACATTTCAGCTATCGCGGCCGCAGCGTCGATCCGTTTCTGGAGCCGGAACGGTTGAGCGTCGCCGAGGCCTTCGAGCGTTATGCGGGCATTGACCTTTTGGCGACCATCAGCCGAAATGGCGAAACGGATGAGCGCCACCTTGCAGCGAGCCTCACCCATGCTGGCATCCGCATCGCCGAAGATGATACCTGGGCGGATATGTTCAGCCGCGTCATCGTCGAGCGGGTGGAGCCGGAACTGGGCTTTGGCAGAGTAACCATTCTCGACGCATATCCCACCAGCGAAGCCGCCCTTGCCCGCAAGTCGCCGAAGGATGCGCGGGTGGCGGAACGTTTCGAGCTTTATGCCTGCGGCGTGGAACTTGCCAATGCCTTCGGCGAATTGACCGATGCGACCGAACAGAAGCGGCGCCTTGAAATGGAGATGGCCGAAAAGCAGCGTGTCTACGGTGAGACCTATCCGCTCGATGAGGATTTTCTCGCCGCGCTCGCCATAATGCCGCCGGCAAGTGGCATAGCGCTCGGTTTCGACCGGCTGGTAATGCTGGCCACCGGCGCGCCCCGCATTGATCTCGTCATGTGGGCACCCGTTGCGGAATATGGACGATGACAGGGCTTGAAACCATCAAGACGCCCGAGGCGCTTCTCGAGGCGGGGCTGATCGAAGCCGACGCGCTGGAAAGCCTGCGCGCGGTCACCCAGCGTTACGCGCTGGCCATCACGCCTTCGGTTACCGGATTGATGGACAGCCGCGATCCGCTCGACCCCATCGCCCGGCAATTCGTGCCGGACGCCGCCGAGCTCATCCAGCTTCCCGAAGAAAACGGCGATCCGATCGGCGACGACGCCCACAGCCCCGTGCATGGCATCGTTCACCGTTATCCCGACCGGGTTCTCTTGAAGGCAGTACATGTCTGCCCGGTCTATTGCCGTTTCTGTTTCCGCCGAGAAATGGTCGGGCCGCAGGGCAATGGCATGATGACCCCGGAGGAGCTGGACGCCGCATTCGACTATATAAAGGCGAGGCCCGCCATCTGGGAGGTCATCCTCACCGGCGGCGATCCGCTGGTGCTCTCCCCACGTCGCCTGTCCGATCTGATGAAGCGGTTGAGGGACATACCGCATGTGAAGATCGTCCGCTTCCATACCCGTGTACCGGTGGTCGACCCCGATCGCATCGACGGGGCCCTGATCGACGCGCTGAAAGCCAGCGGCAAGACCACCTATGTCGCCCTGCACGCGAATCACGCGCGTGAACTTGGCGAAGAAGCCCGATGCGCTTCGGCGCGGTTGATCGATGCCGGTATCGCCATGGTCAGCCAGACCGTGCTTTTGAAAGGCGTCAATGACGACCCGGCGATTCTCGCCGAGCTGATGCGCGCCTTTGTCGAGACCCGCATCAAGCCTTATTACCTGCACCATCCGGATCTCGCGCCCGGCACCAGCCATTTCCGGCTGACGATAGAAGAAGGGCAGCGAATCGTTTCCGCCCTGCGCGGACATGTCTCCGGTCTCTGCCAGCCAACCTATGTTCTCGACATTCCCGGTGGCCACGGCAAAGCGGCAATTGGCAGAAATGCGGCCGAAAAAACAAACGGTGGCTGTTATTCCGTGTCAGACTTCAACGGAAACGAGCATATTTACCCACCACAGGCATTCGGTAGCGATTAAAAAAAGCATAAAAAGCCCGCCGCGCCGGGCTTTTCGAGAGTGGCTTCGGACGAAAACAAAAATTTCACATTTCCGCCCCTCTCCTGTCATCATAAAGAAAAATATTCTACCTATAACAATCAGCATTGATTTTAGTGCTGGTCTGGAATATCAGTGTGGAACTGGAGAACGAGTCTCCTGATTCCGGGCCAACACCAATACAGGGAGTGTGTCATGTCAAAACATATCAACATTAACGCAATCCTTGGTCTTGAGTCCTGGAATGCTGGATTTAAATCCACGTGTTCCCGCTGCTGTCGAATGTGACCTGACGGTCTCAATTTCCTAAAATCAGTTCGACAACATGCTGTGTGAATTAGCCACAGCGGGAGTATATTATGCAGAAGCAAGTCATTGAATTCGCTGGCGAACCCGTCGGCATCGTTATCCCGGACAATGACCGGTTGAAGTTCATCGCGGTGAAGTTCCACGTTCACGATCTGGACGAACAGAAGTTCGACAGCGCCGACGACGTGCGGATCGCTATTCGCGATCTCGTGCGCAACCGCAACCTGGCCGCGGCCTGATGCGGGAAAAGCATCGCCCGCTTGAAGAATTTTCAAAACCAGAGCGCGCCGAAAATCGGATCCCGAACACCGGACCGGCGGCGCGCTTTTCTTTTGTGTGACAATCCGCAGGCCCGCATCGCCGGCCATATATCGCGCGTCAAACGTCACCAGTTGAGCTGAAGCAGCTCCCCCACTACCCGGACTTGTCAAAACGCCGTAAAGGTCAGCGTCGTCAGCGAACGCACGATGCCCGGAATATTGACGATGTTCTGGTTGATGAACTTGCCGATATCCTCTTCCTGCGGAAGATAGATTTTCAACAGCAGATCATATTCGCCGCTGGTGGAATAAAGCTCGGAAACCAGCTCCGTTTTATAGATGGCATCGGCGACATCATAGGTCTTGCCGGGTTCGCATTGAAGCTGAACGAAAATGGGCTTCACGGACATCTCCCGTATTGGAACTTTCGGTGCGTGGCGGCACGCGCCACGCGTCATGCCGCACTATTGGCTGAGCCGCGCCGCTCTTGCAAGACCGCCCGCCGGTTTACGCCGAAAACTCCCCCGTCCTGCCGCCGGCCCCACGGGCGGCCTCGGAAACGATCCAGCGCCGGAAACTCTCGAGCGGAGCATATCCGGCACGATCCGGCATGCAGGCGAGATAATAGGCCTCTTCGCTTTCCACTTCCCCCGCAACGGCCGCGACGAGACGACCGCTTCGCACCTCCTCCTCGATCATGAAGGAGGGGATGAGCGATGCTCCAACGCCCGCGCTCGCCGCCTCGGCAATGGTGGTGAACTGATCGAAAAGCATACCGTGCACATTCTCGAAACGCACATCATGGCCGCGAAACCACTGTTCCCAGGCATCTGGCCGGGTCGTCATGTGCAGCAGCGGCACATGCAGCAGGTCGCCAGGTGTCGAAAGTCCGTAGCGCGCCTTGAAGGCCGGGCTGCATACCGGAATGACCTTTTCATGCATCAGGAAAACCAGCTCGGTGCCCGGCCAGTGCGGCAAGCCGAAATGGATCGCTGCATCGACAGTATCGGTGCGGAAATCGAACAACGACGACCGTGTCAGGAGATTGACGGAAACGCCCGGATGCCGGGCGATGAAATCCGGAAGGCGCGGCACCAGCCAGCGCGTGCCGAAGCTGGGCAGAACACCGAGGTTGAGCGTGCCGCCATCCGGATTGGCGCGCAGATTGAGCGACGCCGTCGAAATACGCCGCAAAGCCTCGCGGATTTCCCGTGCATAACCTTCCCCCGCCCGGGTCAGCCGGATGGTCTGTCGTTCGCGCAGAAACAGCGCCACGCCAAGCTGCTCTTCAAGCGCCAGGATTTGCCGGCTGACCGCGCCCTGTGTCAGGCCGAGTTCCCTCGCCGCAGCCGTGACGCTGCCCGTGCGCGAGGCGGCTTCGAAAGCCGCCAGCAGCGAAAGCGACGGCAGAAAACGGCGCGGTGGCAGGACCATATTCCCTCACGGAATGAACTCTTGACGATATGTCGATATTCAACAGGCAGGAGCGCTTGTAAAGTCTCATAAACAAGGGCTTGTCACTCATACGAAAAACAAATGAACTTGTCCGGAACATGGTGGAACGATGTATAACGACCCCCGCTCGCACGGCCTCTGGGAAAAGACCGCGCCGCAACCGCCCGTAACTTCGGCCTTGCAGGGCCCGGCGGTTGCCGATGTCGTCGTCGTTGGCGGCGGTTTCACCGGGCAATCCGCCGCCCTTCATCTTGCCGAAAGGGGCGTGGACGTCGTTCTTCTGGAAGCAAAGGAAATCGGCTTCGGCGGCGCCGGCCGCAATGTCGGCCTCATCAATGGCGGCATGTGGGTCATGCCAAAGGAACTGCCCGGTGTGCTGGGGGAGACCTACGGCGAACGGCTTCTCGACCTTCTCGGCAACGCCCCGCTTCTCGTGCGCGAACTGGTGGAAAAACACGAAATCCCCTGCGAAATCGAGAAAAACGGCACGCTGCATTGTGCCGTTGGCGAAAAAGGGCTCGCCGAAATCCGCGAGCGCTGCGAGCAATGGTCAACAAGGGGCGCGCCCGTCCGTGTTCTCGATGCCGATGAAACGGCGAGACGCATCGGCAGCACCACCTATTCCGGTGCACTTCTCGACACCCGCGCCGGCACACTCCAGCCGCTGGCCTATGTTCGTGGCCTGGCCGCAGCCGCACAAAAGGCAGGCGTGCGGCTGCACACCGCAAGCCCCGTGATAGCCACCGAACGCGACGGGGGGAAATGGCTGGTGAAGACACCGCAGGGCTCGGTAAGTGCCGACTGGATCGTTGTGGCCACGGAAGCCTATAGCACCGGCCCCTGGCAGATCGTTCGTGATGAGCAGGTCTACCTGCCCTATTTCAACTTCGCGACCCGGCCGCTCGGCGACAATCTGCAAAAAAGCATCCTGCCCGGCCGTGAAGGCTGCTGGGACACGAAGGAAATCCTCTCATCCTTCCGCATGGACAAGGCAGGGCGACTGGTCTTCGGCAGCGTCGGAGCCCTAAGGGGACCGGGCGCCACCATTCATCGGGCGTGGGCAAAACGCTCGCTGAAGCGGCTTTTTCCGCAGCTCGGCGACACGGAATTCGAATGCGAATGGTATGGCCAGATCGGCATGACGGACAATGCCGTGCCGCGTTTCCATAAATTCGCGGAGAATGTCGTCGGATTCTCGGGCTATAACGGCCGCGGCATCGCGCCGGGAACGACCTTTGGCAAGGTGATCGCGCAGCATATTCTCGGAGAAATCGCCGAAGCCGATCTGCCCTTACCTGTGACGGAGCCGAAAGCCCAGGCTTTCCGCGCAGTGAAGGAAGCCTATTACGAGACGGGCGCGCAAATCGCCCATTTCGCCGGTGAGCGGTTTTGACGGCAAGAGCTGGCGGCCGTTTTGAGGTTAAATTACCAACTGTCTCATACTCGACCTCATCCTTGGGCTTGTCCCAAGGATTTAATCAGGTCGCATTCAAATGACACCTCGCAGATGCCCGGGACAGGCCCGAGCGTGACGGAAGTGGGATTTTCAGCCTAACCACCTGCTCACAGAAACATCCGCAGCCGCTGCTTTTCCGCACCCCAATCGATATATCCTTGAAAATATAATGATTGCCCTATAGGCCTATCGTTATATTCATCGGAATATATCCAACTCGGGGAACACCATGATACTTATGCGCCGCAGCTTCTTCAAAACCATTGCCGCCGCCACATCCCTCTGGATGGCGGCCTCCTTCGTGGCTGTTCCGGCTCATGCCGCCGAAAAGGTCACGGTTTTTGCCGCCGCGAGCATGAAAAACGCGCTCGATGCCATCAATGCGGAATGGGCGAAGGAAAGCGGTAACGAGGCGACGGTTTCTTATGCCGCAAGCTCGGCACTCGCCAAGCAGATCGAACAGGGTGCACCGGCGGATATTTTCATCTCCGCCGACCTCGCATGGATGGATTATGTCGCCGACAAGAAACTGATCAATGCCGACAGCCGCTCCAATCTTCTCGGCAACCGCATCATTCTCGTGGCGCCTGCAGACAAGGCAAAGCCGGTCGAGATCAAGCAGGGCTTCGATCTTGCCGCTCTGGTGGGTGATGGCCGCCTCGCCATGGGCGCGGTCGATTCCGTTCCCGCAGGTAAATATGGCAAAGCCGCGCTGGAAAAGCTGGGCGTCTGGTCCTCCGTCGAAACGAAAGTCGCCGGCGCGGAAAGCGTGCGCGCCGCCCTGCTGCTCGTCTCGCGCGGCGAGGCACCCTATGGCATCGTTTACCAGACCGACGCCGCCGCCGATCCCGGCGTCAAGATCGTCGGCACCT
This sequence comes from Rhizobium sp. BR 250, assembly GCF_047445855.1. Taxonomy (NCBI): domain Bacteria; kingdom Pseudomonadati; phylum Pseudomonadota; class Alphaproteobacteria; order Hyphomicrobiales; family Rhizobiaceae; genus Rhizobium; species Rhizobium sp. BR 250. The sequence continues at coordinate 15,541 of NZ_JARWKW010000005.1, forward strand.
TCCCCGAAAACAGCCATCCGCCGATCATCTACCCGGTTGCCATTCTTTCGGAAGCAAAATCGCCGGCAGCGAAGTCCTATCTGGATTTCCTGAAGTCCGCGAAGGCGACGCCCTTCTTCGAAAAGCAAGGCTTTACCGTTTTGAAATAAGCTTGCTTCAGGCCCGCTTCCCGGCGGGCCATGAAACATGGCAATTGCAGGATATGACATTGCATTGGTGGACACTCAGCGCTGAAGAATGGACGGCGATCAGGCTCAGCCTGTGGGTGTCCTCCATCGCCATGCTTGCCAGCCTGCCCTTCGGTATCGCAGTGGCCGTGGCATTGGCGCGTGGCCGCTTCTGGGGCAAGTCGCTGCTCAACGGTATCGTGCACCTGCCGCTCATTCTGCCGCCCGTTGTCACCGGCTTTCTGCTGCTCGTCCTCTTCGGCCGCCGTGGCGCGATCGGACAGTTTCTCGATACGTATTTCGGCATCGTCTTTTCCTTTCGCTGGACAGGGGCGGCACTTGCCTGCGCCGTCATGGCCTTTCCGCTGATGGTGCGCTCCATCCGCCTCTCCATCGAAGCGGTGGACCGCAAGCTGGAAGAGGCGGCGGGAACATTGGGGGCAAGCCCGCTCTGGGTGTTCCTCACCGTCACACTCCCCCTCACTCTACCCGGCATCATCGCCGGCATGATCCTCGCTTTCGCCAAGGCCATGGGCGAATTCGGTGCGACCATCACCTTCGTTTCAAACATTCCCGGTGAGACCCAGACGCTTTCCGCCGCCATCTATACCTTCACGCAGGTGCCGGGTGGCGATGCCGGCGCATTACGCCTCACCATCGTTTCGGTCGTGATTTCCATGCTGGCCCTGCTCGTCTCGGAATTTCTGGCCCGCATCATCGGCAAACGGGTGAGCATGGAATGACGCTTTCAGTCTCCGCGCATCACCACCTCGGTGCCTTCGAACTCCACGCGTCCTTCACCTCTGACGGCGGGGTGACCGCGCTGTTCGGGCGTTCCGGCTCCGGCAAGACATCGATGATCCGCATCATTGCCGGCCTGTTGCGGCCGGATGAGGGACAGGTTTCGCTTGATGGCGAAGTGCTGGCCGATAGTGGAAAGTGCCTGTTTCTGCCGGCCCACAAACGCCGCTTCGGTTATGTTTTTCAGGAGGCACGGCTCTTCCCACATCTCAGCGTGGCGCAGAACCTGCGATACGGCAGATGGTTCGCCGCAGGCAAGGAGACAAATGCGAATGACGACCACATCATCGACATGCTCGGCATCGGCCATCTTTTGCAACGCCGCCCGAACAGGCTGTCCGGCGGGGAAAAACAGCGTGTCGCCATCGGCCGCGCGCTGCTCTCCTCACCCCGACTGCTGCTGATGGACGAACCGCTCGCCTCGCTGGACGAGCAGCGGAAGGCCGAAATTGTCCCCTATCTCGAGCGGCTGCGCGACGAGACGAAAATTCCGATCGTTTATGTCAGCCATTCCATCCAGGAAGTCGCCCGCCTTGCCGACCGTATCGTCGTGATGAAGGACGGCAGGGTGGAGACGGAAGGAAAAGCGACCGAGGTTCTGGCGAGACCCGATTTCAGCCTGCATCTCGAGCGGCGTGAAGCGGGCAGCATCCTGTCCGGGCGTATCGAAAGCTTCGATGAACGCCATGGCCTTGCCGCCGTCCGGCTCAGCACGGCACTGCTGCAGGTTCCGGCAAAGAAGGCAGCGCCGGGCAGCCCCGCGCGGGTGCTGATACCGGCACGCGATGTCATGTTGGCTCTGGTGAAACCCGAGGGCCTCAGCGCGCTCAACATTCTCGAAGGCCATGTCGCCGATATCTCGATGAACGAAGACGGCATGGTGACGATCCAGGTGGATTGCGGCGGCGATATCATCCAGTCACGTATCACCGACCTGTCCCGTGAGCGGCTGCAACTGGAACCCGGCAAACCGGTGCATGCGATCATAAAGTCGGCGGCTCTCGATCCCTATTGAACGCATCTTTGGGATTACGGTTGGCCTCCAGCCAGTCGATATCCGCGCGCAGAGCCTTGTTCATCCGCTCTTCCATGCCGCGATAACGCTCCAGCAATTCGGCGCCGAAGGCGGTCAGCGCCGCGCCGCCGCCCTGCTTGCCGCCGCGCTGGGATTCGATTACCGGCTGCCGGAACATGTGGTTCAGCGCATCCACCAGCAGCCACGCCCGGCGATAGGACATATCCATCGCCCGCCCGGCGGCCGAGATCGACCCGGTTTCGACAATCAATTCCATCAGCTCGACCTTGCCGTGACCCAGACGCTCTCCGGGCGGGAAGTCGATGCGCAGGACGGGCTTCAGCAGCGGGCGTGTCTCGCTCATGGTTCAAACACCCCGGCCATGAATGTCACGATAGGCCTTTTGTGCGCCCGCCACCGGCAGCGCCTTGGCCTCATAGACCCCGCGCGCCACCGCCCGCGCCATCACGATTGTCGCGAGATAGCAGAGTTCGGCGAAGTGAGCGCCACCCTCAAGCGGTTTGTCGCCAGTCGCGGCCGCGAACATGGTGTCGCCATCGCTCGGCAGATGGGCGGGAAGCACGGCGCGCGCCAACCCATCATGCGCCATGATGGAGAGGCGGTGGGCCTGCGCCTTGGTGAGTACGGCGTCGGTCACCACTGCGCCGATTGTCGTCGCGGTGAGATTGACGCCCTTGAGGCGCAATGCGGTATCATCCGCTAAAAAACGATCCGGAAAACCGCAATCGCCAAATTCACCGTCAGCCTCAAAAGGCGCGGACCAGAAATGGCGGCTCGCGCCGACGGTGGCGGAGCCCAGCGCGTTGACGGCAACGATTGCCGCCACTTTGTATCTACCGGAACTGACGGCACTTGCCGAACCAAGCCCGCCTTTGAAAGTGGCCGTGGTCGCCCCCGTTCCGGCACCAACCGTTCCTAACGCGAAGGGGGCAGCGTGCGCCGCCTTGAAGGCCGCATATCCCATCTCGCGATAGGGCGAATGCAGTCCCCAATCCTTGTTCCCGCCGTTCAGCAGATCCATCAGGATCGCCTGCGGCACGATGGGCACGCGGGTGGAGCCCACCTGCAGGCCACGGCCGATCTCCCGCAAACCGGCCTGAACGCCACCCGCCGCATCCAGCCCGAAGGCCGAACCACCGGAGAGCACCAATGCGTCCACCGTCTCCACGGTCATGGCCGGGTCCAGCAGACCGGTATCGCGTCCACCGGGCGCACCACCAAGAACCGAACCGGAGGCGATGGCGGGCTTTTCGAAAACAATCGCCGTAACGCCGGAGCCGAGGGTAAGATCGGTGACATTACCGACCGAAACGCCGTCGATATCCGTGAGAAGATTGTTGCGTGCCGCCATGCCGTTTCCCTTTTCTTTCGGTATCCCGCCGCCACGGCGCACTGTCAACGCAAAAGACCTGCCCGCCTTCGGCCGAAAGCCGCTATCAGGAGAAAACCGCAGTGCCGATCACGGGTGTCGAAGGCACCGCCATATCCCTCGGCTCCAGCGGACCGGACCTGAAGGCCTGGTGGCCGGCCTCAATGGCACTGGCGAAAGCCGCCGCCATTCCGACAGGATCACCCGCGCCCGCAACCGCCGTGTTGAGAAGAACGGCATCGTAACCAAGCTCCATCACGGTCACCGCGTGCGATGGCCGGCCGATACCGGCATCGACGATCAGCGGCACCTCGGGAAATCGCGCCCGCATCGATTTCAGCGCCATCAGATTGAGCGGCCCCATGGCGCTGCCGATCGGCGCGCACCAGGGCATCAGCACCCTGCAGCCCGCCTCCAGCAGCTTTTCACCAACAACAAGATCGTCGGTCGTATAGGGGAAGACCTCGAAACCCTCCTCGCAGAGAATCTTGGCCGCTTCGACCAGCGCAAAGACATCGGGCTGCAAGGTATCGTGATGGCCGATGACTTCGAGTTTGATCCAGTTGGTGCGGAACACCTCCCGCGCCATCTTCGCGGTGAGCACCGCTTCCTTGACGGTATGGCAACCGGCCGTATTGGGGAGAATATGCCGGTCCAGTTCGCGGACCAGCTCGAAAAACTGACCGCCCTTCTTCGCCCCCGCCATTTCCCGGCGCAGCGAAATCGTCAGGATATCCGTGTTGCTCGCCCGCACCGCATCCGCGAGCACCGCGGGAGACGGATAACGCGCCGTGCCGAGCAGAAGACGGGACGAGACCTCGCGGCCATAAAGTGTCAGCATGACCTCAACCTCCCTGCATCGGCGAGAGGATTTCGACGCGATCGAAAGCCTTCAGCACGTAACCGGCACGCTCTTCCGAATGCACCAGATCGCCGTTTACTGCCGTCGCCAGCCATTCGCCTTCATATTCGAGGCTGGCGAGCAGACCGGCCAGCGTCTCAGTGGCGAGATCAAGCTCGTCGCCATTCACCAGAAGTTTCATGATCCTGTTCCTTGTAAGAGAGAGTTTCGCAGACGATTCCGGCTGCCTGCCGCGCCATGGCCGGCGAAAGCAGAAAGCCGTGCCGGTGCGCGCCGTTGATGAAGATGGTTCGGCCATCCTCGGTGACCTTCGGCAGATTATCGGGATAAGCCGGCCGCACGCCCGTGCCGGTTTCGATGATTTCCGCCTCCGCAAAGGCCGGATGAACCGCATAGGCGGCGTTGAGGAATTCCATCATCGAGCGGGCGGAAATGGCTCCCTTGTCCTCCGTCTCGATCATCGTCGCCCCCACCATGAAGCGGCCGGGCTCGCGCGGCACGATGTAGAGCGGAATGCGCGGATGCAGCAGCCGGATGGGGCGGGAAAGGGAAACCTCCCGCGTGGCGAGGTAGAGCATTTCCCCCCGCACACCACGAAGACGGGGAATCTTGCCCACCGCCGCAGGCCCGGTGCAATCCACAACCCGTTCGAACGACCGTTCATCCACGAGGACACCCATATGAAACCGGACACCCATGGCGCAAAGCCGCTGATACAGCGATGCTAGTGCAAGACGCGGATCGAGATGGCCTTCATCGGCAAAATAGAGCCCGGACCGGAAGCGGCCGGCAAGATCAGGCTCCAGATCGGCGATCTCGGCCTCACCCACCCATCGATAGCCGCTGGTCCTCGATGCAAAACGTGAAAGCTCCACCTTGTCACGGGCAGGCGCGACGACCAGCGTGCCGTTGCGGACCACAAGGCCGGGCGTCGCTTCATCCCACCAGTCGAGTGCCGCCGTGCCGAGCGTCAGAACCGCCTCGTCCGCACTTTCACGCTCGCACCAGGGCGCCAGCATGCCGCCCGCATAAAAGGACGCACCACGAGAGGGTTCGGCATTGCGCTCCGACACTTCGACAGCAACGCCACTGCGTGCCAGCTCGAGGGCCGCCGTCAGTCCGGCGACCCCCGTTCCCTTGACGAGGACACGCATGTTATTCGGCGCTCGCGGACGTCGGCAGCGGCATGTAGAGCTCGCCACCCTCCTTGAAGCGCGCGGCCATGGCCTCAAGCCCCTCCTTCTGCGCCTCGGCGCGGATATCGTGGGAAATCCGCATCGAGCAGAATTTCGGCCCGCACATGGAGCAGAAGTGTGCAACCTTGTGCGCCTCCTTCGGCAGGGTCTCGTCGTGGAAGGAACGTGCCGTATCCGGATCGAGCGACAGGTTGAACTGGTCCTCCCAGCGGAACTCGAACCTTGCGCGTGACAGCGCATCGTCCCGCACCTGCGCAGCCGGATGACCCTTGGCAAGATCGGCGGCATGGGCGGCGATCTTGTAGGTGATGACGCCAACCTTCACGTCGTTGCGATCCGGCAGGCCGAGATGTTCCTTCGGCGTGACATAGCAGAGCATTGCCGTACCGAACCAGCCGATCATCGCCGCGCCGATGCCTGACGTGATGTGGTCGTAGCCGGGCGCGATATCTGTGGTGAGCGGCCCGAGCGTGTAAAAGGGCGCCTCGCCGCAGGTCTTCAGCTGCTTGTCCATATTCTCCTTGATCTTGTGCATCGGCACATGGCCGGGGCCTTCGATCATCACCTGGCAATCCTTCGCCCAGGCGATCTGCGTCAACTCGCCCAGCGTTTCCAGCTCGGCGAACTGCGCCGCATCATTGGCGTCAGCAATCGAGCCGGGACGCAGGCCGTCACCCAGCGAGAAGGAGACGTCGTAGGCGCGGCAGATGTCGCAAATTTCCTCGAAATGCTCATAGAGGAAACTTTCCTTGTGGTGATGCAGACACCACTTGGCCATGATCGACCCGCCGCGCGAGACGATGCCGGTGACGCGGTTGACGGTGAGCGGGATGTAATGCAACCGCACCCCGGCATGGATGGTGAAATAGTCGACGCCCTGTTCCGCCTGCTCGATCAGCGTATCGCGGAACACCTCCCAGGTAAGATCCTCGGCAATGCCGTTGACCTTCTCCAGCGCCTGATAAAGTGGCACCGTGCCGATCGGCACCGGCGAATTGCGGATGATCCATTCACGGATATTGTGGATATTGCGGCCAGTAGACAGGTCCATGACGGTATCCGCACCCCAGCGGATGGCCCAGACCATCTTCTCCACTTCTTCCGCCATGGAGGAGGTGACGGCGGAATTGCCGATATTGGCATTGATCTTGACGAGAAAATTGCGGCCGATGATCATCGGCTCAAGTTCGGAGTGGTTGATATTGGCGGGAATGATGGCGCGACCCGAGGCGACTTCCTGACGCACGAATTCCGCCGTGACATAGTCGGGAATATGCGCGCCGAAACTCTCGCCGTCCCGCGCGAGCTTTTCCTTCGCAGCCTCGCGGCCGAGATTTTCGCGGATGGCGATGAATTCCATTTCCGGCGTGACGATGCCCGCCCGCGCGTAGGCAAGCTGCGTCACCGCCTTGCCCGCCGTGGCTCGCAGCGGCTGGTGGCGCATGGCAAATTCGGGCGTCAGGCGCTCGCCGGTGGCAAAGCCGTTATCCTCCGGCTTGACGTGCCGTCCCTCATAAGCCTCGACATCACCGCGCGCCACAACCCAGTCGTGACGCAGGCGCGGCAGACCCTTTTCGATCAGGACCGGATGCGTGGGATCGGTATAGGGACCGGAGGAATCATAGACCGTGACGGGCGGTTCGCCTGCAGTCGGGTGCACCGCGATCTCTCGCATCGGCACGCGAATATGCGGATGTAAAATTCCGGGTTTATGGATTTTCGTGGAGGCAGCATGCGGCCCGGTGGTGACGACAAGCGGGTTGGTCTTGGCAACGATATTCATCTTGAGGCTCCAAAGTTTGACTGTGGAGACCCAGTTCGAGCCGGAATGATGGAAAATACCGAAGTGCCGATACCGGACGTCCTGACGCCAGCCGACCTTCGATCTTTGCACCGTCCCTACGCCAGTATGAACTGGATCAGGTTCAACGGGTCACTGCGCATGAAAGCAGAATCTCAGCCCCTTGACGGGACACCCCTGGTGAATGACGACAGCAAAAAACACCGCTCGGCTTTTGTCAAGGCCGCCGATCAACGCTTGGCAAAGGTGCGGGAATGGCGCATGCTGCCGTTAGTTGTAATTAACCTAACGGTTTAGGCGAATATTATCGTTTGCCACGTAACGATAAGCACAAACAATCCTGATGTGAAATTCATGGGAGATACGTCGGAATGAATGCGACTATACGTGAAATACTGGCCAAATTCGGCCAGCTTCCAACCCCTGTCGATACGATTGCAGATGAGGCCGATCTTTATGCGGCGGGCCTCTCTTCCTTCGCATCCGTGCAATTGATGCTGGGTATCGAAGAAGCTTTCGATATAGAATTTCCCGATAACCTGCTGAACCGCAAGTCTTTCGCCAGCATCAAGGCCATTGAAGACACCGTTAAGCTCATTCTGGATGGTAAAGAGGCAGCCTGATGAACGTGACCGTTGCGCCGCAGGATGAAACTCTGTCCGCGCGCGCGGGCCGTGTCGCGGCAATTGCCGCCAAACATGCAGATGAGGTGGATGTCACCGGCCGCTTCCCTGAGGAAGCCGTCAATGCCCTGCGGCAGGAGCGCCTGCTCGGCATCCAGGTCCCTTCCTCGCTGGGCGGCGAAGGTACTTCCCTGCAGGAAATCGCCGATATCTGCGCCCGGCTCGGCCAGGCCTGTTCGGCAACCGCGATGATTTTCGCCATGCACCACATCAAGCTGTCGAGCCTGGTGGAACATGGCGTGGAAAGCACCTGGCATCCGGGCTTCATGCGCCGCGTTGCCGGCGAACAGCTTCTGCTCGGCTCCGCCACCACCGAAGGCGGCATCGGCGGCAATCTGCGCAACTCCATCTGCGCGATCGAAGTCGAGGGTGATTCCTGCCGGCTGGAAAAGGATGCCACCGTCATTTCCTATGGCAGCAATGCCGACGCCATCCTCATCACCTCGCGCGCCCACAAGGATGCCGCGCCCGCCGATCAGGTGATGACCGTGTTTCTGAAAAACCAGTACACGCTTGAAAAGACCCATGTCTGGGATACGCTCGGCATGCGTGGCACCTGTTCGGACGGTTTCCTGTTCCGCGGCGAAGCGCCGGCGGCGCAGATATTCCCGAAACCTTTCGCGGAAATCGCCGCACAATCCATGCTGGCAAGCTCCCATCTGCTGTGGAGCGCCGTCTGGTATGGCATTGCCTCGGACGCCGTGTTGCGCGCCCAATCCTTCGTCAGAGCCGCAGCGCGCAAATCGCCCGGCACCGCCCCTCCGGGCGCCATCCGCCTTGCGGAAGTCTCCACAAAGCTGCAGGTGGTGAAATCCAACATCATTGCCGGCATCAAGGCTTACGAGGACACCAAGAGCGACCCGGAAAAGCTGATGTCGATGGCCTTTGCGGTGGCCATGAACAATGTGAAGATCTGCTCTTCGGAAACCATTCTCGAGATCATCGACCATGCCATGCTGGTCTGCGGTATCATGGGCTACAAGAACGGCACGCCCTACAGCCTCGGCCGGCATCTGCGCGACGCGCATTCCGCCCGGCTGATGATTTCCAACGACCGTATTCTCGGCAATTCCGCCAATCTCCTGCTGGTTCACAAGCAGGACACCAGCCTCTTGGGATAAGACCATGGACATGCAAACATCGTTTCTTGATCGACTGTTCGAAGAAGGCCTGCTGATTGAAACGGGTGTGGACGGTCTTTATGGGCGCAGCGGCCAGTTCGAGGACGTGATTGCCGCCTTCGAGCGGCTGATCGACCGCACCGGTGGCGCCGACGGCGCCGAAGCAATCCGCTTTCCGCCCGGCATCAACCGCGCCTATTTCGAAAAGAGCGGTTACATGAAGAGCTTCCCGCAGCTCGCGGGCACGGTCCATTCCTTCTGCGGCTGCGAGCTTGATCATGTCAGCCTGCTGAAAACCATGGATGAGGGCGGCGACTGGACCAAGGACCAGAAAGCCACCGACATCGTGCTGACGCCGGCGGCCTGCTACCCGCTTTATCCGACGATCGCCAAGCGCGGCGCCTTGCCGGCCGGCGGCGGCCTCTATGACATCCAGTCCTATTGCTTCCGCCATGAACCTTCCAAGGACCCAGCCCGCCAGCAGCTTTTCCGCATGCGCGAATATGTCTGCATGGGCACGGAGGCCGATGTTACCGAATTCCGCCAGAGCTGGATGGATCGCGGCGTGGAAATGATGAAAGCGGTCGGGCTCGACGTTACGATCGATGTCGCCAACGATCCCTTCTTCGGCCGCGCTGGCAAGATGCTGGCCAACAACCAGCGCGACCAGAACCTGAAATTCGAACTCTTGATCCCGGTCACCTCAACGACCAGCCCGACGGCCTGCATGAGCTTCAATTACCATCAGGATGCGTTCGGCCAGAAATGGGGTCTCAACCTCCAGAATGGCGATGTCGCCCACACCGCCTGCGTCGGTTTCGGGCTGGAGCGCATCGCGCTGGCCCTGTTTGCGCATCACGGTCTCGACGTGAAGAAATGGCCTGCAAAGGTCGTGGAAACCCTCTGGGGCTGATTATCCATGCGGCAGATTTTTCCGGGCCTCGATCCCAAAAACTATGTGCAGCATCCGCTTCATTCCTCGGAAAGAATGTGGCCGGAGACCAATTGCTACATCGATTTATGGATCGAGGTACTGGCCTCGAAAGGCTTATCCCCGGAAGCCATGTTCGGTTTCACCCTGACGCAGGATTTCGAAGGTGACCAGTTCACCTTTTTCAAGGTGCCGCTGGAAGACCTCGAAGCCCTTTATGGCGTTCGCGCCACCGAACTTGCGATCTTCGACAGGGTGGAAGACCACATCGAGGCGCAGCTGGAGCGCGGCCGCATCTGCCTGATCGAGATGGACAGCTTCTATATGCCCGACACCCATGGGGTGGGCTACCAAAAGGAACACGGCAAGACCACCATCGCCATCAACCGGCTCGATCTCGAAAAGCGCGAACTCGACTATTTCCACAATGCCGGCTTTTTCCATCTCTCCGGCGAGGACTTTGACGGACTGTTCCAGCATCATCTGGCCGAGACCGACCCGCCTTTCCTGCCCTATACCGAATTTGCGAAATTCGCGGACGTCACTCCTTCTGCCGCTCATATTCGCAAGACGGCCGAACGGCTCTTGAAGTTTCATTTTTCCAGGCGCCCCTCCGTCAACCCGGTCCGGGCTTTTGCAAAGGTGTTTCCGGCCCAGGTGGAAAAGGTTGCCGACAGACCCTTCGGCTTCTTCCACAAATACGCGTTCAATACGCTGCGGCAGCTCGGCGCCAATTTCGAGCTGGCGGCGAGCCATTTCGAATGGCTGGATGCGAATGATTTTTCGGAAGCGAGAGACCACGCGCTCAAGATCTCGGAGGTTGCCAAGACCGTGCAGTTCCAGCTTGCCCGCGCCGTCACCCGCCGTAAATTCGATGCGCTGGCCACTGTGCTCGATCCGGCCGCGGATGCATGGGATGGCTTGATGGAAAGCCTTAGCGAAAAACTGTCCAATGCCAGCGAGGCCGCGTGAGGACCTATCTTCCCGGCGAAAGCGAGGAATTGCTGAGTGAAGGCTGGACGCTGACACTGACACCCGCCGATGCCTGCGAAACACCCTCCGACATTCCGGCATCGCTTGAAAGCCTGCATGTCTCCGTTCCCGGCACCGTCGCACAGGCTCTGGAAAACGCCGGGAAATTCGATCGCCTCGCCCCCATCGCCTTGAATGACAGGGACGCCTGGTATCGGCTGACGATGATTTCCGACGCCCGGGAGCGGGCGACCCTGCGCTTCGATGGTCTTGCCACCATTGCCGAAATTTTCTTCAACGGCGGGCTGATTGCCGCAAGCCAGAGCATGTTCGAAAGGCTGGAAGTGCCCGTCGAGCTGACAGGCGCGGATGAGCTTTCGATTTGCTTTCGCGCGCTCGCCCCCCGGCTTGAAAAAACCGGTCCGCGCGCCCGCTGGCGGCCGCAGATGATGAATACACAAGGGCTGCGGCTGATCCGCACCACGGCGCTCGGCTACATGCCCGGCTGGTGCCCGGAAGTCCATGCCGCCGGCCCATGGCGGCCCATCAGCCTGATAAGGCAGGACGGGCTGCTCTGCACGCTCCGGTCTTCGCTGGACGCGGACGGAACGGGAACGGTGAGCATCGCGCTGGAAACCGACCGGCCCATAAAAACGGCACGGCTTGGCTGCGCCGGTTACAGCACCGACCTTTCCCGGGACAAGAACGGCAAACTTTCCGGCGAACTGCGCATATCCAATGTAGAGCAATGGTGGCCGCATACCCATGGCATGCCGGCTCTGCACGACGTCGTTCTGGAACTGGATGGCACGCAACATCACGTTGGACGCACCGGCTTCCGACGGGTCGAGGTCGATCACGGCGATGACGGCAGAGGTTTCGGCCTCAAGGTGAATGGCGAGCGCGTCTTCTGCCGCGGCGCGGTCTGGACGACAGCCGACATTGTCCGTCTGCCGGGAACAACACCGGACTATGAGCCCTGGCTCCGAAAAGCCGCGGAAGCCGGCATGAACATGATCCGCATCGGCGGCACCATGGCCTATGAAACGCCGGAATTCTTCGCCCTCTGCGACGAACTCGGCATCATGGTCTGGCAGGATGCCATGCTCGCCAATTTTGATTATCCGGCAAAAGATGACGGCTTGCGCCAGCATATCGTCGCGGAAATCTCGCAGTTCCTTGAAGCGACGGCACTTTCTCCATCACTCACCGTTTTCTGCGGCGGCAGTGAAATGTACCAGCAGGGCGCAATGCTCGGCCTGCCGGAGCAGATATGGAAGGGAACGCTCACCGAGGAGGTCCTGCCGGAACTGGTCGCCGAAAAACGGCCGGGTGCGGCCTATGTCGCCAATTCCCCTTCCGGCGGCGCTTTGCCGTTTTTTCCTAACGCCGGCGTCGGCCATTATTACGGCGTGGGCGCCTATTGCCGGCCGCTGGAAGATGCCCGCCGCGCCGATCTGCGTTTTGCCGCCGAGTGTCTCGCCTTCGCCAATATTCCCGAACAGGAAACGCTGGACAGATATCTTCCCGGCGTTGCCGTTCACGATCCGCGATGGAAAGCCCGAACACCGCGTGACCGTGGCGCCTCCTGGGATTTCGAGGATGTCCGCGATCATTATCTGAAGCTGCTTTACGAGGTTGAACCGGATGTGCTGCGGCGGGAAGATGGCAGCCTTTATCTCGACATGTCGCGCGCCGCGACTGCCGAGGCGATGGAGGCGACCTTCGCCGAATGGCGGCGCAGCGGCTCCTCCTGTCAGGGCGCGCTAGTCTGGACGCTGCAGGATCTCGTCCCCGGCGCGGGCTGGGGCATCATCGATGCCACTGGCAGGCCCAAATCCGTCTGGCATGCGCTGAAAAGGGCGTTCCGTCCCGTTCAGGTCAGCCTTTCCGATGAAGGCACCAACGGGCTCGACATTCACATCCTCAACGAAACCGGCGATAGCCCGAACGTCATGCTGGAACTGACCTGCCTGCGCGAAGGCATACAGCCCGTCGTTCATGCCAAACGGCCACTCACCCTGTTGCCGCGACAAAGCCAGACGATTACCGCAACCGACCTGTTCGGTGCATTTTTCGATACTACCTATGCCTATCGTTTCGGCCCGCCATCCCATGATGTGACGGTCGCCCGCCTTCGGGATATTGGGACCGGGCATGTTATCGCCGACGCGTTCCATTTTCCGCTCGGTCGGAAAAAGGCGTTGCATGCGGCAAACCTTCAGGTCGCAACCAGCGAAACGGACGGCAACTGGTGCCTCGAAATCGGCACGGACCGGCTGGCACAATCCGTCCATATCGCGGCGGAAGGGTATCGAGCCTTGGAAAACTGGTTCCATCTCGGCCCCGGCGAAACCAGAAAAATCAACCTTCTGCCGGAGACCGCGGCAACCGAAACCCCTCCCTCCGGAGAGGTCGTATCACTGGGTTCCAGCCGGCGGTTTTCCTTCTAGAGCCAGCTGCTTCACCGTTTCGATATAGATTTTCTTTGATTCCGGTGTGGAGAGATTGTGATCGGCATCGGGAATGATGGTCAGCGACACGTTGCGATAGGCTGCCAGCCCTTCACCATTGGCATCGAAATAATACTGGAAATGCTCGAGACCATCGTCATTGTCGCTATAGAGCAGACGAATGGTGGTGTCCTTCGCCTTCAGCCTGTCGAAAGCGCCGAAAACGGCACGCCCTTCCTCGCTGCCCCTGCGGAACAACCTTGCGGTTTTTGTCGACAGCCGCTTCATCGTCGCCTTGAGGATGTTCAGACCGGCGCTTACCACATCGACATCGCCACTGATGAGACGCTTGAATGTCGCGCCCTGGCGAAAACGCTGGCTGTATTCCCCGAAGGAACGCGGCCGTTTGTGCAGCGCTTCATCCACCGAGCGGCCCTTGCGCCAATGGAAGACTACCGGATTGACCGCGACCACGGCACCGATCCGATCATCGGCAAGGGCGCCGTTAAAGGCGAGGTAGGCGCCACTGCACCGGCCCGCCGCAATGAAAGGCCCCGTGCTGCGCCTGCCGAGAAAATCGAGCGCGGCGGCCACGTCGTCATTCTGCGCGGCATCATAGAGAACCTGATCGGGCACGTTCTGGACGGGCGGGCTGTCGGCAATATTGGCTGCGTCAAAGCGCAGCGACGCCACGCCCTCGCGCGCCAGGGAACGGGCCATCTGCACGGAAAGCCTGCCCCAGCCCGCATGCCGGTCATAGGCAGCACCCAGCAGAAGAACCGAAGACACCACGTCCCGGTCATCCGGTCCGCAAAACACGCCAAAAAGCCGCCCGCCTTCGCCAAACTGCACCGGCTGCTCGACGAAACCACGGCCGCGCTGCGGGACATTGAGGATGAAACTTTCCCCCGATACCATCGGGCTTTCGGCATGGGTCCGGGACAGAACCCACTCGACCAGCCGGTTCACCACATCGCCGGATATTCTCGAAAGAGTGGGGCTGGAGACAAGATCGTCATAGCCTGAAAACTCCGCCTCCTCCACCTGACCGCCGATCGTGGCGAGATGCCGGGCAAAATCGGCATCGGTCACACGGCCCGGTCGCGACAGAACCAGAATGGCGTGCGCCGGAGCGGCAGTCATATTGGAAAGATTGGCCTTCTTGATCGCGTCCGCAACACCCGCCGGCATGGTCATGTCCGCAATCGCCCCAGCCTCCGCGAGGCGTTGCGCAGGCCGAAGGCCAAGGCCGTCATCGATCATGGATGACCACATCGCCAGTTCGCGCAGATAGGCACGGCCGGAAACGACCGGCGCCATGAACGCCATGGAGCCAGCCTCGGGGAGACCGGCAAGCGCCTGCGCCGCGATCAGGCAACCGAGACCCTGCGCAACGACAACCACTTCGGCACATCCGGAAAGACGCTTCAGATAGGCAAGCGCGGCACGCGTGTCGGAAAGCCAGTCCGCCGCGCGACCGGCATCATCCGGATCGAAGGCATCACCCGCGCCAAGATAATCAAATCGCAGGCTCGCGACGCCGCGAGCCGCCAGCCTCTCAGCCAGAACCCGCTGAAACTTGCGGCTGCATAGCTCTTCCATGCCCCATGGGCTGACGAAAAGAACGGCATGGGCCTGCCTTACATCCTTGCGCGCCGGATGAAAAATGCCCGCAAGCCCTTCAAAAGACACAGGATGCGCAACGCCCCCTTTCGAGTCAACGCCGGCAAGCGGCAATGCATCAAGGAAAGGGTTGCCGCCTGCACGCTCTGAAATATCTATCGCCATCGACCTTGCCATCATTGCGCCAGTGTCTGGCTCAACCATTACGGGATCATTGTATCGAAGCGTCATAACGCCTGCGCTACAATAAAAACAACAATATTAGAGAACTCTAAAAATATAGTCGTATTTATATCGCCTGCCATCCATACGTTGCAAAAACAATCACCGGAGCGACGGACAAGTCCCGACGAGACCGCTATTTTGCTCGAAACCGCTTGAATATACTGATAAATAGCGAATCCCATACCTATTTGCAGGAGGAGGTTGCGCCACCCGGCCACCGGATCGTCTAGACATCGCGCAAACCAACACGCCGGGCCTCGCCCGACAGGTCATAGAAGTTATATATGGAACAAAGCCTTACGCGTTATATCTGGTCGCACACGAGGCGGCAGCAGCTTTTCATTCTGCTGATCGTGGCCCTGTCCATGATCCCCTATTTCCTTGCTTTCGACCTGCCCAAGCAGATCGTCAACGGGCCTATCCAGGGGGATGGTTTTGAAGGGGCGAACGCGACGCAGCTTTTCATGCATCTCACGGTCGATATTCCCTATTGGGGCACCGTGACCTTATTCCCCGGGCTTGAACTCGGCCGCATGTCGATGCTGATGGCGCTCAGCCTGACGTTCCTTGCGCTCGTCATCATCAACGGGCTCTTCAAATATTACATCAATACCTACAAGGGCCGCCTTGGCGAGCGGCTGCTGCGGCGTATCCGCTTCGAGCTCATCGACAAGATCCTGCGGTTTCCGCCAACCCACTTCAAGCGGGTAAAGGGCGCTGAAATCTCCAGCATGGTGAAGGACGAGGTGGAGCCGCTCGGCGGTTTTACCGGCGACGCCTTCGTACAGCCGGCACTTCTCGGCGGGCAGGCGCTCTCTGCGCTCTTCTTCATTCTCGTGCAGAATTTCTGGCTCGGCCTGATCGCGGCTTTCATGGCTGCAATCCAGGTGGGCATTATCCCGAAGATGCGCCGTCGCCTGATCGAACTCGGTCGCCAGCGGCAGCTCAGCGCCCGCCAGCTGGCCGGGCGCATCGGCGAAATGGTCGATGGCATCGGCACAATCCATGCCTATGACACGTCGAATTACGAGCGCGCCGATGCCTCGCACCGGCTCGGCGACATCTTCAAGATCCGTTACGATCTCTACCAGTGGAAGTTTCTGGTCAAATTCATCAATAACTTCCTGGCACAGCTCACGCCCTTCTTCTTTTATGCGCTCGGCGGTTATCTCACCCTGAAGGGCAGCCTCGATGTCGGCCAGCTCGTCGCCGTCATCAACGCCTATAAGGAACTGCCCGGACCACTGAAGGAACTGATCGACTGGGATCAGGCGCGTCAGGACGTGCAGGTGAAATATGAGCAGGTCTTCGAGCAGTTCGACGCTCCGAACATGATCGACGAAAAGGTGCAGAAACTATCCCCCGGCGCCGTCGCGGCCATCACCGCGCCGCTCGTCGTCGCCAATCTGACGCTCGAGGACGACAGCGGCAGCCGGCTTCTGGAGCAGGCGTCGCTGAAGATCGAGCCTGGCGAAGTGATCGCCATCGTCGGTGGCTCGGGCGCCGAGGCGCTGGCGGATGCGATCGGCCGCACCCTCTGGCCGACCTCCGGCAAGATCAGCATCAATGACGTCGATATCCTGGAATTGCCGGAATCGCTGACCGGACGGCGCATCTCCTACGTCTCCTCGGACAGTTATTTTTTCCACGCCAGCCTGAAGGACAATCTGCTTTACGGCCTCAAACATGCGCCGCTTGTGGATAAGGACTATGAAGGCGCAGCACTTGAGCACCGCAAGTGGGAAATCCACGAGGCGAGGATGGCGGGTAATCCGCTGATCGACATCAACAGCGAATGGATCGATTATGCCTCGAGCCCGGCCGGCGACGGCAAGCCGGAAAATCTCATCAAGGCCGTTCTCGCCGTACTCGATAGCGTGGAACTGTCACAGGATATTCTGGAATTTGCCCTGCGCTCGTCAATCGATCCCCTGACCGACCTGCATCTGGCCGCCCGCATCGTTGAACTACGACATGTGCTGCGCGCCGAACTGGAACGGGAAAATCTGAGCGGCCTCATCGCGCCGTTCGAACTGGAGAGCTACAACAGCGAAGCGACGGTGGGTGAGAACCTGCTGTTCGGCACCATGCGGGACCCGTCCCAGACGATCCGAACCGTCATCGAAAGCGACTATTTCCGCTCGCTGATGCGTGAGACCGGCCTTGTCAAAACCCTCTTTGAAATGGGGTACACCATTGCCGAAAACATCGTGGAAATCTTCGCCGACCTGCCGGGAGATCACCCCTTCTTCCAGCAGCTCACCTTCATGACGCCTGATGACATCCCGGTCTATCAGCAGATGCTGCAGCGGCTTCAGGGAAAGAGCTTCGACGAGGCCAATGAGAGCGAAAAGCGCGCAATGCTGCGGCTGAGCTTCTTCTACATCGAACCTCGCCAGCGTTTCGGTCTTCTCTCGCCGGAAATCATGAATCGGATCGTCGAGGTCCGGCACATGTTCCATGAGAACCTGCCCGACAGCCTGAAAAACGTGATCGAAATCTACGATCCGACCAAATACATGAGCGCCACCAGCCTTCTCGACAATATTCTCTTCGGCAAGGTCAGCCATCGCTATACCGACGCCTCGCGGCGCATCACCCGTATCGTGGCGGATGTCATGCGCATGCAGGGTGTTTATGAGCGCGTGCTGGCTGTGGGGCTGGATTTCAACCTGGGGGGCCGGCGGCAAGCGGCTCGGCCCGCTTCAGCGCCAGAAGCTCAATCTTGCACGGGCACTCA
The DNA here is from genome assembly GCF_047445855.1 of Rhizobium sp. BR 250. Classification (NCBI taxonomy): domain Bacteria; kingdom Pseudomonadati; phylum Pseudomonadota; class Alphaproteobacteria; order Hyphomicrobiales; family Rhizobiaceae; genus Rhizobium; species Rhizobium sp. BR 250. The sequence continues at coordinate 33,521 of NZ_JARWKW010000005.1, forward strand.
TCCGCAAATCCGAATATTACATCTTCAACCGCCCCCTTCCCGGCCTCGATCCCCGACAGCAGGAGGAAATTGTCGAGCGGGTCATCACACTCCTGAAACAGAACAACAATAACCCGTCCATCGTATGGGTTCTGTCGAACGCCCACCTCTCGCGCATGTTCGAGCGGGTCATCGTCGTTCATCAGGGCCTGATCACCGCCGACGGAAGTTACGAGACTCTCGCCGAGGAAAACGGTACATTCAAGGACATGGTCGCAACATAAATCCAAGAAGGTGACCGAGGTGGAACAAGAACAGGGTAAAGCAATGCTGTTTAAAGACGAAATTCAGATGCTGAAAAGGGTTCCGTTTTTTTCGGAAATGGAACCGTCCAAGCTCAAGCTGCTCGCATTCGCATCCGACCGGGTCTCCTATCATGCCGGCGATATACTGTTCCGGCAGGGAGATGTCGGCGATGCGGCCTATGTCCTTCTGACCGGAAAAGTGGATGTGCTGGTCGATTCCCCATCGGGACCGCTGAAAGTGACCGAGATGACCGGCAACGCGATCGTCGGCGAAATCGCCATTCTCTGTGACAGCGTCAGAACCGCGACCATCCGCGCCTCCACCAATGTGGAAGCCCTGCGCATCGGCAAGGAACAGTTCTTCAAGCTCATGTCCGATTTCCCCGATATCACCATCAAGGTCATGCGCGTTCTGGCCGAACGCCTTACCCAGACGACGGCGGAACTGAGCAAAGCGCGCGCAGGCGCCAAGACATAAACGGCAATTCCTTGCTACCTTGAATGGCGATATTGGAAAAATAAATGTCGTACTATTGCAATATAAATGAAATGCTGACTGAATAAGGGGTAAAGGGCATCCGCCCAAAAGGGCGGATATAAGAATCTGTAGAGACAACGGGCTTCATGGGAGGAAAGCGTGCAAGATTCCGTTGTTATTGGGGTGTGTCATGGTGTTCGATTCCGACACAGCAAGTCGGGAAAGTAATAGAAATTTTCGGGTAAAGATCTGGGGTGCGCGGGGAACGCTTCCCGTTTCAGGTGAAAACTTCCGAAAATACGGCGGGAATACCATCTGCATCGAAGTAAGGTGCGGCGATCACGTTCTTTTGTTCGATGCAGGTTCGGGCCTGCATCCCGCTGGTCTTGCCCTGCGGGCGGAAGGCATTACCGACGTCAATCTGTTCTTCTCGCACTGCCACTACGACCACATTGTCGGCTTTCCCTATTTCAAGCCCTTTTATAACAGCTCCAATGATGTCGCGATCTGGTCGGGCCATCTCGCCGGAGCCATGACGACCCGGGAAATGCTCAAGGATTTCATGAGCCCGCCCTGGTTCCCCGTGCCATTGGAGATATGCTGCGCCAAGATCGCAACCCGGGACTTCAAGGCGGGCGACGTGCTCGATGTGCATCCCGGTCTCTCGATCAGAACCGGAATGCTCAACCATCCAGGTAACGCCATCGGATACCGGCTGGACTGGGAAGGCAAGTCGCTGGCCATCATCACCGACACCGAACATGAGCCGGGCAGCATCGACGAAACCGTGCTCGATCTCATCAGGGACGTCGATCTTTTTCTCTACGACGCCATGTTCACCGATGAGGAAATGGGCCTTTACCGTGGTTACGGTCACTCCTCATGGCAGCAGGCGATCCGGCTCGCCAAACTCGCCGACGCAAAGAATGTCGGCTTCATCCACCACGCACCAAGCCGCAGCGACGAGGAGCTGGACACTATCGAAAAGCAGGCGAAAGCACAGTTTAGCGGCGCATTCGCAGCCATGGACGGCCAGATCATCGTACTCTGACCACAGCCTGGCGCCGGCGAAAGTTCAGGTTCCGGCCGTTTTTCGACATACGGAATGAACGTCCCTGGCCATGCGTGAGTTCGAACACGCACAATTGACCAAATCCGATCGATTGCTCCACGATATTGCCATGAGACGGCCTGCATTTAGGATATTTCCAGGAACAGTGGGGCTCGATTTTCCATCCGGAAATGTGACAGACGGTCCAGGGGATCGCCACTACATATTGCATGACTTGACGCCGAACGGCCATCTGATGGGATTTGCATGATCCGTTTCTTTTCGGAGACCAATTTGAGACGCGCCCGGATTTCATCCGGCCTCATCATATTTGCTTTCGTCTTTTCCCACCTTTCCAATCACTCCCTCGCACTCATCTCCATCGATACCGCCGAACGGGCGCGAAAATGGTTTAGCCTGATCTGGCTCAATCCCGTCAGCAGCCTGCTTTTTTATGGTTCGGTCGTGGTGCATGTCTGTCTTGTCCTGCGCTCGCTTTATTTGCGCAGAACGTTGCGCATGCCGCTGCGCGAAGCGCTTCAGGTGATATTCGGCCTGTCGATCCCGTTTCTGATCATCGGCCACGCCGTCAATATCCGCGTGTCGCACATGCTCTACGGCATCGACATCGGCTATTACACAATCGTTCGCCGGCTCTGGATCAACAACCCCATCGGCGGTGCCTGGCAAAGCCTCGCCCTGATCGTCATCTGGGTCCACGGATGTATCGGCCTTTATTTCTGGCTGCGTTATCGGAACTGGTATCCGAAAATTGCTGGCCTGTTCATGACGGTGGCTGTGATGCTGCCGCTATTGGCACTGCTGGGTTTCAGCGATGCCGGCCGCTGGCTCGAAGAGGTCGATCGGAAATATTCGCTTCCTCCGGGGCTCACCGATAACACCGTGCAACGAGACGAAATTTCGCTGCAGCGGGAAATGGAGACCCGGATCCAGTTCATCACCGGCACGACGGAAGCGATTTTCGCCGGGGCGGTGGTGCTGGTCTTCTTATTGCGTGGCGCGCGCAGCTTCCGGCAGCGGCTGACCGCCATTGAAATCCGCTACGAACATGGCGCGCAGGCGCGTGTCCCGGCCGGGCTCAGCATTCTGGAAGCCAGCAGAATTGCCGGCATCCCGCATTATTCCGTCTGCGGCGGCAAGGGGCGCTGCTCGACCTGCCGGGTCAAGGTTCTCAGCAGCAAGGGCCCGCTTCCGCCGCCCGGCGATATCGAACAAACCACATTGCGGCGCATCCATGCCGATTCGGACGTTAGGCTTGGCTGTCAGTTGCGCCCCACCAGCGATCTTGACGTCGCACTTCTCGTTTCACCGCCACAGCAGAGCGACCTGCCGGCGGATGCGCAGCCTGCCCGGCCCGGTCGGGAAGAGGAAATCGCCATCCTCTTCTGCGATCTGCGCAATTTCACCACGCTGTCGGAAGCGAAGCTGCCCTATGATGTGGTCTTTCTTCTCAACCGCTACTTCACCATCGTCGGCCAGGCCGTCGAACAGGCTGGTGGTCATCTCGACAAATTCATCGGCGATGGCGCCATGGCCCTTTTCGGACTGGGCGACAACGCCGAACACGCCTGCCGCAACGCCATGAAGGCGGCGGCAGCTATATTGCGGGATATCGCAATCCTGAACGAGGGATTGGAGAAACAATTCGCCGTCCGTCTGGAAGTCGTGATCGGCATTCATTCCGGCCCGACCATCGTCGGCGTCATGGGATATGGCGCCGCAAAAACCCTGACGGCCATCGGCGATACCGTGAATGTGGCAAGCCGGCTCGAATCCAAGGCGAAGGAATTCGGCGCCGCCATCGTGGTCTCCGAACCGGCCCTCATTCAGGCGGGACAGGATATTGCCGATCTCAGAAGCGAAGATATCGCCATTCGCGGGCGAAACTCGCAGATGAAAGTGTTTCTGCTCTCCAAGGAAGAGAGCGAGCGCTATTTATAAGCCCGGCGCTGCTGCGGCCGGGCTATTCGGCCTCAAATCTTGCGATAGAGAAAATAACGGTCCGTCGGCACGCTTTCGGGCACCGGCAGCGGTTTCAGCATGGCATGATCGAGCGGCAGGCCGCTGATGGCGATACCGCCTTTCGCCAGCATGCCCGCGGCAAGATCGGGCAACCATGTCAGGGTGACGGCATCCTTTTCCGGATAGCCCGTGCCGATATCGGCATGCACCATCGCCGCATCTGTGCCGATGAAAGCCGGAGCGGTTTGCGAGATTTCACCGATCACCAGATCCTCTTCCGGTGGAACGGAGGAGGCATGCGCGCCCATGGCCCTGTCAAAAGCGATGATGCGGCGGTTGGGAAACAGTTCCCGCAGATGATTGAAAGTGCGCCCGTTTCCAAGCCCGATCTCCATGAGCGCGCCCTCATCCGGCAGATCAAGATCGGCCTTGACATGGTTGAGGATATCGCGCTGCGCGGTTAACCGGCGAATGAAACTGTCCAGTCTGCTCATAATATCAGGCCTTGATGATGTGTTTTGCGCCAATGCCCCGGCGCGCGAAGACATTCCGTGTGTCAATGATCAGCGGCGCCCAGTCGCTAAGCGCAGCATAATCGACATTGTCGTGATCGGTCGCGACAAGAACGGCATCGAAGCCGCCGATGGTCTCACTGTCCCATAACACGGATTTCATGCCCATCAGGTGGCTATATTCCCGGGTTTTCGGGATTTCGGCCACATAGGGATCAAAATAGGCCGCTTCGCCGCCGCGCTCCTGAATAAGCTCCATGAGCTTCAGCGACGGGCTTTCGCGAATGTCGGGCACGTTTTTCTTGTAGGCGAGACCGACCACCAGCACCTTGGAGCGGCTGAGCGCCTTGCCGGAATGGATATCGAGCGCTTCGGCGACCCGCCCGACGACATGGCGCGGCATGCCGGTATTGATTTCGCCGGCAAGCTCGATGAACCGCGTCGGCAATTCATACTCGCGCGATTTCCAGGTGAGGTAGAACGGGTCGATCGGTATGCAATGGCCGCCGAGACCCGGACCGGGATAAAACGGCATGAAACCGAACGGCTTGGTTTTCGCCGCATCGATCACTTCCCATATGTCGATACCCATCGCCTCGTAGACGACCTTGAGTTCGTTGACGAGCGCGATGTTGACGGCACGAAAGACGTTTTCGGTGATTTTCACCGCCTCCGCCGTGGCATTGGTCGAGACCGGAACGATCTTCATCACCACCGAGCCGTAAAATGCCGCCATCAGTTTTCCGGCCGCCTCACCATCACCGGCGACGACCTTCGGAATGGTCGAGGTTTCGAAATCGCGATTTCCGGGGTCTTCCCGCTCAGGTGAAAAGCCGATGAAGAAATCGACACCGGAGACGAGGCCGGTGCTTTCCAGAATGGTCTTCACCACCCCGTCGGTCGTGCCGGGATAGGTGGTCGATTCCAGCACCACAAGCTGTCCCTTGCGCAGATGGGCGGCGATCTCCCGGCAGGTCTTTTCGACATAGGAAAGGTCCGGCTCGCGATATTTCGTCAGCGGCGTCGGCACGCAGATGGCGATCACATCACATTCGGCCAGTCTGGAGAAATCGCTGGTGGCAACGAAACCGTCATCCTGCCGCACACTTGCCAGCACCTCATCCGAAACCGCCTCGATATAGCTGCGGCCCGCTTCGATCGCGGTAATTTTACCGGGATCGATGTCGAAACCGACGACCTTGAAGCCGGCCTTGGCAACCGTCATGGCAAGCGGCAGGCCGACATAGCCGAGGCCGATCACCCCCGCTTTGGCGCTTTTGTTTTCAATGCTGGAAAGCAGGGTCTGGGAAATGTCTGGAGAAGTCAAAGCGTGTCACGCTCCGCGCATGTGCAAAAGATGCCTTTCAGTTGGGCAAGAATGACTGACCTGTCAAGGCTCGGGCCTTTCAAATTCCGGTTGACGCCCAAGCTGCCGGCGACGCACAACCATCGGCATGAAGATCGCCTTTTATTCGCCGCTCAAATCACCCAACCATCCTGTTCCCTCCGGCGACCGGCTGATGGCCCGATTGTTGATGAAAGCGATGACGATGGGCGGCCATGACGTTTTTGTCGCCTCGGAACTGCGCAGCTTTCTGAAACAGCCGGACGATCCGGCGCGGCCGTCGCTCGCCGAAGCCGCCGAGCGCGAAATCGAAACGATCTCGCGGCGCTGGCGGCAGGAGGGCGCACCGGACCTCTGGTTTTGTTATCACCCCTATTACAAGGCCCCTGACCTGCTCGGCCCGGAACTGTCGCGACGTTTCGGCATCGCCTATCTGACCGCCGAGGCATCCTATTCGCCGAAGCGCAACGGCATGGGCTGGCAGGCGGTTCAGGATGATTTGCTCGCCGCATTGAACGGGGCTGCGGTCAATATCTGCTTCACCGCGCGGGATCGCGAAGGGCTGGTGCGCGCTTCCCCCACCCTGCAATGGGCGATGTTGCCGCCCTTCATCGAAGCCGCAGCGTTTCTCCACAACACACCGCGGCCGGAACATGGAAGGCTCGTCACCGTCGCCATGATGCGGGCGGGCGACAAGCTCTCAAGCTATCGCGCACTTTCCGAAGCGCTGGCCTTATTGCCTGAAAATCTCGACTGGACGCTGGATATCGTCGGCGACGGCCCGGAACGCGCAGCCGTAGAGGCCATGTTCAGCACGTTTCCCGATCACCGCCTCGTCTGGCATGGGGAAAAAGGCGCAACGGAGATTGCGGCACTTCTTTCAAAAGCGTCCCTCTATGTCTGGCCGGGCCATGGCGAGGCCTATGGTCTCGCCTATCTCGAAGCACAGGCCGCTGGTCTGCCCGTCGTGGCCGAAAAAGTGGCCGGCGTTCCCGAAGTGGTAAAATCCGGCACGACAGGATTACTGACACCGGAAAATGATACAGCCGCCTATGCCGAGGCGATACGGACCCTGCTCGGCGATGACAGGCAGCGTGAGGAACTGGCAGAAGCGGCCCGCCGGTTCGTCATCGATGAACGATCTCTGGAAAACGCCGCAACGAAACTGAACCATATCCTTATGCAGGCAAAGGCACGAAGATCATGAGTCTGGAAAAACTCGTCGCGGCACTGGATGAATGCAGCCGGCGCGGCATAAAGGCCGATCTCTGGCTCCGGGACGATGATGCGGTGGAGCCGACACAGGCGCTCGACATGCTGCTTGATCTTTGCGGCAGCTTTTCCGTTCCGGTCACACTCGCGGTTATTCCCGAAATGACGACGGACAAGCTTGCAACGCATCTGGATGTCTCGGATATCGCTGAGGTCGCCGTCCATGGCTGGTCCCATGTGAATTATGCCGGAGCCAAGGAAAAGAAACAGGAACTCGGATCGCATCGCGACCCGGACATCGTTCTCGATGAATTGCAGTCCGGACTGGATAAGCTCCACGACCTGCATGGCGGACGTCTGGTGCCGATGCTCGTGCCGCCATGGAACCGCATCGATGCCGGTATCGTCAAGGGATTGGCCGATCTCGGATATCGGGCTTTATCCGTTTACGGTCCAGAGAAAAACACCGTGCCGCCTTGCCTGAACACCCATGTCGATGTGATCGACTGGCACGGCAGCCGTGGCGGCCGTGCCGACGACATCTTATTTGCCGAGACCGCCGCCCGCATCCTGCGCACTGCCGAAGAAGGCGGCGAGACCGGTATCCTTACCCATCATCTTGTGCATGATGACAATGTCTGGCGCTTCCTGCGACGGCTTTTCGAAACAACCGCCGGGCATCCCGCCGCCCGCTGGCGTTCCTCGAAAGACCTCGTTGACGAAATTTCACCATGACTTCCAGGCGATCAGTATCCCGCCTGCGTCGGCCGCAAGTTTCTGCCTGACCTCCTCCACCTCCTCAAGCGGCGCGCGGTCGGGAAGTGACGCGGCAACGAACGCCGCCGGGGCAAGGCTGATGCTGCCCGCCCGGGCGATGACGGTGAAGATCAGCGGGCCGGTCGACCACCAGGCCGGCGCACGCGGCATCTCTTCGATGATCCCCGGAAAAGCCTGCAACATCTTGCGGAAGACCGGATGTCCGGCCGGTGCTGCGATGAAGGAATTGGCAAGCAGCGTGCTGCCCTGCCCCGTATCGCGCGGCGTTTTTTCGTCAAACGCCGTCAGCCCCGCCAAGGGCAGGAAGGAATCGAAACTCACATCGTCGCGCGCCGGATACCAGTCGCAATCGAGATAGATGCCGCCAAAACGTTCCAGCAGGATATAGCGGGCCACATCCACCGCACCGGGATAATCGCCCTCGCCCAGCATCCTGTTGAAGATGCTGTTCGAAAACACGCCCTCCCGCTCAAGATCGGCCTCCCGCCAGAGGCGATAATCGTACCCGTGCGTTGCGGCATGTGCAGCCCAGGCTTTGACCGATACCGGCGGAGCTTTTTCCCCGATCCATATCTGGTGAATGAGCCGCGGCACATCCTCCCGGCTTTTGAGATTGATCATGCGCCGTTCTTCCGGGGAAAACCGGGCATATTTTGCCAGCGCCTGCGGTGGCGGAACCAGCGTATACTGATACCCGACCCTGGCGACCAGATCGCCTTCGGCCTTGGCGAGACGCAGCCGCGCGGCATGCAGACGGCGCGGCAGGCCGAGCACGGTTCGCTCACCCATCAGATGCGCGTCCTTTGCTGCAACCAGCGATAAGAGAAGCGCGTTGGCTTCGCCATATCGGCCATCATTTTGCAACTGCCGGGCTTTATCGAGCTCAGCGTCATAATATTTCTTGTCGGACATGGATCCTCATTCAAAAGCGCCCGTCAACATATCACGAAACAGGCGCCGTCAGGCAAGCCGCCGCATTTCGGCAGCCGGCTTTGAATTTGCTAAACAATTCGATGTTTCAGAGGCATAGACAGACAACAAACCCTGCGATAACGTGAATTTAAGCCCTCCTGAACAATTGTCACAAGGCAACGATAAAGAGACGGCAAGGAACCTTTTGGCATGAGTGCTGGCGCAGATTTGCTCCGTATTGAAAATCTGCGGGTCTCTTTTTCTCTCATGGGCGGCACCATCGATGCCGTCAGGGGCGCAAGCCTTCGTATTCTCCCGGGAAAAGTCACGGCTCTCGTCGGAGAATCCGGCTCCGGAAAATCCGTCATCGGCCAGACCATCATGGGCATCCATCCCAAGACGGCGCGGGTGAACGGGCGCGTGCTGTTTACCGACCCCGAGAATACCGCCACCGGCCCGATCGATCTGCTGCAATTGCCGAAGGACGGCCGGGAAATCCGCTCGATACGCGGCAATCGCATCGGTCTGATCTTTCAGGAGCCCATGACCTCGTTTTCGCCGCTGCACACCATCGGCAACCAGATCGATGAAGCGCTCAGAATCCACAGCATCCTGTCGCCGGCCGAGCGCGCGGAAAAAATGTATGAAACACTCGATCTCGTAGGGTTTTCCAAGCCCAAGAAGGTCGTGAACATGTATCCCTTCGAACTGTCGGGCGGCATGCGTCAGCGCGCCATGATCGCCATGGCGCTGATCTGCCGGCCTGCACTGCTGATTGCCGATGAGCCGACGACGGCGCTGGATGTGACGATACAGGCGCAAATCCTAAAGCTGCTGCGCGATCTCCAGAGCCGGCTGAACATGAGCATGCTGCTCATCACCCACGATCTTGGTGTGGTCGCCAACATCGCCGACGAGGTCGCCGTGATCTATCAGGGTGAGATCATGGAAGCCGGCACCGTCGATGACATTTTCAAGTCCCCGGGCCATCCCTATCTCAAGGGCCTGATGGCCGCCGTACCGCATTTCGACATGAAGCCCGGCGAGAGGCTGAAGGCGCTACGCGAAATCAAGGTGGACCACGAAAGCCTTGTCGGCAAAAAGACCGCTGCGGTCAACAAAACCCCCGGCCCGCTTCTGACCGTCGACAATATCAGCAAGACCTTCACGACCCGCAAATCCAGCTGGTTCCGCAAAAGCGACGCCAATGCCACGAAGGCGGTCAACAGCGTCAGTTTTGAAATCCGCCGCGGCGAATGCCTCGGACTGGTCGGCGAAAGCGGCAGCGGCAAAACCACCGTCAGCAAAATCCTCATGCGCGCCGTTCGCCCGGATGAAGGCTCGGTGACCTTTCACCGGCCAGAGGGCGATATCGATGTCCTCAATGCGACGAACGGCGACCTCAAGGAATTGCGCTCGAAGATACAGATGGTCTTTCAGGACCCGATTTCATCGCTGTCTCCCCGCATGACCGTCGGCAATATCCTCAGCGAGCCTCTCGAAATCCACGGGCGCGGCGATGCGAAATACCGCGCGGAAAAAGTCCGTAATCTCGTAAGGGCCATTGGCCTTGGAGAAAGCGCGCTGAACCGCTACCCCCATAGTTTTTCCGGCGGCCAGAGGCAGCGTATCGGCATTGCCCGCGCCCTGGCGCTCGGCCCCGAATTGCTGATCTGCGATGAACCCGTCTCCGCCCTCGATGTTTCGGTGCAGGCGCAAATCCTCAATCTGCTGAAGGATTTGCAGCAGGATCTCGGGCTCACCTATCTCTTCATCTCGCATAATCTCGCGGTGGTGGATTATATGGCAGACCGCGTGGCGGTGATGTGCGAAGGTCGCATCGTGGAACTGGCGCCGCGGGAAATCCTGATGCGCTCTCCGGTCCATCCCTATACGAAATCCCTGCTGGCCGCCGTGCCTTTCCCCGATCTCGATCGTCCGCTCGATTTCCGCACCATCGGCAAGATCAGCGCAACGGGCAAATTCGACTGGGGCAAACAGTTCCGGGACGAGGGTGATGGCGACATGATTTCCGCCGATCTCGGCGAAGGCCATTTCGTCCTCGCCAACGGCAATGCCGATATCCGGGAGCTTCGCCCTTGATCACGCGCCGCACTACGCTTGCTTTGCTTGCCTCCGTTTTTCTGCCGGCCTATGCGCGCGCCGCCTATGTCGATCCCGCTTATTTCAAGGAAAAGCGGGAGAAGGGCGAATTGCCGGACGTGGCGGAACGCCTGCCGAAAAATCCGCGCGTCATTGACATGAAAGCGCTTGGCCGCGAGCCGGGAAAACATGGTGGCTCCGTGCGTATGCTCATAGGCGGCCAGCGTGACATCCGGCTCATGCCGATCAGCAACTATGCCCGCCTGGTCGGTTATGACGAAAAATTCGAGCTTCATCCGGACATTCTCGAAAGCTACGATGTTCAGGAAGAGCGCATCTTCACCTTCAGGCTGCGCGAAGGCCACAAATGGTCCGACGGCAGCGATTTTACCGCAGAGGATTTCCGCTATTTCTGGGAGGACGTCGCCCTCAACCGGGAAATCCACAAGGGTGGTCCGCCGATCGAACTTCTGGTCAACAGCAAGCCACCGCTGATCGAGGTCATCAACCCGCTGACCGTCCGTTACACCTGGGATGGTCCGAACCCCGATTTTCTGGCGAAGCTCGCCGCCGCTTCGCCGGCGCGGCTGTTTTTGCCCGCCGCCTACATGAAACAGTTCCACGTCAAATATCAGACGGCGGAAAAACTCGCCAAGCTCATCAAGAAAAACAAGACGGATGACTGGAGCGGTCTGCATATCAAGATGTCGCGGCAGGTGCGCCCTGAAAACCCTGATCTGCCGACGCTCGATGCCTGGCGTAACACCACCGCGCCGCCGGCCGAACAATTCGTCTTCGAGCGCAATCCCTATTATCACCGTGTCGACGAAAACGGCCTGCAGCTGCCCTATCTCGACCGGTTCCTGCTCAACGTCACCTCTTCCGATATCATCTCGGCCAAGACGGCATCGGGCGATAGCGACCTGCAATATTTCGGCCTCGACTTCGCCGATTACACCTTCCTGAAGGATGCCGAAAAGCGTTTCCCGCTGAAGGTCAATCTCTACAAGCGTTCTCAGGGCTCGCGCATCGCGCTTTTGCCCAATCTCAATTGCGCCGACCCGGTCTGGCGCAGCGCTTTCCAGGACGTGCGTGTGCGCCGTGCCCTGTCGCTCGCAATCAACCGGCATGAAATCAACATGGTCTGCTTTTACGGGCTGGCAAAAGAAAGCGCCGATACCGTCCTGCCGGAAAGCCCGCTCTACCGGCAGGAATTCGCCGAAGCATGGAGCGCTTTCGATCGTGCGACGGCCAACCGGCTGCTTGATGAAGCCGGCCTCGACAAGCGCGACAATGCCGGCCTTCGGCTCCTGCCGGATGGGCGACCGGCCTATATCATCGTCGAGACGACAGGCGAAAGCACGCTTGAAACCGACGTGATGGAACTGGTGACGGATCACTGGCGGCATATCGGCATTGCCGTTTCCGTGCGCCCCACCCAGCGCGATGTCTTCCGCAAGCGCGCCATGGGCGGCGAGGTGCTGATGTCGGTATGGATGGGCATGGACAATGGCGTGCCCACCCCTGACATGCTGCCTTCCGGTCTCGCCCCCACCGGCGACGATCAGCTGCAATGGCCGGTCTGGGGCATTCATTATCTATCCGGCGGGCGCGAGGGCAAGGAGCCTGACCTGCCGGAGGCGGCGCATCTTCTCGATCTCCTGAAAAAATGGCGCAGAAGCGTCACCGAGGAAGAACGCGAGGCGATCTGGCTGGAAATGCTCGGTATTTATACGCAGCAGGTGTTTTCGATCGGCATCGTCAATGGCGCGCTGCAACCCGTTGTCCATGTCAAACGCATGCGAAACGTGCCGGAAAAGGCGCTTTTCGGTTACGAACCCACATCCTATCTCGGCGTCTACCTGCCGGATGCCTTCTGGTACGACGGAGACGCCTGAGATGCTGCGGTATATTTTAAAGCGCATCCTCGTCATGATCCCCACGCTGATCCTGATCTCGATGCTGGTCTTCACCATCATCGAACTACCGCCGGGCGATTATTTCGAAAGTTATGTCGCCGAGCTGCGTGCCATGGGCGAGACGGCAAACCTTGCCGAAATCGAGGAACTGCGCGTCCGCTACGGTTTCGACCAGCCGGCACCGATCCGTTATTTCCGCTGGGCGACCGGCATGCTGGTTGGCGATTTCGGTTATTCCTTCGAATATCAGCTGCCGGTCAGCGATGTGGTGGGAGACCGCCTCTGGCTGACGGTTCTGGTCTCCTTCGTCACCATCATCGTCACCTGGATCCTTGCCTTTCCGATCGGCATCTATTCCGCCACGCATAAATACAGCTGGGGTGATTACGGGCTCACCTTCCTCGGCCTGCTCGGCATTGCCATTCCCAACTTCATGCTGGCGCTGATCCTGATGTATTTCGCCAATATCTGGTTCGGCATCTCCATCGGCCATCTGATGGACCGGGAATATCTGAACCAGGCGATGAGCTGGGCGAAGTTCAAGTCGATCCTCGAACATATCTGGATCCCCGTCCTCATCATCGGAACGGCGGGCACGGCCGGCATGATCCGCCGCCTGCGCGCCAATCTGCTGGACGAGCTGCAGAAACAATATGTGGTGACAGCCCGCGCCAAGGGGCTGCATCCCTTCAAGGTGCTCACCAAATATCCGCTGCGCATGGCATTGAATTTCTTCATCTCGGATATCGGCTCGATCCTGCCCGCCATCATCTCAGGCGCGGAAATCACCGCCGTCGTCCTGTCGCTCGAAACCACCGGCCCGATGCTCATCCGGGCTTTGCAAAGCCAGGATATGTATCTGGCCGGCTCGTTCCTGATGTTCCTGGCTTTCCTGACGGTGATCGGCGTTCTGGTGTCGGATATCGCCCTTGCCATACTCGACCCGAGAATCCGCTTCGGAGGTGGTAACGTCAAATGACTTCATCCATTCCGAACCCCGGCGAAGCCCTGCCGCACTATGTCTCGACCGCGCCCTTCGATCCGTCCCTGATCGAACCCAACACATCGGGAATGGCGGCCTTCAGCAAGGCCTCGCAGCTGCGCCTCATGTGGTGGCAGTTCCGCCAGCACAAGGTCGCGGTATGGTCCGGCGCTTTTCTGGTCGTGCTTTATCTCTCGATCCTGATCAGCGAGTTCCTCGCGCCCTATAATCTCCATACCCGCAATATCGAGCATATCTACGCGCCGCCGCAGGCCATTCATCTCTTCAACGACGGAAAATTTGTCGGCCCCTTCGTTTATGGCCGGGAAATGACGCTCGACATGGATAATCTGCGGCGCGTCTACCGGGATGTGCCGACGGATATTCAGCCGCTGCGTTTCTTCTGCAAGGGCGATACCTATCGCTTCTGGGGCCTGTTCGAGGGCAGAACCCATCTCGTTTGCCCGGCAGAGGGCGGTGAATTCTTCCTGCTCGGCACCGATCGTCTCGGCCGTGATGTGCTGTCCCGCATCATTTACGGCGCCCGTATTTCGCTGACCATCGGCCTTCTTGGCGTCGCCATGAGCTTCGTTCTCGGCATTGTGATCGGTGGTCTGGCGGGTTATCGCGGCGGCACCTTCGACCTGATTGTCCAGCGCATCATCGAGGTGCTGCAATCCATCCCCAGCATTCCGCTGTGGCTGGCGCTGGCGGCAATCATGCCGGTGACCTGGAGCCCGATCCTCGTCTATCTCGGCATCACCATCATTCTCGGCATGCTGGACTGGACGGGGCTAGCGCGCGCCGTGCGCTCCAAACTTCTGGCGCTTCGTGAGGAAGACTATGTTTTGTCTGCGCAATTGATGGGTGCCGGTACGCCGCGCATCATCGGCAGACACCTCATTCCCGGTTTCATGTCGCACCTCATCGCTTCGGCCACCCTGACGATACCGGGCATGATTCTCGGCGAGACAGCGTTGAGCTTCCTCGGCCTCGGTCTCAGGCCACCGATCACAAGTTGGGGAATTCTGCTCACGGAGGCGCGCAGCGTCAGCGTCATTGCGCTATATCCGTGGCTCCTCATCCCGACGATCCCGGTCGTTCTCGTCATTCTGGCCTTTAATTTCTTCGGTGACGGACTACGTGATGCAGCGGACCCGTTCAAATAAAATGGAATATGCCTTGATATACTGCCCTTCCGACGCCGCCTTCATCGTGAAAGGCAACAAGAGGTGTGGCCCATGAGTTCCCGTTTGAACGACGCGCGCATCCTCATGTACAGCCACGATTCCTTCGGCCTCGGCCATCTGCGGCGGTGTCGCACCATCGCGCATGCCCTGGTGGAGGATTATCGCGGCCTCAACGTCCTCATCATTTCCGGCGCGACCATTGCCGGCGCTTTTGATTATCGCGCCCGCGTCGATTTCGTGAAAATCCCGAGCGTCATCAAGCTGCGCAACGGCGAATACACTTCGATGGACAGACATATCGATCTTCAGGAAACGCTGAAGATGCGCCGCTCCATCATCTATCATACCGCCGAAAGCTTCCAGCCGGACATCTTCATCGTCGACAAGGAGCCCATGGGCCTGCGCGGCGAGGTGGAAGAAACGCTCGCCTATCTCAAGGGACAGGGCACCAAGCTCGTCATCGGCCTGCGCGACGTCATGGATGCACCGCAGCTGCTTGAGGCCGAGTGGAAGCGCAACAACGTCATGACCAAGATCGGCCAGTTCTATGACCATGTCTGGGTCTATGGTCCGCCGGATTTCCACGACCCGCTGACCGGGCTCAATGTTCCGCAGACCGTGCGCGACAAGATGGATTTCGTCGGCTTTCTGCAAAGATCAAAGACGCAGGCCGAAACCGTGTCGCACCGGCCGGAAGGCGATTATCTCCTCGTCACCACCGGCGGCGGCGGCGACGGCAGCGAATTGATCGATGACGTCATCAACGCCTATCGCCATGACAGCGAACTGACGCATAAGGCGCTTGTCGTGCTCGGCCCCTATATGCCGGCGGATCAGCGCCAGCGCTTCATGAACAGCGTTGTCGATATTCCGCATATAGAGATCATCGAATTCGACAATCGCATGGAAGACCTCGTCGCCGGTGCGCAGGCCGTTGTCTCCATGGGCGGCTACAACACCGTCTGCGAGATATTGTCCTTCGACAAGCCGGCCCTCGTCGTGCCGCGCACAGTGCCACGGGAGGAGCAGCTCATCCGCGCCAGCCGGGCATCCGAGCTTGGCCTTTTCGACATGCTTCTGCCGGAAGACGCGGAGAACCCCGCCAAGATGGCAGCGGCTCTCAAAGCCCTGCCGAACCGCGCGCCACCTTCCGTCAATTCGCAGAATCTGAAGCTCGACGGTCTGGAAAACATATCGCGCCGGATCGCCGAATGGCTGCCACCCGAGAGCGAAAAGGCGCCTATCACGCTCACCGCGTGAGCGGTTTCCCGACCAACACCGCTTCAAAAGAGACACGCGCAACGTGACCGACACAAAAAAAATCGTGGTGCTCCTCAAGGGCTATCCGCGCCTGTCCGAGACTTTCATCGCCCAGGAGCTTCTGGGGCTCGAAAAGGCCGGGCTGAAACTCGAACTCATGTCCATGCGCCGTCCGACGGATAAGAAGCGCCACCCCGTTCATGATGAAATCCGCGCGCCCGTCACATACCTGCCGGAATATCTGCATGAAGAACCGCTGCGGGTTCTGAACGCGCTATGGGCCTGCCGCAAGAAGCCGGGCTTCAGAAGCGCGCTTCGCCGGTTTTTCAGCGATCTGCCGCATGATCTCAGCCGCAACCGTTTCCGCCGTTTCGGGCAGGCCGCGGTGCTGGCCCATGAATGGCCTGTGGATGCCGAATGGCTGCATGTTCATTTCATCCACACGCCCGCCTCCGTCGCTGCCTATACCCATCTCATAACAGGCACCCCGTGGACGATTTCCGCCCATGCCAAGGACATCTGGACCTCCAGCGACCGCGACCTCGCGGCCAAGCTGCAAAGCGCCCGCTGGGCCGTGACCTGCACCGCCGGCGGCTTTCAGCATCTGCAGGCGCTTTCCGGGGCAAGGCGGAATGTGCATCTAAGCTATCACGGGCTCGACCTTACCCGTTTCCCGCATTTTGATGGGCCGCGCCCCGCAAGGGACGGATCGAACGCCGATGATCCGGTCAAAATCTTGAGTGTCGGCCGCGCGGTCAAGAAAAAGGGCATCGATATTCTGCTGCGGGCACTCGCTTCGCTTCCCCGCACCATCCATTGGCGCTTCACCCATATCGGCGGTGGCGACGAACTCTCCGTGCTGAAGAAACTCGCCGACGAACTCGGTATTGCCGACAGGATCGTCTGGACCGGCGCCATGGACCAGAAACAGGTACTGGAGAACTACCGCGAGGCTGATCTCTTCGCGCTTGCTTGCCGCATCACCAGCGATGGCGACCGCGACGGTCTTCCCAATGTGCTGGTCGAGGCCGCGAGTCAGGCACTGACCTGCATTTCCACCAATATTTCCGGTATTCCGGAATTCTTCGTCAATGGCGAAAACGGCCTGCTGACGGAGCCGGAAAATCCGGCGGCCTTCGCAGAAGCGCTGCGCACCGCGATCACCGATCCGCAATTACGCCAGCGTCTGGGTGCTGCCGCCGAAAACCGTGTGCGAACGGCTTTCGACCATCGCACCAGCATCGCCGAATTGAAGGCTCTGTTCGAGACCGAATGGGAAAAGACACCATGACCGAGATGGAAAAGCGCCCTTCCGTTTTCTTCTACGTGCAGCATCTTCTCGGCATCGGCCATATCGCCCGCGCCAGCCGCATTGCCAATGCCTTGCAGGCGAATGGTTTCGACGTCGTTCTGGTCACGGGCGGCACCCCGGTTCCGGGTTTTCCGGGCGAGGGCATCCGCCATGTCGAATTGCCGCCGATCGCCGTCAGCGATGGCAATTTTTCGGGCCTGGTCGACAGTTCCGGCAAGCCGGTGGACGAGATATTCAGGAAACTCAGAACCGACATGCTGATCGGCGCCTATCACGGCGCAAAGCCTGATATCGTCATCATCGAGGCTTTTCCCTTCGGTCGCAGACAGGTGCGTTTCGAATTGCTGCCGCTGCTGGACGAGATCGAGGACAGCGAACCGCGCCCGCTCGTCATGACATCGCTGCGGGATATCCTGCAGGAAAAGACCAAGCCCGGTCGCGACGAAGAGACGGTCTCTCTGGTGAAGAAACATTTCGACGCGGTGCTCGTGCATGGCGACCCGGATTTCGCCCGACTGGAAGATACTTTCCCTCTGGCAAACGAAATCAGCCAGCGCGTTGTCTATACCGGGCTCGTCGCCCCGCCGCCACCGCCGGAGCCGGCGGAAAAATTCGATATCGTCGTTTCCGCAGGTGGCGGCGCCGTCGGTGCAGCGCTCATCCGGGCGGCTCTTGAGGCAGCCCCGCTGCTGGATGGCATCAAAAGCTGGTGCCTCGTCACCGGTCCCAACATGCCGCGGGTGGATTTCGACGAGATCTCCGCTGAAGCGCCGGACAATGTCTCTGTCTTCCGCTTCCGCAAGGATTTCGCCAGCCTGCTTGCCGGCGCGCGGCTTTCGGTCTCACAGGCCGGCTACAACACCGTCTGCGATATTCTTCAGGCCAAATGCCGCTCGCTTCTGATTCCCTTCGCGGCCGGTGGAGAAACCGAGCAGAGCACCCGCGCCGAGCGACTGGCACGGCTGGGCTTGGCACAGGTGCTGGCGGAAGAACACATCTCCGCGCAGTCCATGGCCGAGGCCATCAAGGCGACGCTGGCGCTGCCGGAACCGGGCAAGATCCACCTCGATCTCGATGGCGCGGCCGGCACCGCTAGAGCACTGCGCCGCCTTTATGATGAGCGCTGAGAATCGTCTTTAATTCGCGCACGGCGGCCTCATCCGTCGCCTTGCGCCCCGCGCCGGTGAAACCGAGCTTCGCCACACTGCTTTCCGGATCATAAGACGGAACGGCGGAACAGGACGCGTGGATTTCAACGATCGGAAAGCTATCCAGCAAAGCCTGAACGCTTTGCGGACGCACACCCGCTCCAGGCATGATGACGATCCGGCCTTTTGCAATCTCCGACAGGTGTGCGAGCGTCTCGACGCCCTCGAGTGCGGATCGCGCGCCGCCAGACGTGAGAATGCGGGGGAAACCAAGCGAAATGGCGGCCTCCAAGGCCTCTTCCATATCCGGTACGACATCAAACGCCCGGTGCAGTGTCGCATCCATTCCATCGGCGTGACGGCGCAAATCTTCGAGCAAAGCCATATCAAGCGCGCCATCGCCACGCGATGCGCCGAGTACAACGCCGGAGAGCCCCGCCGCGCGCGCCGCATCGATATCGCGTTTCATCACATCTGCCTCGTCGCGCGTGAACACGAAATCCCCGGCGCGCGGCCTGATCATGACGCTCACCGGCAATCCATAGGTCGCCGCCCGCTGCATGAACCCCGCCGATGGCGTCACGCCGCCGCCGGACAACGCGGCACAAAGCTCGATCCGGTCGGCCCCGCCCCTGACCGCCGCTTCCAGACCGGCCACATCGTCCACGCAAATCTCGAGAATCATTCTAACCTCTTTTATCTGGCTGTGGTCCGTTCACGCGCCGGATCATCCGAAAACCGCCTACACTTTTGGCCGACGCTCTACCTGCGGCGACCCGTCCCATCAAGCGCATAGAGCATATAAACCCCGCCGAGACCCACGATCGCTCCCAATATGGAGGTTCCGGAATAGCTGGAGATCAGGGTTCCAACGGCAAAAATCAGCGCACCGAGACCGGCACCGAGGAAGATATTGACCGCGATCAGCGAACTTCCGAGCCCCGGCCGGTCGGCGATCAATTCCTGCAGATAGGTGATGGGAATGCTGATGATGGCCGCGGCACCGAGAGCGCTGATAACGGTCTGCGCATAGATGTGCCAGGGCGCGGAAGCGAGCCCCTGCAGGATGAGATAGATGGCGTAAAGCACCGCGCCCGCCGCCAGCGTCAGCGTTTGTGGCACCTTCTTTTCAATCCAGCCCCAGAGGAGAATGAAAACGATTTCCAACGCGGCGACGATACCCGCGACGATACCGATATCCGCGACCGTACCCTTCGCCTGCCCGGTTATGATGAGCGAGCGGATGGAATCATTCAGATGCAGCATGGAGCAGATCAGCGCGATGGCGATGATCCGCAAAAGCACCCGCCGCGATCCGATTTCCGCAAGGGAAGCCATGAGGCCGAAGCGCGCTTCATTATTGACAACCGCCGGCGTGGCGGCGCGTGGCAGGCAGAAAGCGACCAGCAGGAAACAGATAAGCGCGCAGATGCCCGAAAACAGGAACGCCAGGAGCATATTGCCGGAATTCACCAGAAAAATGCCGACAATGCCGGGCACCAACACCCAGGACAGCGAGATAGTGGCCCGCATGATCGAATTCACGGCGATCATGTCGCCCGTCGAAAGATTGCGGGCATCGGCGCGCACATGCGCGAAGATCAGCGAGTTCATCGCCCCGAAAATCGGCAGCAGAAGGAGCTTTGCACTGACGAAAGCCGTGGCGTTGCCGACCAGATAAACCAGCAGATATCCGCTGACGCCAAAAAGCGCGATGAACAGCATGGGCTTGCGATATTCGCCCAGCCTGTCGGCGACGATACCCATCAAGACGCTGGCGCTGACATTGATGACGGCGGCAAACAGCATCAGCAACGAATAGACGCTGTTGCTCAGCCCGATTTCACGAATGCCGATGACCGCCTGATAGGGCGCGGTCGCCGCATTCGAAAAGCCGAAAAACAGGATGGCGAGCGCCCCGATGCGGATCGACGGATTGTTGATGACGATGGAAAGAGCCGACGGCATGGATATTCGCCTGAGATGATCCGGCAACGCCGGATCGCTGGGGTAAAGCTACCGAACCGCTGTCATTGCCAGCGGGCCGAAAGGATGGGTTTGGGGATATAGTCGAAATCCGGCTTCCACGGATAAAAATCGCCGGGCCGGCGGTGATTGGGAAGGTTTTCGATATCCTGATTGATCACCCCTTCCGTCAGCGCCATGAGGTTGGGGTTGGCGATCGGCGCAAGCTCCGGCGAAAGATAACCTGACTTGACGACCAGCAGCCTGACCTCTTTCGGATCGAAGCCCAGACGGGTGAAATCCGCAATCATGTGATAGGGCCTGCGCCGCGCCGCCAGAATGACCGTGATGCCACCGATCATGACCACCGCCTGCCGGTGATCGGCAGCGCCGGGATCGTCCAGTTTCAGAACTTGGGCTCCGGCGGTGACGGACGGGCTTTGCGGATCGAGACTGCCACCGATCTTTAGGGTAAGGCGCGCGCCCTCGCCTGCCGCAAAACAGGCTTCGACAGCCGGCCGGTCGGTGATGCCGCCCAGCAATGCGCCCTGCCAGTTGCGCTCAATCAGCGCCGAAAGAACATCGGCGCGGTCACCCACCCCGCCGCCGGTCGGGTTGTCGCCGGAGTCGGCGAGAATGATCGGTCGGCTAGTCGTCTTTTCCGCAATATCCATGATGGCGTCGAGCGGCTCCGTCACAGGCCCAAAACGAAAATCCTGCCGGGCGTTCCAGTAGGATTGCGCGATCTCTGTGGCGATGGCCTTTGCTGCCGCTTTGTCGGTTCCCGTCACCACCGCACAGGCCGTCGCCCGGGGTTCATCGGCCCAGACGTAACCGATCATGAAATTTGCATCCCATATACCGGGCTGCGCATCGTGATCCGGCAGAACGGCATAAAGGCTCTTGGTGGGCTCGTCTTCCGTGGAGGTCTTTTCACCCGGCAGCAGAACGGGGATTTTCGCCCAGGCCACACCGGGCTTTTCTCCCGTCTTAAGGGCCTTCAACAGCATCGCCCACGCCCGCACCATCGTCTCACGCACATCGATATGCGGTGCAGTTCGGTAGCCGGCAAATATATCCAGCTGATCGATGATGGTCTGGCTGACATTGCCGTGCAGGTCGTAGCTCGCAGAGACCACGATATCCGGCCCGACCACGGCGCGGGCGCTGGAAATCCAGTCGCCTTCCGCATCATCCATGCCTTCGACATTCATCGCACCATGCATGGCGAGATAAAGCCCGTCCAGCGGCAACGAGGCTTTCAGGCGTTCGAGGAACTCCTGTTTGAATGCGTCATAGGTCGCGCGCGACACCGGGCCGCCCGGCACCGCCCGCGCATGCAGAAGCGGCAATACCTCCGCTCCGCCTTCACCGAGGAAATTGAAATATTCGGCCTCCAGAAGCTCCGCGCCCCGAAAGACGCGGAAATCCTCCTGCCCCATCAGCACCGGAGAATAGGTGCTGCATTCGGTATGGATTCCACCTACGGCAATACGCATCTCGCCTTCCCCTCAATAAACCGGGCTCAAGGGAACGATGGCGGAAAAACGCAGCCAATCCTTCTGCGCCTTTGGTGTCCACGCCGCCTCGGCAATCGCCGGCAGCCTCGGGAAAACCAGATGGTTGAAATAGGCGCGGTTGAGGAAATGTTCAGACCAGATGCAGGCCTGAACGCCTTTCATCCGCTCCTTCAATTCCTCAGGGAAATCCCCGACAGCCTCATAAGCATAGGTGTGCGACGGCGGAACCGTGCCCGCCCAGCTTGCGCCGGGCTCCTGCCAGGCTTCATCCTGCACCATGTCGAGATAATAGGCCTGACCCGGCGTCATCACCACGTCATAACCCTGCCTTGCAAGCTCAAGTCCGATTTCCGGCTTCTGCCATGCCATCAGCAATGTTCCGGCCGGATCAACGCCGCCGCCATGTGAAACCTCGTCCCAGCCCGCAAGCTGGCGTCCGCGCTCATGCAGCATCCCCTGAATGCGTTTCATGAAATAGGACTGGATGCCGAAGGTGCCGTCCAGCCCCTCTTTCTCCGTCAGCGACTTGGCGAGCGGCGAAGCGAGCCACGAGCCATCCGCAACCTCGTCGCCGCCGATATGGATGAGCCGCGACGGGAACAGCTCCACCATCTCGTCGAAAATCTTGCCGAGGAATTCATAGGTCGGTTCGATGGCCGGGTTGAGCGCGTTATTGGGATAGCCCTGCACCGAGCGATAGCTGTCCGGCGCTTCCTGCCCGTCCGTCAGTTCCGGATAGGCAACAAGAGCAGCGGTGCTATGACCGGGAATATCCACCTCCGGCACGATTTCGACATTCAACGCCGCCGCATGCGCCACGACCAGACGCACATCATCCTGCGTGTAATAGCCGGAAACCGGTTCCGCCCCATTGCCGAGCTGCGGCAGAAGCGGCGCATCCGGACCACGCGTCGCGCCGACGGTGGTCAGCAGCGGATAAGCCTTGATTTCCAGACGCCACGCCTCGTCATCCGTCAGGTGCCAATGGAAGCGGTTCATGCGTAGCCATGCGAGAATATCGATCAGCCGCAGCACATCATCAGTCGGATAAAATTGCCGCGAAACATCCAGATGGCAACCGCGCCAGCTATAACGCGGCGCATCGCTGATGGTGCCGGAGGCCGGGAAACGGAACTTCGGATCGATACGCGCGCCGTGCAGCAGCTGCGCCAGAACTGTCAGGCCATATTGCAGGCCGGCAGCGGCCGAATATTCCACGGTAACGGCTTCGTTGGAGAAAGTGATGCGATACCCTTCCGCTTCGAGCCCGCTATGCTGCTTGAAATGCAGCGGCTTTCCCTCATGCACCGGCGCAAGGCTGAAAGGCACATGCCCGACGGCAAAGAGCCTCCGGAACAGCGACAGCACGGTTTCCACCGCAAGCACTTCCTCCGCCCTGGCGTCTTCCATCGGGAAAAGCGCGACGGGAAAGCCCTTCCCCGGCTCGGCATCGATTTCGGCCGGCCAGGGCTGAATGGCGAAGGGCAGATCGAGCTTTCCTTCGGGAAGCAGCACCGGCGCCGGTTCGCTGTGGCGTCCATCCAGCATCAGGTCACCCACATCCACGGCACGATGTGTGCCATCGACAAGACTGACATAGGCAGATTTTGCGCCGTCCGTGCGGTGCCGGGCCGGTCTCAGCAGACCATCGACGGTGAAGCGCCAGAATTTTCCCGGCTCCAGCACGAAACCGGATGGGGGTGCAAATTCATGGAAATTGGCGTTGCGACGCAGATAGATGGCGTTGCCGCATACCGGCTTGTCCACCGTCCGCGTCAGCGACGTATAGACGATGCGAAAATCCTTCAACGGTTCGCGGGATAGATTGACCAGCGTGAAGGTGAAGCCGCCGGATGCGGAGTCTGCGAGCGGATGCCATGAATTTTCAAGACGATACTGTGCGAGCGCCATGATGCTCCCCTTTATTGCGCATTGAACCCGTCAGAGAGTTTCAGTCAGTAATGTTCGGATTGTGAAAAAGTCCGGGCCAGCGGCGCCTGCCCTGCCGTCAGCCCACAATCAACCGGCAGGCACACGCCGCTGATGGCCGCAGCCTGCGGACCGGCGAGAAAAACAACCGCATTTGCCACATCCTCGGGTCTGACGATGCGCTGCAGCGGATACCAGTGCTTGGCCTCCTCGAAGACCTGGGGATTGGCGGCGGCACGCGCCTCCCATGCCTGCGTGCGCACGGTGCCCGGCGCGACAGCGTTGGCGCGGATGCCGAATTTGCCGTATTCGACGGCGATCAGCTTGGTCAGATGGATCAGCCCGGCCTTTGCCGCGCTATAGGCCGGATGGCCGAACACCGCCATGCCATTAACGGAGGTGATATTGACCACGGAGCCCTGGGTGCGCTTCAACGCCTCCTCGAAAGCCCTGAAGCAGAGAAACGGCGCCTCCAGATTGAGCGCATTGTCCTGGCGCCATATCTCAGCGGTCGTGTCATGCAGGCTGACGGCCCGTGCCGCACCGGCATTATTGACGAGGGTGGCGACTTCGCCCAGTTCCGCGACCTCGGTGGCCAGCCGCGCAAGATCCTGCGGATCGGTAACATCACAGGTTTTAGCAACGAAGCCCGGACCGGAAAGCCTGGAAAGCGCATCGGACAGGGCCTCGGCATCGATATCGACCAACACCACCTTCGCATGGCTTTCAGAAAGTGCCGCAGCAATCGCCCGGCCAATATCCCCTGCCGCACCGGTTACGATGGCGAGCTGGTCTTTCCTGTCCTTCATCACCTTTACAACTCCCTTGAAACTCTCCGACCCAACGCAGGGGTCCCAGGCAAAACTACCTGTATTTTTTTCGCCCTCAGTCACCGAGCAATTGTTTGTCATCCGGATCGCGATGCTCCACGAGCTGCTGCTTGATGTGGCGCAACGTCACCATCGATCTCTGCCGCTGGTGGTAAGCGGCAAGCGTCGCAAGAATATCGACGGCAGCCAGATAGGCGTAACGGGACGAAGTCGGCCGGAAGATATTGTTCCCTTCGGGCACATTAACGGCCACCACCATGTCAGCTGCGGCAGCAACCGGCGTGTCGCTCTGGGTAAGCGCGATGGTCGTGACCCCCATTTCCCGCGCCAGCCGGAAACACTTCACCAGCTCCATGTTGCGGCCGGAAAACGAGGAACCGATAATCACGTCTTCCTTGCGCGCCGCAGCCGTCATCATCAGCTGCATGCTGTGATCGGCACTGGTCGAAACGCGCAAACCCAGCCGGAAGAGCCGGTTCTGGATTTCCGAAGCGATCATCGAGGAATTGCCGCCCGCACCGAAGGCATAGATCATGCCGCTATTGGCAATCCTGACCGCCGCTTCATCGGCGATCGCGGGATCGAGCGTCTTGTGCAGCAGGAACAGAGCTTCCTGCGCCTTGGCCAAAACCTCTTCTGCGACATCGGAAGGGCCGGTGCTGGAAGGTTCGGAGGTGAGATACCGCACACCCACATAGGCCGTCTTGGCAAGGCTGACCTTGAAATCCGAAAAGCTCTGGCAACCGAGACGACGGCAGAACCGCGTCACCGTCGGCGGCGAGACTTCGGCGCGGGCTGCAAGCTCGATGATCGACGCATTGACGGCGAATTCGAAGTCCGAAACCAAAACATCGGCGATCCGCCGTTCCGATTGCGAGAACTGCCCCTTGTCTTCCTGTATCCTTGCGAAAATATCCATGCTCACCGGTCTCCGTTCCGCCAAAACTTAAAGCCTGGCCCCGTTGCCGATGCACCCTAATAAAGCGCGCCCGTCAACCGCATAGACCCATGAATCGACCATGTTTCGTCCCCTTGACGACACGACGGGCACCTTTGATTTGAAAATTATTTTCTCTGTTGATTGAGAGATGAGCATATGCCAACAATATTCACCAGAGAAATCTCCAAATCTTGAAAATAATTTCAACAACGGACCCAAGCCATGCGCGATCCCTTCAAAAACCCCTTTCCCGAAACCGACACCGCCCGCCATTCCATCTGGGAGATGCTGGTGACGCGCGATATCGACGCTTTCCTTGCGGCCGACTGGTCGAAGGTCGCGGATGATTTCGTTGAGGACGGTTTCCTCGGCATCAACGCCAACCGTGATGCGAACGCGGACAATTGGCGCCTGTCCTTCCCCTCGCTTGAGGCCTATCGTGACGAGTGGCTGCGGCAGGCGAAGGATTTCCAGACCCAGCAATTCGCGGAAGACCCGCGCCATGCGATTTTCACCACCACCACGCTGGAAGAGATCGAAGTGGAAGGCGAAACCGCGCTGGTGCGCAAGAAGTTCGACGGCGGGCTCCGCAAGGCCGATGGCAGCTTCGACGTCATGAAGTGGCAGACGCTCTATTATTGCCGGCTGCATCAGGGCCGCTGGAAGATCAGCGGCTTTACCGGCTACATGCCCAACCCGATGCCGTGATCCAGCGGGCATGCACGACACCCTTGAACGCCGGGCCGAAAGCCCGGCGTTGTTTTTTCTCCTCGCGGCGACGGACGAAAAACGCCGAAAACGGATCTCATCAGGAAAAGCCGGGCATGGAAAGACAGAATACATAGCCCGGCTCCTGCCCCTTATTGGATCAGCTTGAGGACTGACAGGTCGACGCGACGCTCCAGCGCGATGCCGCTTTCATCGAACAGATGGCAATCCGATGCCTTGATGCCGGTAACGATCGGCTCATCCACGACAACGGGTGCGGAGCCGGGAAGCAGAGCACAATAATTCTCACCCGTGGGCGCAACGCCATAAGCGATGGTATTCACCCCAAGCCGCTCGATCACGCTCGGCGCGACCTTGATGTTGAGATCGGCCGCTTCGAGACCGGTATGTTCCGGACGAATGCCGAGTGTCAGTTGCTTACCCTCGAGACCGGCACGGGGCTCCACCGGCACGGTGATCGTCTGTCCTTCATAGGCCACCGTCACGCCCTCGGCGCTGACCGATTTGCAGGTGACCTTCAGGAAATTCATTTTCGGATTGCCGATGAAGCCCGCCACGAACAGGTTCGCCGGCTTGTGATAAAGCTCGAGCGGCGCACCGACCTGGGCGATTTCGCCGGCATTCAGCACCACGATACGGTCAGCCATGGTCATGGCTTCCACCTGGTCGTGGGTGACATAGATCATCGTCGCCTTCAGCGTCCGGTGAAGATTGGTCAGTTCGATGCGCATATCGGCGCGAAGGGCGGCATCCAGGTTGGAAAGCGGCTCATCGAACAGGAATATCTTCGGCTCGCGAACGATCGCACGGCCGATCGCCACGCGCTGGCGCTGGCCGCCGGACAAATTGCCGGGGCGCTGCTGCAGGCGCTGGTCGAGCTGGAGGATTTTCGCGACACCCTCGACCTTCTGTTTGATTTTCTCCTCCTCCATCTTCTCGACACGGAGGGGAAAAGCGATGTTTTCAAAAACCGTCATATGCGGATAAAGCGCATAGGACTGGAACACCATGGCAATGCCGCGTTTGACCGGCGGCAATTCATTGACCTTCACGCCGTTAATGACGACGTCGCCGGCGGAAATCTCCTCAAGGCCGGCAATCATGCGCAGCAATGTGGATTTACCGCATCCCGAAGGGCCGACAAAAACGACGAACTCGCCATCCTTGATGTCGAGCTGAACGCCCTTGATGACTTCGAAATGTCCATAGTTCTTGCGGACGTTGTTGAGATAAAGCTGACCCAAGACTTGCCTCTCCCGTCAGCGGCCGACATCAGGCCACGTTCAGAGATGGTCCGAAACAGGGACAAAACCGCGCTGGATCGGAACCGTTGAAAAACACGGGGACGGAGCGCCAAAAAAGGGGCGCAGGCATTCCCGCGGCGAAATTGAGAGGATGCGGGCGGCCTTACGCCCGCATCCCTGCTCATGAGGAATTATTTGTACTGCTCGAGAGCGGCGGATGCCTTCTTCGCGGCATCTTCCGGCGTAGCCTTGCCGGTGACGACGGACTGAACCATCTCGATCATCGTGTCCTGGAAGCCCTTGTAGTCGGTGAAGAGCGGCTCAGGACCACCATAGGCGATACCGTCGATCAGCGGCTTCCAGAAGGGATCCTTGGCGACAAATTCATCGACCTTGGCCGACGGACGCAGCGGGGTGAGGCCAGCGCCGCCCTGCAGCTCATATTCGCCCTGCGGGCCGGGCGAGGTGATGAATTTGGCGAATTCGGTCGCCTTTTCTTCCACACCGGTTCCCTTGAAGATCGCAAGGCTGTCGGTGATGAGCAGCGTGCCGGGACCCTTGGCTTCAGGACCGAGCGGCAGCGTCGCGATGCCCCAGTTGATCTTGGTTTCCTGCAGGCGGGTTGCAGCACCCGAGCCCGCCTGGATCATGCCGACCTTGCCGTCGAGGAAGATCGCGCGGATTTCGTTCTGCTCGTAGGCGGTCGGGCCTTCGACGGAATAGGGCGTAATGTCCTTGTAAGCCTTCAACGCGGCGACGACCTGCGGGCTGTCGACGGTGATCTTGTCGCCGTCAATTACCTTGCCATTATTGGTGTAAACCCAATGCATGAACTGGTGCATGGTATTGTCGAAGGTCTTGGCGGGCAGGCCGTAACCGGCAATGCCGGTCTTTTCCTTGATCTGCTTGGCAAAGGCGATTTCTTCAGCCCAGGTCTTCGGCGGCACTTCCGGATCGAGGCCGGCCTTCTTGAACAGATCCTTGTTCCAGTAGAGCGCCTTGGTCGAGAAAGCGACCGGCACGCCCCATTGTGTGTCCTCGAAGGTGACCGTGTCGACGATGTTCGGATAATAGCTCTTCTTTTCGTCTTCGGTCATCGGCACCGGAACGATCAGATCGTTCTGCGCGAACTGCTTCAGCGTGCGCGAACCGACATAGGCCATGGCGACCGGTGTGCCGGCAGCGGCGAGCGTCGTGGCCTTGTCCTGGCACTGCTCCCAGCCGACGACTTCAGGCACAACCTTGAAGCCCGCGTTCTTGCCTTCCCATTCCTTGATGTATTTTTCATGGATGGGATCCATCTTGTCGCCGCAATAGATCCAGCTGATCTCCTTGTCGGCGGCATGCGCCGCCACCGTGCCAAGGGCGGTGGAACCGGCAAATGCGAAAGCGCAGAGCGCCAATCCGTAATGTTTCAGTGCCATAGTTAGTCTCCCGTTTTGGTAGTCGTTCCGGTTATTGCTTATTTCACCGCGCCGGCGGTCAGCCCGCCGACGAGATATCGTTGCATCAGGAAGATCGCGATCATAGCCGGCGCGATGCCCACGAAGCTCGCCGCCATCAGCTCGTTCCAGACGACTTCCTGCCGACCGAAATAGGCAAACAGCCCGACCGGCAGCGGCATGTATTCCGTCTTGGAATTGAAGGTCAGCGCGTAGATGAATTGCTGTGCATAGGCCTCGATGAAGGAGGAGATCGCGACAACGGCAATGCCCGGCGTTGCGATCGGCAAGACCACCCGGCGAAGCGTGTAGAGACGGCTCGCCCCATCCACATAGGCCGCTTCCTCCAGCTCACGGGGAATGCGGCGCATATAGGTCACAAGGAGCAGGATGCCGGTGGGAATGATGAATGCAACACCGGGAATGATCATCGCGAAATAGCTGTTCAGCACGCCGATGGACCGCATCAGACGAAACAGCGGAATGAGCAGGACCGCGCCGGAGAACATCTTCACCGCCAGGAATACTCCCAGCAACAGGCCGGCTCCCTTGAACTCGAAACGCGCGAAGGCGTAGGCGGCAGGGATGACAAGCACAAGCACGATCAGGGTGATCGAACCCGCGATGAAGAACGAATTGAAGATATAAAGCGCAAAACCCGGTACGCTCACCCACATCGTCCGGTAGGCCTCGAAGGAGCCATTCTCCGGCCAGAACCTGTAGGGGGACGAAAACAGCAGGCTGAGCGGCTTCAGCGACACCAGAAAACCTTCGACGAAGGGCGCCAGCACGAAGGTCAGGAACACAGCGATACCGCAATAGATTCCGACCATTTCATACCAGGTGTAGCGGTTGATCCTCGCATGTCTGTCGGTCATCGGCTGGCCTCCTGCGAGATACGGCGGGTAATGCGGAAATAGAAGAAGGTGAAGATCGACAGGAAGATGCAGATGAGCACTGCGCGCGCGGCACCTTCACCATATTTGTAAGCGCCGATCGCCGTCTTGTAGGTGTCGATGATCATCGTTGTGGTTTCGCCGTTCGGACCGCCACGCGTGAGAATCCAGATGATATCGAAGGAATTGAACGTCGAAATCAGTGACAGGACCGACATGGTGATCATGGCCGGTAGCATCAGCGGCAGCGTGATGCGGCGGAAGCGATAGGCACGGCTGGCGCCGTCCGTCCACGCCGCCTCGTAGAGGTCCTGCGGAATGGACTGGATCGCTGCCAGCAGATAAAGCGTCACCATCGGCACGCCGATCCACACATCGGTGACGATCGTCGCCCAGAAGGCCGTTCTGCCATAGGCAAGGAAAGCCACCGGACCATCCACCAGGCCAAGATTCTGCAGTACCCCGGAAATCATGCCGAACTGGCCATTATACATCCAGCCCCACATGAAGATGCCGATAGCCATCGGCACGATCCATGGCGGCATGGTCAGGATACGAAACACTGCACGGCCGGGCACGGCGGAATTCAGCAGCACCGCACCAAATGTGCCGATGATCATCTTTATCGAGACGGAAAAGAACGTCCAGATAAAGGTCCGCGTGATGACATCGGCAAAAGTCGCGTTGAAGATCTTCTCGTAATTGATGAAACCGACCCAATTCGTCACTTTTTTAAGCGACGCATCGGTGAACGACAGGATGAAAGTATCGACGAGCGGATAGGCGACGATCAATGTGATGTAGAGGAGCGCCGGCAGAAGAAGAAACCAGGCGAAAATGACTGCGCTGCGTTTTGCATCCATCGCGCAGTCCCCCTCAAGCCGTTTTCACGGCGGGGGATTTCGGCTGACCGTGCAGCGCCAGATCGTACTCCTCCCACACCGGTTTGAGATCGACCACCTTGCGGCCATGGCGTGCCTCATCCATGGCAAGCGCCAGAATACCGGCCTCGATCGCGTCGAGCGCGGAAACCGGCAAGGGCGCGCCCTTGACGATATGGGCGATCACGTCCTCGGCCATCTGCTCATCCGCGCCATAATGCTGCGAGAGCGTGGTCGCCGCCGAATAGGTCTTGGCGACGGTCTTTTCATTGGTGCGGGCATTGTGAACGTTCAGGAAACCGCGCACGAAATCCCCCTCCGCCATGCCCTTGGCGCCGATGACGCAGAAGCGGCGGAAATCGTCGGGAACGTTGAGATTGGTATGGAAGGCAAGCGAAGCGCCGTTTTCATATTCGACGATCGCCGTCTGGTAATCGATGATGTCGCCGTCGCTGTCGAAGACCTTGTCGGAGCCCATCCAGCCGCTCGGCTTGCGGTGATAGACCTCCATGTCGTTGATGCCATCATTCTGCGGCGCGTTTGCCGGCGTGAAGCTCTTGCGACCGCCGAAGCTCGATACGAAACGCGGACGCGCGCCGACCACACCATTATAGAGATCGAGATCGTGGCAGCATTTTTCCAGCATAAAGGAGCCGGAATAATTCTCGTAACGCCGCCAGTCACGCATGAAGAATGCGCCGTGATAGGGCGGAATATGCTCCGAGGCCTCGATGGAAACGACATCGCCCAGTTTGCCTTCCGCCTGCGCGGCGCGCAGATCGCGGTAGAGCGGGGAATAACGCAAAACCAGACCAACGAGCAGCCGCTCGTGACCATGCTTATTGAGCAGCCGGGCGAGATCGAGGCTTTCTTCGATGCTGACGACGATGGGTTTTTCCGAGAAGATGGTGCAACCGGCCTCAAGGCCGATGCGGATATGCTCCAGATGCATGTGGTTCGGAGAACCGATCATCAGGAGGTCGAATTTTTCGCCGGCGATCAGCGCTTCCGGACTATCATAGGCCTTGCCGGCCGAAATGCCTTTTTCCTGCAAACCCGGCAGACCAGCCGGATGAGGATCGACATAACCGACGATCTCGAAATCCTTGTCGATCTCGTGAAAAACGTAGCCCAGATAACCGAGACGGAATCCGAGTCCGATAATTCCCACCTTCATGAACTTTGTTCCCTGCTTATTCGTAAATAATTTTCGCAGAAGCAACCATTTCTACGCTGGTCATTCAGTTATCTGCGATAATTTCCAACCATGATGAAATTAGTTTTCACAACGGTCAAGCAAAATTCGATTTACTCTGGCAAGTCGCGGATAAGAAACCGATTCTTCCAGGCCAGCGGGACGCGCAACAGTTATTCACCGGCAACCGATGCCAAAACAATACCAAAAAAATGCCAATCGTCTAGAGCAATTACACAGATGGGAAAATTTTTTTGGTTAATGCGGAAATTTCGATCACAAGGCCTTAATTTAAGGCATCAGAACGAAAAATGCTCCGATTAATCATACAAGTTCGCGAATGGTTCTATTTTGGTATTGCCGATCGCATCTTCTGTGGTATAGCCAGAAGCAGCCATATCGGATTGTGACAGAGGTTATGGATGAACGGGGCAGCGCTTAATCTGGAGGACCTGCAATCAGGCGGCGGCCCGCTATACCTGAAATTGCGCCAGACGATCGAAGACGCCATCAATGGCGGCCGCCTGAAACATGGTGACGCCCTGCCACCGGAGCGCGATATTGCTGAAAGCGCCTGTGTCAGCCGCGTCACCGTGCGCAAGGCGGTGGATGATCTTGTCCGCGACGGCCTTCTCGTTCGCCGGCATGGTTCGGGCACCTTCGTCGTCAAGCCCATTACCCGCATGCAGCAGCCGCTGACCAAGCTCACCTCCTTTACCGAGGACATGCGCCGGCGCGGCATGACGGCGAGCACACGCTGGCTGGACAGGGGCCTGTTCCACCCCACCGGCGATGAAATGATGGCGCTCGGCCTTTCTCAATCCGCCATGGTGGCACGGCTCACGCGCCTGCGTCTTGCCAATGACCAGCCGATCGCACTGGAAGTCACCAGCCTGCCGGGCGATATTCTGCCCGATCCGCAACTCGTCGAAAATTCGCTTTATCTGGAGCTTGAGAAAAACGGTATTCGCCCCGTGCGCGCCATTCAGCGCATCTCGGCCCGCAATCTCACGGATGAGGAAACCCTGCTGCTTGGGGTTCCGCTCGGCTCGGCAGCGCTTTCCGTTCAGCGCATGGCCTATCTGGAAAGCGGGCGCCTCATGGAAATATCCCGCGCGCTTTACCGCAGTGATGCCTATGACCTCGTCGCCGAACTGACGATGGGTCCAGAGTGAAACATTGACCAAGGACACGAAACAATGACAACCCTGATGCGCCAGGAAATCGATGAGATTCCCGATGCTGTCGCCCGCCTGCTGGACAATGCCAAGACCGACTTCCTGGAGGCCGGCAGCAAGCTGAAGGCCCGTGACCCTGCGGTCGTCGTCACCATTGCCCGCGGCTCCTCCGATCACGCCGCACATTTCCTGAAATATGCGATCGAATTGCAGACCGGTCTGCCGGTCGCCTCGCTCGGCCCCTCGCTCGCCTCCATCTACCAGACGAAACTGCGGCTTGAACGGGCAGCGGCCTTCGCCGTCTCGCAATCCGGCAAGAGCCCGGATATCGTCGCGCTCGCACAAAGTGCCCGCAAGGGCGGCGCGCTCACCTTCTCGCTCGTCAACACCCTGCCTTCTCCCCTGGGTGAGGCGGCCGATCATGCCATCAATATTCAGGCAGGACCGGAAAAAGCCGTGGCAGCAACCAAATCCTTCGTCAATTCCATCGTTGCGGGTCTGGCGATCCTTGCCGAATGGACCGAGGACAGCCTGCTTGCCAAGGCCGTCAGCGCCCTGCCGCAGAATTTCGCCAAGGCCATCGCGCTTGATTGGAGCCATATCGACGAGGCGGTGAAGGGCGAAGAATCGCTTTACATGCTGGGCCGCGGCCCTGCCCTTGCCATTGCCGCGGAAGCCGCGCTGAAATGCAAGGAAACCTGCGAGCTACATGCGGAAGCCTATTCCTCGGCGGAAGTCATGCACGGCCCGGTCTCGCTGGTCGCGCCGCAATTCCCCGTCATCGCCTTTGCCGCCCGCGACCGTGCCGAGACCTCCGTCACGGATATCGCCGCAGGTCTTGCCAATAAAGGTGCAAGCGTTTTCGTTACCTCCACAAAGGGCAGCCCGGCCAAGCCCCTGCCTTTCGTGGAGACCAACCACCCGCTGACCGACGCATTGCTGCTGATTGCACCGTTTTACAGCTTCATCGAACAATTGTCCCGAGCACGCGGCTTCAACCCGGATGCACCCGTGGCATTGAAGAAGGTAACGGAAACCCAATGAGCGGCATCAAGGCATTTGTCGGCGCCCGCATTTTCGACGGTGCCGTGTGGCACGATGACAAGGTGCTCCTGACCGGCGGCGGGCATGTCACCGCCATCTCGGACGGCGTGCCAGCCGAGGCCGAAACGATCGATGTGAAGGGACTGCTGATCGCGCCGGGCTTCATCGATCTTCAGGTCAATGGCGGCGGCGGGGTGATGTTCAACAACCAGCCCGATGTCGATGGCATTGCCCGCATCTGCTCGGCCCACGCCAGGTTCGGCACGACAGCGCTGATGGTCACGCTCATCACAGACCGGCCGGATGTGACGGCAGAAGCGGCGCAGGCGGGTATTGCCGCCGGCAAGAAGCAGGTGCCGGGCTTTCTGGGCCTGCATTTCGAAGGGCCGCATCTTTCCGTCGCACGCAAGGGCACACATGATCCGGCGCTGATCCGCAAGATGGAGACGGCCGATCTTGCCATTCTGACCGGCTGCAAGGCGGAGCTTGCCTTCGTGATGACGACCATTGCCCCTGAGAACGTGACCGAGGGGCAGGTCTCTGCCCTCAGAAAAGCCGGCATCACCGTCAGCCTCGGCCATACCGATACCCGCCTTGGTGTTGCGACGGCCTATGCCGAGGCCGGCGCTTCCATGGTGACACATCTTTTCAACGCCATGAGCCCACTCGGCCATCGCGAACCGGGTCTGGTGGGCGCAGCCCTCTCGAACGGCGGACTGGATTGCGGGCTGATCGCCGACGGTTTCCATGTCGATCCCGCTGCCATCGGCATTGCGCTACGCGCCAAGAATGGCCCCGGCCAGATTTTCCTCGTCACCGACGCCATGTCGACCATCGGCACGGATGATGATGGTTTCGAACTGAACGGCAGGCGCGTCTATCGCAATGGCGGGCGGCTGACGCTTGAAGACGGCACGCTGGCGGGGGCGGATATAGACATGCTCTCCTGCGTCCGCTTCATGCATGAGAAGCTGGATACGCCGCTGGAAGAAGCTTTGAGAATGGCATCCGCCTATCCTGCGCAGGCCATCGGCGCGTCGGATAAGGGAAAACTCCTGCCCGGTTTCGATGCCGATTTCGTTGTGCTGACACCCGATGTCCAGATGCATTCGACCTGGATTGGCGGGGAAAAAATCTACGATGCCGCGCATTCCGGAGTGTGAACCATGATCGTTTGTTTCGATATTGGCGGAACGACCATCAAGGGCGCGGTTGCCCATGCCCCGGACGATATTCGCCCCGTGCCGCGCATACCAACGCCGAAAACCAGTTTCGAAGACTTCGCCGCCGGCCTCAAATCCGTCATCGATGCGAGCGGCGGCACGCCCGGCTGCGTATCGTTGTCAATTGCCGGTGTCATCGATCCCGACACCGGCAAGGCTACCGTTGCCAATATTCCGAGCATCCATGGCCGGGTCCTGAAGGACGAGCTGGAAAAAGCCCTCAACCTTCCCGTCATCGTGTCGAACGACGCGGATTGTTTCGTGATCGCCGAATCGGAAATCGGCTCGGGTCAGGGCCACCGCGTGGTTTTTGGCGTCATCCTTGGAACGGGTGTCGGCGGCGGCCTGGTGATCGATGGCAAGCTCATCAACAGCCATGGCGGTTTCGCCGGCGAATGGGGCCATGGTCCGGTGGCCGCGACACTGGCCGGCAATCCGCCGGTCTCGCTGCCCCGCTTCGAATGCGGCTGTGGCCTCACCGGCTGCGTCGATGCCATCGGCAGCGCCCGCGGCATGGAAAAGCTGCACGCGCATCTTCACCGGCAGGAGATGACCAGCGAGGACATTATCGCCGCCTGGCAGGCAGGCGATGCAAAAGCCGCCAGAACCATCGATGTTCTCATCGATATTCTCGCCTCGCCGCTGGCGATGGTGATCAATGTCACCGGCGCGACCATCGTTCCGGTTGGCGGTGGCCTTTCGAACTCAAAGGAGCTTCTTGCCGCGTTGGATGAAGCGGTCAGGGCCCGCATTCTCAGACGTTTCGACCGCCCGCTGGTCGTGCCCGCGATCTGCCGCATCGAGCCCGGGCTGATCGGATCGGCCGTTATCGGACTGAAATATGCGCAGGAGATCGCCGGATAGTCCTGACCGGCCTCACAACGTTTCGATCTTTTCCCGCCGGAAACCGAGCCCAACCAGCCGGCCCGTCAGGTGGGAAAGAAGCGGAAACCGAATGATCGCCCGCACGAAGGCAGGCGGGCCTTTGGGTTTTTCCGATTTTTCCTCCTGCCCTTTCTTGCGACCGATGCGTATCATCCGCTGCAGAGACTGCGTGGCTTTTGTCGGGAAGGACCGCCGCTTTTCGATTGCGGCGAGGTCGTCGTCACGAATAGCCCGGCCGGACACCAGCACCGGCACCAGTATATTGGCGGCCGCAACCGCATCCTGAATKGCCAGATTGACGCCGACGCCGCCGACGGGCGACATGGCATGGGCCGCATCTCCGATGCAGACCAGGCCGGGTTTCCACCAGCGCTTCAGCCGGTCGATACGAACGGTCAGGAGATGCACATCGTCCCAGCTTTTGATCTCATCGAGCCTTTCGCGCGGGAAAGGGCAGATTTGCGCGACCCTGTCCCGGAAGGCTTCCAGCCCCTCAAGCTTTATGTCCGCGAAAAATCCCTTGCGCACCACATAACCGCACTGCCAGTAGTCACCCCGGTTGATCATTACGAAACCCTGGCGCGAACCGGCATGCCCCATGGTTTCGATCGGATCCTCAGGTTGTTTCGAAAGGCGCAGCCAGAGCACCTCGGTCGGAATTCCAAAGCGCTGGATCTCGAGCCCCGCCGCCTCGCGGACGATGGAGTTGCGGCCATCCGCACCGACCACCAGTTCGGCGGCAATCTCGATGACGCCGTCAGAGGTTTCGACGGTGAAACCGCCCACCCTCCCGTCCTGTTCGAGGAGGCCGGTCACCGGAGCGTTCATCAGCAGCCGGAAATTTTCATACTGGCCTGCCTTGCCGACGATGAAATTGAGAAAATCCCATTGCGGCATGAAGGCGATGAAACGGTGCCGGACCGGCAGGCGGGAAAAATCCGCAATCGTAACACGCTCGCCACCGATAACCGCGTTCAGCCGCGGCGCACGCGTATGCGGAAGGCTCAGGAACTCGTCGATGAAACCGAGCTGCTCCATCAGTTCAAGTGTGGAAGGATGGATGGTATCGCCGCGAAAATCGCGCAGGAAATCCCCGTGTTTTTCGACGACAACCACATCGATACCGCTGCGGGCAAGCAGCAGGCCAAGCATCATGCCCGCCGGCCCACCACCGGCCACAGCAACGCAGGTGCGAATATGCTGAACAGCCTTGCCGTCCTTTTCATGCCCGGCTTTCGCGTCTTCCATCGCCTACCCCCATTCCGTCCCGTTAAAAGTCCCTATCTTATCTCCGTCGCCGGCAGGTTTGCATTTTTCGGCTGCGGCCAACCATGCGCATCGAAACGAAACAGCATTTCGGACCGGGCGAAGATAAAGGCGAAGGCCATGGCCGTCCACAGGCCGAGCAACAGCCCGGCGGCAACGTCGCTTGGATAATGCGCGCCAACGATGACGCGCGAAACACCGATGATAAGCGCGAACAGCAGGAACACCCAGCGAAAGCGCGGCATCAGCATGGCAAAAACGCCAAAAAATGCCCCGGCCGCGGTCGAATGACCCGAGGGAAAGCTCTCATAGAGATTATCGCCGGTAAAAGGCGTGAGGCTGTAGGCGCCCATTTCCAGCAGAAGCTCCGGCCTTGCCCGTCCGATCAGGAATTTCAGCGTATGGACAAGAATGCTCGCCGTTCCGATCGTCAGGAAAAAATAGGCGAGAAGCCGCCATGCCGTTCTCAAACGCCCGGCATAGGTTCGCGCCTGCAGGACCCGCGCGCCGACATAGGCAAGAATAGCGAGCGCGCCGGTGGAATAAAGCATCCAGCGGAACGTTCCGAAATCGGTAATGGCGCGGTTGAAGGAGACCACCCTGCCCGGCAGGGCCTGCGCGGTTTCGGAAAGGCGCGGGTCGAAAGGAATGAAGACCAGCACCAGCACAAGGCTTGCCGCAAAAATCCACCCGCTGGAAACCAGGAAACGTCGCATCATCGTCCTCTCATCGTTTTTCTTGCATATGGCTTTGCCCTCCCCAAAAACAATAGGTGGGCTTTGTCCTTGTTATGGCTGGTTTTCACGAGTAGAGGCTAATGCATGTCGCCCGAAGATGTGCAGCGGTTTCGGGAGAACGGCATGTGAACCGAAAACCACCAACGGGCTGAAGATGACGAATGCCAGTGAAATGCCACGCAAGCTGACCATATTGGGTTCGACGGGTTCGATCGGCACCAATACGCTGGACGTCGTGCGTCAGCTGGGCGGCCGCGACGGGTTCGAGATCATGGCTCTGACCGGTGCGGGCAACATCGCACTTCTGGCGGAACAGGCGCGGGAATTTGGCGCGCAGCTCGCGGTCACTGCGGACGATGACAAATACGAAGCGCTGAAATCCGCCCTTGCCGGCACCGGCATCAAGGTTGCTGCGGGCAAATCCGGCCTCGAAGAGGCAGCCTCGATGGAAGCCGGATGGGTGATGGCGGCGATTGCGGGAACCCCCGGCCTCGCGCCCACACTGACGGCCGCCCGGCGCGGTGCCGATATTGCACTTGCCAACAAGGAATGTCTGGTTTCGGCAGGCGATGTTTTTCTGCGCACGATCAGGCAGGGCGGCGGCCGGCTGATCCCGGTCGACAGCGAACACAGCGCGATCTTCCAGTGCCTGACGGGCGAACACAAACAGGCCGTGGAACGCATCGTGCTGACGGCCTCCGGCGGGCCGTTCCGCACCTGGTCACGCGACGAAATGTCCAACGTCACGGCGGATATCGCCCGCGCCCATCCCAACTGGTCGATGGGGCTGAAGGTCTCGATCGGCAGTGCCTCGATGTTCAACAAGGGGCTGGAAATGATCGAGGCGAAATATCTCTTCGATCTCAGGCCCGACCAGGTGGAAGTGATCGTCCACCCGCAGTCGATCATCCATTCGATGGTGGGTTATACCGATGGTTCCTATATCGCCCAGCTCGGCTCCCCCGATATGCGCACCGCCATTTCTTATGCCCTCACCTATCCGCAACGCGGCAATCTGAATGTCGAGCGGCTGGATTTCGCAAAACTGGCACGGCTCGATTTCGAAGCGCCGGATGAAACCCGGTTCCCGGCGATCCGGCTGGCCCGCATGGCGCTAGAGCGTGGCGGTTTGCAGGGTGCCGCCCTGAATGCCGCCGAGGAGACCGCCTTTCACGCCTTCGTTGCCGGCGGCATCGGTTTTCTCGATATGGCCGAGATCGTCGAAACGGTCATGGACCGCATGCATGACGGGCGCTCCGCCGAGACGATGGACGATGTTTTCGCGGCAGACGAGGAAGCCCGAAGCCATGCGCTGGAACTCATCGCCACAAAAGAAAAGGCCGCGTAAACGCGGCCTGACTTCTTCTATCCGAACCGCGGCCTCACGCCACCGCACGCGCCAGCGCACAATGCGACCAAAGCTGGTGCAATGCACCGACCAGATGCTCGATATCGGCATCGCTATGCAGCGGCGTCGGCGTAATGCGCAGGCGCTCAGTCTTGCGCGGCACGGTCGGATAGTTGATCGGCTGTACGTAGACGCCGTGATTGTCGAGCAGGATATCCGAAATCCACTTGCACTTGGCGGCATCGCCGACCATGACCGGCACGATGTGGCTTGGATTGTCCATATGCGGAATACCGCGGGCATCGAGAAGACCACGCAGCTTGCGCACCCGGTCCTGATGGCGGGCGCGCTCGAAGGGGCTGGCCTTCAGGTGCTGGATCGAGGCGATCGCACCGGCAGCGAGCGACGGCGGCAGGGCCGTCGTGAAGATGAAGCCGGATGCGAAAGAACGGATGAAATCACAGACCGCGGTGGAGCCGGTGATATAACCGCCCATCACGCCGAATGCCTTGCCAAGCGTACCCTCGATGATCGTCAGGCGATCCATCAGGCCTTCGCGTTCGGCAATGCCGCCGCCGCGCGGGCCATACATGCCGACAGCGTGGACTTCATCGAGATAGGTCATGGCACCGTAACGGTCGGCCAGATCGCAGATTTCCTTGATCGGCGCGATGTCGCCATCCATCGAATAGACGGATTCAAAGGCGATGAGCTTCGGCGCATTCGGATCGGCGGCCTTGAGCTTCGCCTCAAGATCTTCGAGGTCGTTATGTTTCCAGATCACCCGCTCACAACGGCCGTAACGGATACCCTCAATCATCGATGCGTGGTTGAGCGCATCGGAGAAGATGATGAGGCCCGGAATTTTCTGGCCAAGCGTGCCGAGGGTTGCCCAGTTGGAAACATAACCCGAGGTGAAGATCAGCGCCGATTCCTTACCGTGAAGGTCAGCAAGTTCGCGCTCGAGCAGGACGTGATAATGGTTGGTGCCAGAAATATTCCGGGTGCCTCCCGCACCCGCGCCACAGTGATCGATGGCGGCTTTCATGGCTTCGATGACTTTCGGGTTCTGGCCCATGCCGAGATAGTCGTTGGAGCACCAGACGGTTACATCCTTGCGCTCGCCATTGGCGTTGTACCGTGTCGCGCGGGGAAAATTGCCCTGCTGGCGCTCGATATCCGCAAAAACGCGATAGCGTCCCTCAGAATGCAGGCTTTGCAGTTCCGTCGTGAAAAATGCCTCGAAGTCCATGCCATGCTCCAGAATTGACCAGATCGTTTTCTGCCTCGATACGGGGACCGTCAACCCTTGCGGGTCACTTTAACCGTGTCTGCGTCAATTCGCC
The DNA here is from genome assembly GCF_047445855.1 of Rhizobium sp. BR 250. Taxonomy (NCBI): domain Bacteria; kingdom Pseudomonadati; phylum Pseudomonadota; class Alphaproteobacteria; order Hyphomicrobiales; family Rhizobiaceae; genus Rhizobium; species Rhizobium sp. BR 250. The sequence goes on from NZ_JARWKW010000005.1 coordinate 74,587, forward strand.
GTTGTTTTGAACCATTCCAATAAACCGTTTATAGAACCCAATGAAAAGTACAAAATTGATTCACATCAAAAAACCCGGAATTTTGGAACCTTTTTCGCCCGACCCCGTTGTTTGGGACGCAATCGATTTACGCTCGGCGGAAAGCCTGAAAGAGGAGGCTTCCCTAAACGACATCGAATTGTTAGTTATCTGTGGCGGTCGGAGGTAGCAGTCGCCGCAGATAAATATGGGACGCCTACCGAGCCGAAGAGCTCATTGTAACGTTGGAGAGAGTTTCATGAAAAAGGCAATCATATTTGCGCTCGTCGGCCTGTCGCTTGCAAGCTGCACGCAGACTGAAAAGGGCGCTTCGATCGGCGCCGTTTCCGGCGCTGTCATTGGTGGAGCCATTACGGGTAACGTTCGCGGCGCAGCAGTTGGCGCGGCAATCGGCGGCGTGGGCGGTGCTCTGATCGGCAATGCTTCCGAGCCGGGCTATTGCTATTATCGCGACCAGTACGGTCAGCGTTACACGGCACGTTGCCGCTAATCGCTGCGCGACATACCGTTGCACAGAAGCCCCGGTCATCCGGGGCTTTTTGCGTTATGGCGGGCAAAACTCAGGCGGAAGGGTCCTCAAAGCCGTTTATTTATGATTAAATTGCAATGTTAACGGACAGGAAACGGGTTAGAGCGACAATAAATGCTCAACCATAAAGCAGCTTATGCGAAGAACACGAACTAACCCGAAGACAGGTATTGCGTATCGGAAAGCTGGCACCGCCCTTGCGGTTGCTTTCACGTTCGCCCTGTATCCGGCGTTTACCCGTGACGCCTTCGCCTTCAAACTGTTCGGCATGCGCCTCTGGGGTTCGGAAGAGCCGGAGGTCGAGGTTATCAACCCGGTCAAATATGCCGTCACGCTGAATGCTGTCGATGCGGATAAATCCCTGCAAGACAGCCTAGAGAACAGCTCGCTGCTCCTGGCGGACAAGGACAAGCCCGCCTCCGGTGATCTCGGCCTCCTGATAAAGGCGCGAGACGACAGGGACAGGATGATCGCGGCGCTTTATGAAAACGCCCGTTATGGCGGCATCGTCAATGTTACGGTGGCCGGAAAGAACGTCGATGACCTGCCACCCAATCCGGTTTTCGATCACAGTGCGCCCGTACCCATCGTCATAACGGTGACGCCCGGCCCGAAATTCACGCTCGGCAACATTCGCCTCGAAGGCGATGTGACCGGCCGCAACCTTGAAGAATATGGTCTGACGGCTGGCGGAGATGCCGGGTCTTTGGCGATCATCCGCGCCGGCAACAAGCTGATCGACGATCTGAAGGCGGAAGGCCGCCCGCTTGCCAAGCTGACGAAGCGCGAAGCAGTCGCAAACCACGCGACGAACACGGTCGACATCACCATGGCGGCCGAAGGCGGCCCCGTCGCGCCACTCGGCACGGTCACCGTTACCGGTGAAAAGACCGTCGATGGCGACTTCATCCGCCGTTATTCGCGTCTCAATGGCGGCGAGCCCTATTCGCCGGAAAAGCTGCGCAAGGCCGCAGACCGGCTGCGCCAGCTCGGCGTTTTTTCCAGCCTGACCATCAAGGAGGCGGGGACACTCGCCCGCGACGGCACCATTCCGCTGACCATCGAGGTCTCCGAGGGCAAACACCGTTATTTCGGCGTCGGCGCGCAATACTCCACCACGGAAGGCATCGGTCTCCAGGGCTATTGGGGTCACCGGAACCTGTTCGGGCAGGCGGAATCGCTGCGTATCGAAGGCTCGGTTTCGCGCATCGCCGAAGCATCGAGCGTCGAAGGCATGGATTATTCGGCGGGCATCACCTTCACCAAGCCCGGCATGTTCAATCCGCGCACCACCTTCAAGACCAGCCTGATTGCCAAGACAGAGCATCCCGATACCTATGAGGCCAAGACCATAACCGGGACCGCAGGTTTCAGTTATGAGCTGAACGACACCGACACCGCCGCCGCCGGTCTCGAAGTGCAATGGGCCGATACGGAAGACGCCTTCGGCAGGAATGAATATCTCACCACCTCGATCCCGCTGGAATTCGTTCGTGATACACGCGACGACAAGCTCAATCCCACCGAGGGCTTCCGCGCATCGCTGGCCGCCAAGCCGAGCTATGAAGCACTGAATGGCACCTTCTTTTCCTCTTTCGAAGGCTCCATTACGGGCTACAAGGGGCTAGGCGCCGAGGACCGGTTGATCATGGCCGGAAAACTTTCCGGCGGCGTGCTCGTCGGCGGCAGCGACCTGCAGGACATACCCACCACACGGCGCTTTTATGCCGGTGGCGGCGGATCGGTACGCGGCTACAGCTATCAGGAAATATCGCCCTATAATGCGGCGGGCGACGCAACCGGTGGCCGCTCCTATGTGGTCGGTTCCATCGAAGCCCGTATCAAGGTTACCGATACGATCGGCATCGTGCCCTTCATCGATGCCGGCGTGGTTTCGGATGATGTGGCCCCCGATTTTTCCGATATCCGGGCTGGCGCCGGTATCGGCCTGCGTTATGCCACGCCCTTCGGGCCTCTGCGTCTCGATGTCGCCATGCCGCTCGACAAATACGATGGCGGCAACAGTTTCGGCATTTATGCTGGCATCGGCCAGTCTTTTTAAACGCCGCAGTCGAACACCCTTACAACAGAGTGTAGATTACCCTTGATGAAAACGTTGATTCGATTGCTGAAATGGCTGGGCTACTCTGCTTTGTGCGGCGTGGTGCTGGTGTTGCTTGCGGTTCTGTTCGTCGGTTTTACCCCGATGGGCGCCCGAATTGCCGCAAAGCAGATTTCATCGCTCGTTTCCACGCCCGATCAGACGATCGAAATCTCGCCTCCCAGCGGGCTTTTGACCGGCCGCCTGCGGCTCGACAATGTTACCCTTTCAGACCGGCAGGGGGCCTATGCCCGCGTAAACCAGATCGCCGTCGACTGGTCGCCGCTCTCGCTGCTTGCCGGCACCTTCCATGCCGACCGGATCTCGGCCGGATCGATCGATGTCGAACGCAAACCGCTTGCCCCCGAGCAAACCGCGGCCAGGAGTTCCGGCAATTCATCGCTGCCGATCGAAATCTCCATCGACAATTTCAGCTTTCCCGATATCAGTCTCGGGCAATCGCTTCTCGGCCGTGCCTTCGATCTGAATGCCGAAGGCAACCTCACGGCTGCCCAGGACGATATGCGGCTGTCGCTCACCGCCCACCGGCTGAATGCGCCGGATGCGGAGGTCAATGCCGACATCGCCTTCCTTCCCAACGAAAATGTCCTGAAGCTGAAAGCGGAGATGAAGGAACCCGAAGGCGGGCTTCTTGCCACCTTGCTTTCGCTTCCCGGCACGCCCGCAGTGGCGATAGACCTCAATGGCGAAGGCCCGCTTTCCGACTGGACAGGCAGTCTGCGCGGCAATGTCGCCGGCAACCCTGTCGTCAACGTCACCGGCCGCCATCTTCTCGGCGACGACGGCACCCGCCGTATCGAGATTTCGGGCGGCGGCCAGCCCGACCTGCTCCTACCGCCCGCCTTCCGCCAGCTTTTTGCCGGCGAAACCAAACTCGATGCAAATGCGTCTCTCTCACCGCAGGGCCGCATTGAAATCGGCAGCAGCACGCTGGAGACCGGCACATTATTGCTGACCGCTTCCGGCACCGTCGATCCGAACGGTGAGAACGATCTCGCCGCCAACCTCATCGGCACGGCGGGGCCCGTCGATTTTCGCTGGCCGCTCAACAATGGCGAGGTTCAGGCCCTCATCAATGGCCTCGATCTTTCCCTTAAGGGTGATGCAAACGCCGCACATCTCAACACGACCGCATCGTTGCGCAGTCTCTCCCTGCCGCAGGGCCGGCTTGAGGATGTCAAACTGACCGCCGAAAGCGCCGATCTCAATATCGCCAACCGCAGCGGCACGATCGTCACCGTCCTTTCCGTGGCGCAATCATCCTTCGTCAGCCCGGATATCGACCGGCTGGTGCGCGCACCCCTCACCGTCAAGGCGCCGCTCAGTCTCTCCGCTTCCGCCATCGGCTTTGACGGCGCAACGCTGGAAAGCGCCAGTGTCGGTGGCACGCTGAAAGGCAGTTTCGATCTCGTCGACAACCGCCTGACTTCGAACATTCAGCTCTTCGCATTGCCCGCCACGCTTCCACCGGCGCTCGCGGAAAAATTCGACACGACTATTGCCCTTCAGGGCGACATAGACCTGACCATTGGCGGACGCACCAGCGTTGAGAACCTCGTCGTCAAATCCGGAACGATCGAGGCGGCCGGTAATGTCAGCCTCGAAAACGATGCGCTGAGCGCCGAAATCAAGGGTAAATTCCCCGCTCTCGAAAAGCTGACACCGCAGGCGAAGGGCGTTGCCGATTTTGCAATCGAAGCCAGCGGTGCACTTGCCGCACCCGACTTTAATGTCACCCTGAATTCCGAAAGCGCGATCCTTGCCGGACGAAAGCTCGAAGCGCTGAAGATCAATGCCTCGGGCAAGGCCGACCCGGCTGCGCCGCAGGCGAAGCTGACGGCCAGCGGTAGTCTCGACCGGCAGAAAATCGACGCCGATGCCAATGTGGTTCAGACCGAAAACGGCACGGCAATACCTGAGCTGCATGTGGCGGTGGGCCGCAACATTTTGAACGGGCAGCTGCAATTTTCGCAGCAATTCCTGCCTTCCGGCAATCTCTCCTTCAATTTCCCCGATCTCGCCCTGCTGGCCGCACTCGCCGCGCAGCAGGCTGATGGCGATATTGCCGGCGATATCGCGCTGAGCAACGCCAATGGCCGGATCGCCGCGACGATAGAGGCAAATGGCGGCAGCATCCGCCAGGGCACCACGGTGATCTCGAAGCTAGCCGCCGATATTTCCATTGACGATCTCCAGGCGCTCGCGATCAATGGCAAGGTCAGCGCCGACAGCGTCAATGCCGGCGCGACCGCGATTTCCGGCCTGAATGCCACGATTGGTCATTCCGGTACGACGACCCAGTTCGACGTCAACGGTCGGTACGATAATGCGCCGCTGGTGGTGAAGGGCAGTGCCGACACTGGCGGATCGCCGATGACGGTGCGGGTGGACGCCTTTTCCGCTGCCCCGAAGGGAATTGCGGTTCGCCTTGAAAAGCCAAGCACCGTTGCCATCCAGAATGGTACGACCCGCATTTCCAATCTGACCATCATCACCGGTGACGGGCGTGTCGAGGTCAACGGTACGGCCGGATCGACGCTCGACATCAAGGCCGATATTCGCTCGCTTCCCGCGAGCCTGGCCAATGCCTTCGCCACCGGGCTGGATGCGGCGGGCAACATCTCCGGCACGGTCAGTGCCAAGGGCGCGGCATCAGACCCTTCGGTCGAGTATAATCTGAACTGGGCCAATGCCGAGGTCGCGCAGACGCGCGCCGCGGGGCTTGCCGCACTCGGCATCAGGGCGAACGGCCGCTTTGCCGCCGGCATGCTGCAGATCGACACGAATGTAACGGGTCAGGGCGGCATGTCGCTTTCCGGCGGCGGCTCGCTCGGCATCGCCGGCAATCGCCCGCTTGCCATGGCCTTCACCGGCAAACTGCCCTTCTCCGCCGTCGCGGCGCAGACTGCCGCGCAGGGCCTCGATGTGGACGGCACCGCCGCCATCGATGTGAGAATCTCCGGCAGCGCTTCCGCACCGGTCGTTACCGGCAGCATCACCACCGATGGTACCCGCCTGACCGATGTGCGCCGGAACCTGACGATCAACGGGCTGGGAGCAACCGTTACCTTCGATCGCGATCGCGCCGTCATCTCCCGGTTGACGGGCAAGCTGGCAGGCGGCGGAACGATCTCCGGAACCGGCAACATCGGCATTGCCGGTGGTTCGGGTTTCCCGGCCGATATTACGATTACGCTCGACCGCGCCGGTTATAATGACGGAACGCTGGTGACGACGGTGGTAAGCGGCACGCTGACGCTGAAAGGCCCACTTCTCGGTTCTCCGGTGCTGGGCGGCAACCTGACGCTGGACAGAAGCGCCATCACCATTCCTGAGAAACTTCCAGCCTCGCTGACGGAAATCGACGTCAAGCACAAGAACGCTCCGCCAAAGGTGCGCGCGCAGGCAAAGTCACTCGGGGCCGACCAGGGCGGCAGCGGCAGCTCATCTCCCATCAATCTCGATTTGCAGGTGAATGCGCCGAGCGGCATCTTCGTGCGCGGGCGCGGCATTGATGCGGAATTGACCGGCAATCTGACGATCCGCGGCACGGCGGCCGTTCCCGTCATTTCCGGCGGCTTTGAAATGCGCCGCGGCCGGCTGGAGATCCTGACCCGCCGCCTTGATTTCACCACCGGCAATATCAGCTTTGGCGGTGGCCTTATCCCGGTTCTCGACATGAAGGCGGACTCGACGGTCGGTTCGACGACGATCACCGTGTCCGTTTCCGGCAATGCCAACGACCCTACCTTCGCCTTCTCCTCCGCCCCGGCGCTGCCGCAGGATGAGGTTATGGCGCAGCTGATCTTCGGGCAATCCATGTCGAAACTCTCGGCCCTGCAGATCGCGCGGCTGGCCGATGCCGCCGCCCAACTGGCCGGCGGACGCTCCACCTCGTTGTTCGACAAGCTCAGAAGCAATCTCGGCGTCGACGATCTCGATATTTCGACCGATTCCGAAGGGCAGGCCCGCGTTTCCGCCGGCAAGTACCTCAATGAAAGAACCTATCTCGAGCTGCAGCAGAGCGGCGAATCCGGTGCAAAGGCGATCATCAACCTCGATGTCGGGCGTGGCGTGAAGCTGCGCGGCGAAGCGGGCGGCAATGGCGAAGGCGCAGCCGGCATATTTTACGAGAAGGAATATTGAGACGGCTTCGCATTTAGGTTTGCGAAACCATCTCATGTTACGAATCTTCCATTGAAGACGGAAATATTGTTTCCGGCTGTTCAGGCACCAGGCAGAACGCCAAATCCGCATATGCAAGTGTCGGTGCACTTGCGCCGGCCTCCACAGCGAGCATTGGGAAGAATTCTGATGGCAATGATTAACTCTACCAATTTTGGCGGTGAGACGCTCGAAATCATCGCATTCCGCCTGCATGATCAGGAATTCTGCGTGAAGACGACCACCATCCGCGAAATTCGCGGCTGGGCGCCTTCCACGCCCATTCCCCACGCGCCGAAAGACGTCATCGGTGTCATGAACCTGCGCGGTTCGGTCATTCCGATCATCGATCTGGCCCACAAGCTTGGCATGAAGAGCACCGTCGCCAATGAAAGAAGCGCGATCGTGGTGGCCGAAGTGCACAACATGGTCATCGGCATGCTGGTCGACCGCGTGTCCGACATTCTGACGATCCCGGCAAATCAGGTCCAGCCGGTTCCGGAAATCTCGGCCTCCTTCGACAAATCCTATTCCGAAGGCATCATTGCCAACGAACATGGCATGATCTGCTTCCTGAACCTCGCGAAAATGTTCAAGGGAACCGAAGCGGAAGATCTCGCCGCTTAATCAGGCGTGTAACCTGAAGCGCCGATTGCATCCTGATGCAGGCTTTTCACGGCCCCCATCGAGAACTGAACCAGACCGCCGGAGCATCCGCCCGGCGGTTTTTATTTTGCGCCTGTTCCGCAAATGTAAATAAGAACATTTTAATATTATGAATATCTAATATTAAAAGCCGACGAATAGTATTCACCCGCATGAGGGCCCGATAGCTGACGGAGGCTTTAAAGTCGCAAGTGCCTGTACGCCGCCTTCGGTGGCAAACCTGTTCGTTGTTCAACATAATACGGCGCAGACTGCACCTCCCGTGCGACAAGCCGCGCCGTTGGCTGATATTTGGGGGACGTTAATGCTGGGGTTAGGGAAAAGCGCAGATAACCGAAATATGCTCAATGCGATATCCAGATCGCAGGCGGTCATAGAATTCGATCTCAAGGGTAATATTCTCACGGCAAACCGCAATTTCTGCACGGCGCTCGGTTATGAACTCGCCGAAATCGTCGGCAAGCACCACCGCATCTTCTGCGATGGCGACTTTGTCGCCTCGCGCGCCTATCAGGAATTCTGGGAATCTCTTGCCCGTGGTGAATTCCAGGCCAAGGAATATCGCCGCATCCGCAAAGACGGCTCGGTCATCTGGATCGAGGCCTCCTACAATCCCGTCTTCCGTTCGGGAAAACCCTATAAGGTGATCAAGATCGCCACCGATATCACCGCCAAGAAAATCAGAGCGGTGGAAGACGCCGGCAAGCTGGAGGCGCTCTCCCGCTCACAGGCCACCATCGAATTTTCTCCTGACGGCACGATCATCACCGCCAATCCGAATTTCTGCGCCGCAGTAAATTACGACCTCAAGGAAATCGAGGGCAGGCATCATCGCATGTTCTGCGATCCCGCCTATGCGGCGACATCCGACTACGCCAATTTCTGGCGGCGGCTGGCCTCCGGTGAATTCATCTCGGACGAATTTGTTCGTTACGGAAAGAACGGCAAGGAAATATGGATCCAGGCCGCTTACAATCCCGTGCTGGACGAGGCTGGCAAGGTGGTGAAAGTGGTGAAATTCGCCACCGACGTGACGCCCCGCATGAGTGCCATCGCCATTCTGGCCGAGGCTCTGCGGGCGCTGGCCGAGGGTGATCTAGTGCAACGCCTCGATACCGGCTTCGTGCCGAGCATGGAGAAATTGCGACAGGACTTCAACGAAGTGGTCGGCAAGCTTCAGGCCACCATGCAGACCATCGCCCATAATGCCTCGACCATCGCTTCCGGCTCGGGTGAAATCCGCATAGCCGCCGATCAACTCTCACAGCGCACCGAACAGCAGGCCGCCTCGCTGGAAGAGACGGCCGCCGCGCTGGAAGAAATCACCACAACCGTCACCGATGCCAGCCAGCGCGCCGGCGAGGCCGGGAAGCTGGTGCTGCGAACGAGGGAACACGCCGAACACTCCGGCGACATCGTTCAGCAGGCGATTTCCGCCATGGACGCGATCTCCCGATCCTCCGGAGAAATCACCAACATTATCGGCGTCATCGACGATATCGCCTTCCAGACCAATCTTCTGGCGCTGAATGCGGGCGTCGAAGCCGCCCGCGCCGGGGAGGCTGGCAAGGGCTTCGCCGTCGTGGCACAGGAGGTGCGGGAACTCGCGCAGCGGTCCGCCGTCGCGGCCAAGGAAATCAAATCCCTCATCAACACCTCCCGCGAACAGGTCGCCAGTGGTGTGGATCTTGTCGGCAGAACCGGTGGCGCCCTTAAGGATATTCAGTCCCAGATGGGCGAAATAGACGCCAATGTCTCGGCCATCGTCGAGGCATCACGCGAACAGGCGAACGGGCTCCGGGAAATCAATCAGGCCGTCAACGTCATGGACCAGGCGACCCAGAAAAACGCCGCCATGGTGGAAGAAACCACCGCCGCCAGCCATGGTCTCGCCAATGAAGCGGAGAACCTGCATGAATTGCTGCGGCAGTTCAGAATATCGCATGAGGCTTCCGTATCCCCTGCCCGGCCGGCTGACAAAAAGCCAGCGGTCGTGACCAGACTGCCGGTGCAGCAGCCACGATATGCCGCGCCGAGATCTCATGGAAATGCTGCAGCCGAATGGGCGGAATTTTAGGCCAAGTCTGAAACCGGAGGCCGCCGGAAAAACGGCGGCCACACCACCAGAGCGTTTTCGCTTTTTCCAAACGCGATAACGCTCTGACACATTTCACTTCCGGACGGAAAACAGAGGTCCGACCTTCCCGGCAATGTGCTATAGAATGATGCGCTCCGCGCGGGTGAAGATTTCAAACTCCTCACCCCGCACCAGCGCGACAAGGGTGACTCCCGCCTTCTCCGCCGTTTCGATGGCGAGAGCCGTGGGCGCCGAGATCGCCGCCAGAATGGGGCTGCCGAGAATGGCCGTCTTCTGGACCATCTCCACCGACAGGCGGCTGGTGACGGCCACAATGCCCGCACGGGAAGACAGTTCCGCATTGATGACCGCACCCGCCAGCTTGTCCAGCGCATTATGGCGGCCGACATCCTCGCGCGCCGCAAGCAGCCCCTTCCGCGCATCGTAGAAACCCGCGCCATGAACGGCCCGCGTCTCGCGATTGAGACTCTGCGCCTCGTTCAGCGCTTTCATCGCGGCAACGATGTCATGACCGCCGACTGAGATTTTGACGTCGTTCAAATCCGGCACCACACGAACCGCTTGCTCTATGGATTCGATACCGCAAAGACCGCAACCGACCGGGCCGGCCATATGCCGCCGTCTTGCCCGCAGGGCATCGGCATTGGTATCCTGCAAATCCACCTGAACATCGTAGCCCTGCCCGGCCTCCACCACTTCGATGGCGCGGATGTCCGCCTTCACCGATATGATGCCCTCAGTAAGGCTGAACCCCACCGCGAAATCGACCAGATCGGCTGGACTGGCCATCATCACGGCATGGGTGCTGCCACCATAAGAAAAGGCAACCGGCACTTCCTCAGGCACCGCCCGTTCGCCCTCGGTTACTCCCCCTTCCCGCAGAGCGGTTCTTGCGACCCTTCGGTAACTTGCCTTTGTCGACACCGCGATCATTCCTCCATGATGAAAAACCGCCTTGCTTCGCTTGCGATCGAAAGGCAGCGTTTCTTTCCGACATCACATCTAGCCTATAGCGCCGAGAAGCGGAATCGGTTTCCCCAAGCATGCTTCGCTAAAGCGGGACTATTGGCCGCGCTCTACGTCGTCGTCCTTACTCCGTTTGCCGACATGAGTCGCGACGCTCGGACCGACTGGGCCAGTTGACATGCAGCCACGTGGCGGCTGGTGTGTTTCACTCATGTGAGGACAGGCAGCGCCAAAAACAAAAAAGCGACCGAAACGGCCGCTTTCTGTTTTAAGTTTTTTGTGGGCAGTCATTCTTTCGAACCCGCCCGGTGCTTTCAAGCAGCGACGAGAACCTCATGCAGGTTCGTCAGCTCATAGAGGTGCTTTTCAAGCTTGGTCAAATGTTCGTGGTGATGATTGCCCTCTTCGATTTCGGCCTTGGCCGCATCGATACGCTTCTGCAGCGTGTCGGGAGACATATCATCGGCCGAAATCGCGGATTCGGCGAGAAGCGTGCAGCCGGTCGGAAGAATATCGGCAAAACCGCCGAAAACCACATATTTATGGGTCTCGCCGGAAGCGAATTTCACCGTTACCAGACCCGGCTTGATCGTGGTCATCGTCGGCGCGTGATTGGCCAGAACGGTCATTTCACCCAGCGTAGCCGGGATGACGACTTCCGTAACCGTTTCGGAAACGAGCAGACGCTCCGGGGAAACGAGATCGAATTTGAAACTGTCAGCCATGGCTATTCACTTCTTTTCAATTACGCGGGCGTCACGGACTTGTCTTTTACACCGTAGGCGAAAGCCGTTCCGGTTTCGCCGTCATTGGTTGGAAGGCGCGCGGTAAAACCACGCGCCCGCCAATTCATAATCAGGCAGCCTCGGCAGCCAGCTTCTTCGCCTTTTCGATGGCTTCTTCCATCGAACCGACCATGTAGAAAGCAGCTTCCGGCAGGTTGTCGTATTCGCCGTTGACCAGGCCCTTGAAGCCCTTGATCGTGTCTTCGAGAGCAACGAGCTTGCCCGGCGAACCGGTGAAGACTTCGGCAACGAAGAACGGCTGCGACAGGAAGCGCTCGATCTTACGGGCGCGTGCAACCGTCAGCTTGTCTTCTTCAGACAGTTCGTCCATGCCGAGGATGGCGATGATGTCCTGGAGAGCCTTGTAACGCTGCAGGGTCGACTGAACCTTACGAGCCACTTCGTAGTGCTCTTCGCCGACGATCATCGGGTCAAGCATACGCGACGTGGAGTCGAGCGGGTCAACAGCCGGGTAAATACCTTTTTCGGCGATCGAACGCGACAGAACCGTCGTTGCATCAAGGTGTGCGAACGAGGTGGCCGGAGCCGGGTCGGTCAAGTCGTCGGCGGGAACGTAAATGGCCTGAACCGAGGTGATCGAACCCTTGGTCGTGGTGGTGATGCGTTCCTGCATCTGGCCCATGTCGGTTGCGAGCGTCGGCTGATAGCCCACGGCCGAAGGAATACGGCCGAGCAGAGCCGACACTTCCGAACCAGCCTGCGTGAAGCGGAAGATGTTGTCCACGAAGAACAGAACGTCCTGACCTTCGTCACGGAAGTTTTCAGCGATCGTCAGACCGGTCAGAGCGACGCGGGCGCGGGCACCCGGCGGTTCGTTCATCTGGCCGTAAACCAGCGCGGCCTTGGAGCCTTCGCCACCGCCGAGCTTGTTGACGTTCGACTCGATCATTTCGTGATAGAGGTCGTTACCTTCGCGGGTACGTTCACCCACGCCGGCGAATACCGAGTAACCACCATGCGCCTTGGCGACGTTGTTGATCAGTTCCATGATGAGAACGGTCTTGCCAACGCCGGCGCCGCCGAACAGGCCGATCTTGCCGCCCTTGGCGTAAGGAGCCAGAAGGTCGACGACCTTGATGCCGGTGACGAGGATCTGCGCTTCGGTCGACTGCTCGACGTAGGAAGGTGCGTCCTGGTGGATGGCGCGCTTCTTGGCCGTGGTGATCGGACCGGCTTCGTCAACCGGTTCACCGATGACGTTCATGATGCGACCGAGCGTTTCCGGACCGACCGGAACTTCGATTGGCGCGCCGGTGTTGGTGACGGCCTGACCGCGGACCAGACCTTCGGTCGAGTCCATGGCGATCGTGCGAACGACGTTTTCACCGAGATGCTGCGCGACTTCCAGAACCAGGCGGTTGCCATTGTTCTCGGTTTCGAGCGCGTTCAGGATCGGAGGCAGTTCGCCTTCGAACGCCACGTCGACAACAGCGCCGATAACCTGGGTAACCTTGCCCGCGCCGTTCACCGCTGCGGTTTTCTTGGGGGTAGCTGCCTTAGCCATTATCCTTACCCTCTTTCCTTACCTCAGAGCGCTTCCGCGCCCGAAATGATTTCAATGAGTTCCTTGGTGATCTGAGCCTGACGCTGACGGTTGTAGGAAAGCGTCAGCTTGTTGATCATCTCACCGGCATTGCGCGTTGCATTGTCCATCGCGCTCATCTTGGCGCCCATTTCACCGGCAACGTTTTCGAGCAGAGCCCGGAAAACCTGAACCGAAATGTTGCGCGGAATAAGGTCTTCCAGAATAGAAGCCGCATCGGGCTCATATTCGTAGACGGCGTTCTGCGTCGCGGCATCCTCTTCCACAACAGGCGTTGCGGCCGGGATGAGCTGCAGGCCGGTCGGGATCTGGCTGATGACGGACTTGAATTCCGAATAGATCAGCGTGCAGACGTCGAATTCACCCGCGTTGAAGAGCAAGATCACCTTCTTGGCGATCTGGTCGGCGTTTTCAAAACCGACCTTCTTCACTTCGCGCAGTTCGACGCGCTCGATGATGTTGGCTGCAAATTCGCGGCGAAGGCTGTCGTAACCCTTCTTGCCAACCGTGATGATCTTGACCGTCTTGCCTTCCGAAATCAGCTTGCGGGCGTGATCGCGGGCAAAACGGGAAATCTGCGAGTTGAAACCGCCGCAAAGACCACGTTCAGCCGTGCAGACGACGAGCAGATGCACGTCGTCCTTGCCGGTGCCGGTCATCAGCGCCGGAGCAACGTCCGCCTCGACCGCCGTGGCGATGTTGGCAAGAACGGCGCTCATGCGCTGAGAATAAGGCCGGGCGGCCTCCGCAGCTTCCTGGGCGCGCCGAAGCTTCGCCGCGGCGACCATTTTCATCGCCTTGGTAATCTTCTGCGTCGCCTTTACGGAGGCAATGCGGTTTTTCAGATCCTTTAGTGAAGGCATCCGTTATCCGTCCGAGTAAAAGAGCCCTGATTACGAGAAAGACTTGGCGAAGCTATCAAGAGCGCCCTTGAGCTTGCCCTTGGTATCGTCGCTGATAGCCTTTTCCGTGCGGATGGTGTCGAGGATCGCCTTGCCTTCCGACCGGAGGTAGGAGAGCAGACCCTGCTCGAACTTGCCGACCTGTGCGACCGGAACCTTGTCGAGGTAACCGTTGACACCGGCGAAGATCACCGCAACCTGCTCTTCCGTCTTGAGCGGAGAGAACTGCGGCTGCTTCAGAAGCTCGGTCAGGCGTGCACCGCGGTTAAGCAGGCGCTGCGTGGAAGCGTCAAGGTCCGAACCGAACTGGGCGAAGGCAGCCATTTCGCGATACTGGGCGAGTTCACCCTTGATCGAGCCGGCAACCTGCTTCATCGCCTTGATCTGGGCGGCAGAGCCAACGCGCGAAACCGACAGACCGACGTTAACGGCCGGGCGGATACCCTGATAGAACAGGTCGGTTTCAAGGAAGATCTGGCCGTCGGTGATCGAGATCACGTTGGTCGGAATGAAGGCCGAAACGTCGTTACCCTGGGTTTCGATGACCGGCAGAGCCGTCAGCGAACCGGCGCCCATTTCGTCGGAGAGCTTTGCAGCGCGCTCGAGAAGACGGGAATGCAGGTAGAAAACGTCGCCCGGATAAGCTTCACGGCCCGGAGGACGGCGCAGCAGAAGCGACATCTGACGATAGGCAACGGCCTGCTTGGAAAGGTCGTCGTAGCCGATGAGAGCGTGCTTGCCGTTGTCACGGAAGTATTCGCCCATGGCGCAGCCGGCAAACGGTGCCAGATACTGCATCGGAGCCGGATCGGAGGCGGTCGCAGCAACGATGATCGAATACTGCAGCGCGCCGCGCTCTTCCAGAACCTTCACGAACTGGGCAACGGTCGAACGCTTCTGACCGATAGCGACGTAGACGCAATAAAGCTTGTCGCCGTCAGGGCCATTGTCGTGAATGGCCTTCTGGTTCAGGATCGTGTCGAGAATGATCGCGGTCTTGCCGGTCTGGCGGTCGCCGATGACGAGCTCGCGCTGGCCGCGGCCAACCGGGATGAGGGCATCGATGGCCTTGAGGCCGGTCGACATCGGCTCATGAACCGACTTGCGCGGAATGATGCCGGGAGCCTTAACGTCAACGCGCGAACGCTTGGCGGCATTGATCGGGCCCTTGCCGTCGATCGGGTTGCCGAGCGCGTCAACGACGCGACCGAGCAGTTCCGGACCAACGGGAACATCAACGATAGCGCCAGTCCGCTTTACGGTGTCGCCTTCCTTGATGTCACGGTCCGAACCGAAGATAACCACACCGACGTTGTCGGCTTCGAGGTTGAGCGCCATGCCACGGATGCCGCCCGGGAACTCGACCATTTCGCCGGCCTGAACATTGTCAAGGCCATAGACGCGGGCGATACCGTCACCGACGGAAAGCACCTGACCGACTTCCGAGACTTCCGCCTCGTTGCCGAAATTTTTAATTTGATCTTTCAGAATTGCGGAAATTTCCGCGGCGCGGATATCCATCAGCCAACCTCTTTCAGTGCAAGCTTAAGGGTGGAAAGTTTGGTGCGAAGAGACGTATCGATCTGGCGGGAGCCGACCTTGACGATCAGGCCACCGAGGATCGAGGGATCGACGGTAACGGAAACCGCCACATCCTTGCCAGTAACGCTCTTCAGCGCCGCCTTCAGTTCAGTTTCCTGCGCCTCGTCGAGCGCATGTGCCGAGGTGACCTCGGCGGTGATTTCGCCGCGGTGGGCGGCGGCAATGGTGCGGTAGGCGCGGATCATGCCGGGAACGGCAAAGAGACGGCGGTTATTCGCAACAACCTTGAGGAAATTGAGTGCGAGACCGCCGATGCCGGCCTTTTCGCAGATCGCGGTGATTGCCTTGAACTGATCCTCGGCGGAAAACACCGGGCTCGCAACCAGACGCTTCAAATCGTCGCTTTCGTCGAGAAGTGCGCCAAACTTGTCCAGTTCGGCCTGAACCGCTTCGACCGTACCCGCTTCCAAAGCAAGCTCGAAAAGCGACGACGCATACCTTTCCGCTACACCGGATGTTCCCTGGGAGGTCTCTGCCACGGGCACTTTTTCCCTGCTAATCGTCCAAGACCATCAGCGATGGGGCTCCACCGCATCAAATTCTTGAAATCGTTTCAATTTCCCCGAAAAAGACCGGAATTCCCCCCTGCCTTTTCCCAATTTCGCGGTCCGTCTAGCATAGGACGCCGGGACTCGCAACACGCGTAATAGCGGAAAGCGCCGTTTGGGCAAGGGGGAATGCGTTTAAATTTTCCGATTTCGCTCAGGATGCGGCGCATGTGCGGCACAAAAGCCAAAAAGCCCGCCTCAGACCAGCCCGAAGACGTAGCTCAACGCAAGTGCGGACAGCAGAAAGTGTACAACCAGAAGTAAGAAATTCCGCATGGTTGCGCCACCGTCCGACAATATGGAGAGAATGCCGCCGAAGACGCTGAGGCCGAATGCGGCACCAAAGGCGAGATAGACCATCGGCTGGGCGAGAAGCAGGGCGGCGGCACCGAGGCCGAGATAAAACCCGGCAAGCGACGAGCGCACGAGCGCGTAACCATCCCTGCGCTCACCGGCCGGCTGCAGACCGAAGGCACGAAGCGTCAGCCCCGGTGCAAACATGAAAAACAGGCCGATGACCGCCGATACGACCGCTGCACCGAAGGCCAGTTGCTCGCCAAACTCGGCCGGAAAATAAAACTCCATCTCGTTCCCCAAATCATTGTGTTGTTCGCTCGCGTTATGACACGGTCATGACAACGGGAAAACGCCCTCTTTGGCAAAGTTCAAAGGAAACTTTGCGGATCGATATCGAGCTGCACATGCACGCTGCCCCGCTCCTTCGGACCATTGGCGAGCAATGTACGGAGAAAAGACTGCATGTCGGAATTGCGCCGCCCGTGCACCAGGAGACGAAAACGGTGGCGGCCGCGGATGAGCGCGAGCGGCGCTTCTGCCGGGCCGAGCAGCATGATGCCGGTGACCTGCGGAGCGGCGGCCCGCAATCCACGCGCATGGGTTTCCGCCTCTGCGCGCGTATCGGCGGAAACGATGATCGAGGCGAGACGGCCGAAGGGCGGCAGAACGGCCTTTTCCCGCTCAACGATCTCCCTTTCATAAAAGGCCGAGGCATCACCGGAGACGATTGCCTGCATGACGGGATGCTGCGGCTGGTAAGTTTGCAACAGGCCATGGCTCTTCAACCCCGTTCGCCCGGCGCGCCCGGTCACCTGCGAGAGCAGCTGGAAGGTTCGCTCCGCTGCGCGCGGATCGCCATTGGCAAGGCCGAGATCGGCATCGACGATGCCGACGAGCGTCATCAGCGGGAAGTTATGGCCCTTGGCGACGAGCTGCGTGCCGATGACGATATCGGCCTCGCCCTTGACGATGGCCTCCAGCTCCAGCCGCAGCCGCTTGACGCCCATGAGATCGGAGGAGAGCACGATGGTGCGGGCCTCGGGAAAATGTTTCTCCACCTCCTCGGCAATGCGCTCCACCCCCGGCCCGCAGGCCACCAGATGATCGAAGGTGCCGCATTCCGGGCAATGGTCGGGCGTCGGCTCGTTGTGGCCGCATTGATGGCATTGCAATTGATTGCGAAAACGGTGCTCCACCAGCCAGCTGGAACATTGCGGGCATTGGAAACGGTGGCCGCAGACCCGGCAAAGCGTGAGCGGTGCATAACCGCGACGATTAAGGAAGAGGAGGGACTGCTCACCCTTCTCGATCGTCTTGCCGATGCCCCGCAACAGGACGGGTGAGAGAAACCCTCCCCTTTCCGGCGGGTGGCGGCGCATATCGACAAGATGCAGGTCCGGCATCGCCGCATCACCGAAACGCGTATGCAGGTGAATGGTATTGTATCGCCCGGAGCTGCCGTTGACCTGGCTTTCCACCGACGGCGTGGCCGAGACCAGCACGACGGGGAATTCGGCGATCCGCGCCCTTACCACCGCCATGTCGCGCGCATTATAAAAGACGCGATCTTCCTGCTTGTAGGCGGGGTCATGCTCTTCATCGACGATGATGAGACCGAGATTATCGAAGGGGAGGAAAAGCGCCGAGCGCGCGCCGGCCACCACCTTCACCTCACCCGTCACCGCCTGCCGCCAGACCTTTTCGCGCATGCGCGGCGACAAATCCGAATGCCATTCCGCCGGTTTCGCGCCGAAACGATCCTGAAAGCGCTCGAGAAACGCCGCCGTCAGGGCGATTTCCGGCAGCAGGATAAGGACCTGCTTGCCCTGCCTCAGCGTTTCGGCCACCGCCTCGAAATAGACCTCGGTCTTGCCGGAGCCGGTGACGCCGTCGATCAGCGAAACATGAAAACCGCCCTTGCGCACATCTTCAAGTATCTCCGATGCGGCCTGCCGCTGCGGGCCCTCCAGACGCGGCTCGACATAGTCAGGGTCGGGCTCGGGCACCACTGGCGGCGCGGGCAGGAAAGCCGTCTCGAACACACCCTGCTTCACGAGACCGTCGATGACGCTGGTCGAGACGCCGGCGGCATGGGCAAGCCCGCTTTTCGTCCAGCCATGCCCTTCGGCCGCCAGCTCCATCACCCGTTCACGGGCGGGGGTCAGGCGCTCCGGCCTGCCTTCGGTCAGCCGCAGCCCCTCGATCATCGGCTCGGGATCGAAGGCGGCGGGCGCACGCAGCGCCATGCGTGCCACGAGGCCTGGCGGAGAAAGCGTATAGGCGGCAACCCAGTCCACGAAGCGGCGCATCTCCGCCTTCAGCGGCGGGCACTCGAAACTCTTGGTAATGGGCCGCAACTTCTTGGGATCGACACCCTTCTCACCAGCGTCGTCCCATACCACGCCGAAGACCTGCCGCGGACCAAGCGGCACCTGCACGACGGAACCCGTCTCGACCACCATATCCTCCGGCACGGCATAACTGTAAGGCCCGGGCGCCGGCATGGGCACCAGAACGGGCACCGTGCGCGTGGGCGACGGCGGGTCGAACAGAGCCCCAAACAGATCGGACGAATCTTTTGCCATGATGTGGCGACCATGCCCCGGCGACAGGAAAAAGGAAACCGCCCGGATGTAGTGGGCGCGCCCGGCAAAGTCCACCTCTTAACCAAATGCTGACCATAAGGGCATAGCTTTGACGCATGGAATGGAGCGCCGCGTGACCGAAATCCTGACATTTGCCGAACCCGATCTCCTGAACGAGCGCCAGTCCTGGCTCGTCGCCCTTGCCGGCGAGCGCCGCCTTGCCGACAATACCGTCGAGGCCTATGAGCGCGACACGCGCCAGTTCCTGACATTCCTCACCAGCTATAACGGCAAGCCAGCCGCCATAAGCGATATAGCCGATCTGCGCCCCGTCGATCTTCGCGCCTTTCTGGCCAACCGGCGCAAGGAGGGGGCCGGCGCACGGTCGCTCGGACGGCATCTGGCCGGCCTGCGCTCGCTGTTGCACCACCTGCAGAAAAAAGGTCTCGTCAACGCGGCGGGCGCCACCGCCATGCGCGCACCAAAACAACCAAAATCCCTGCCGAAACCGCTGACCGACCGGCAGGCGCTGAAAATCACCACGGCCGAGGCACAATTGAACGAAGAACCGTGGATTGCCGCCCGCAACGCCGCGGTCCTTTCGTTGCTTTATGGCTGCGGTCTGCGCATTTCCGAGGCGCTCAGTCTCACGCCCACCGATTTCCCGCCCGGCACCCGCAGCCTGCGTATCACCGGCAAGGGCAACAAGACGCGGATCGTGCCGTTGCTGGCAGTGGTCACGGAAGCAGTCGATGCCTACAGGAAGCTCTGCCCCTATGCTCTGGCGGCGAATGAACCGATGTTCCTTGGCGCGCGCGGCGGCAAGCTGCAGCCCGCCATCATCCAGCGGGAAATGCAGAAGCTGCGTGGCGCTTTCGGCCTACCGGAAAACGCCACCCCGCATGCGCTGCGCCATTCCTTCGCCACCCATCTTCTAGCCGGCGGTGGGGATCTGCGCACCATTCAGGAACTGCTCGGCCATGCGAGCCTCTCCACCACACAGGTCTATACCGGCGTCGATACCGCGAGACTGCTGGAAATCTACGACAACGCCCATCCGCGCGCATGAAGCAGGAAATGGTTAACCATAAACATTAACCAGACGTCCAAGCCACCGTTCTATAAGCGAACAAGAACCGGATTGGACCGATGCACAGCCTGATAAAACCTCAAAATCTCACCGCCACCCTGATGGGCAAGACCGGCGATGCCCTGCTCTGGCTGCTGGCGGCCCTGCATGTCACCGCCGTTGCCATCCTGCTCATGACCTTGCTGTCGCTGGGTCAAGCGGAAGCCGCGGAGCAGAATATCACCTGCACGGGCAGCGACATTCTCGTGGAGATGCGCCAGACCGATCCGGAAGCTTTCGCAAAGATCGAGCAGGAAGCGGCCGCCATCCCGAACGGCAAGGGCAATTTCTGGCGCATCGAAAAAGCAGGCACGGCCCCGTCCTATCTTCTCGGCACCATGCATATCACCGATCCGCGTGTTCTGGAAATGCCGGCCGCCGCCAGCCCCGCCTTCGAAAAGGCCGCAACGGTGATCGTGGAGTCGGACGAGATCGTCGACGACAGGAAGGTCGCGGCATCGCTGCTGGGCAAGCCCGAACTCACCATGTTTCTGGATGGCAAATCGATCACCGACATCCTGTCGGCCGAAAATGTCGCCCGCCTGGAAAAGGGTCTCAAGGAACGCGGCATTCCGCTGAATGCGGTTTCGCGGATGAAACCCTGGATGCTGTCGAGCTTCGTTGCCCTGCCCGCCTGCGAATTCGCCCGCAAGGCGACCGGCCTCTCCTTTCTCGACAAGAAGCTGGCCGAAGACGCGATTGCGGATGGAAAACGGCTTGTTGGCCTTGAGACCATGGTCGAGCAGCTGACGGCCATGTCCGAACTGCCGATGGAGTTTCATCTTCAGGCGCTGATCGAGACGCTGGAACTCGGCGACCGCATGGACGACGTGATGACGACCATGACCGATCTTTATGTCACCGGCGATATCGGCATGACCATGCCCATGCTGAAAAGCCTGGACCCAAAGAAGGCCGCGGCGGAAAGCGAGCAGGGCTACGCCGCCTTCGAACAACGCATCATCACCGACCGCAATCACGTCATGGCCGACAGGGCCACCCCCGAGCTTGCCAAGGGCAATGTCTTCATGGCCGTCGGTGCATTACATCTGCCGGGTGAAGAAGGCCTTGTCAAACTGCTGCGCGCAAAGGGTTTCACACTCACGCGGGTTGACTGAACGACTAGGTCCCGCTGTTGGCCGGTCGGACATGGCTGCAGAACGGCCGCATCGTCGCCGGCACGATACGGCGGTGAAACGGCCCGACGGCAAGAAGATAAAGCCGCCCGAACAGGTTCTTGCGCCGAACGATGGTGGTGACACTCACCAGCTGGCGGTTTCCCTTTTCTTCGAGGTCAACGACGATCCTGAAATCCAGATGGCGGTCATCGAAGCCCAGCACGGTCCGTTCCGGTGTGGAAAACAGGACCGGAAATCCGCCCGCCGAAGCGCCAGCCACCAACTCGACCGTTTTTAAGCCGAAAA
Source organism: Rhizobium sp. BR 250 (assembly GCF_047445855.1). Lineage (NCBI taxonomy): Bacteria > Pseudomonadati > Pseudomonadota > Alphaproteobacteria > Hyphomicrobiales > Rhizobiaceae > Rhizobium > Rhizobium sp. BR 250. The sequence continues at coordinate 96,007 of NZ_JARWKW010000005.1, forward strand.
GCGAAACGATGCGGTTTCGAAGTGCCATCAGCCCGCTGATCCATGCCGGAGGATGATCGAGAAGAAGCCTGCTCACATCGAGCGAGGTCATTCCCGGCGTCATCATCTCTCCGTGAAAGCGATCGCGCCAGTCGGCGCCCGGCAATATGTCTTCGCTGTTTCGCATCTCTGTACCCCAGCCGCCCGGTGCGGCAAGGACCACCATCCTCTTTTTCCAACGGGGCGGAAACGCGACAAACCGCCGCTCGGAGCCTAGCCGTGCGTCATGCGCTTCAGGAGGTTGGTGCGCCAGTAGAACTGGTGAACCAGAACGGCGGCGACATGGCCGGCGATCAGCACCCACATCAGCACCTTGAACGGGCCGGAATGCAGCTGCCCGGCCGGCTGCGCGCCGAAGTAATAAGCGGCGATGCCGGAAAGCGGCAGGACGAAGAACAGGGCGTAGAAGGTGAAATGCGCTACCTTCGCGGCGATCTGAAACGGCCGCGGCTCTTCGTCCGGATGCGGCGGCACGCCTTGGAAAAAGCGCAGACAGAGACGCAGGACCGCAAGCAACAGGATGGCGAAGCCGACATAGGCATGGATATTGGCCGAAGAAATCTGATCCGGCGTCAATGTTTCGCCCCGTCGCATCAGCCGGTAGGCATGGGCCATGGCGTCGGGAAACAGCAGATTGAAGAGGATCAGAAGCGCCATTGCCCAATGAATGGCACGCTGCGGAAGGGAAAAGGAAAGTTGACTGGAAGATGCCATTTTATTGCCTTTTATCAAAAGGTTAGACAGGCTATGGCACGAGTATGAAAAACCCCGGCCTGCATGGCAAGCCGGGGTTCAACAGATGACTGAAATTTAATATTCGAACGTTGGGCTCAACGCCGATCACATGTGGATCGGCTTGAAGAACGTCGCAAGTGCTGCTTCCTTGACGGCTTCCGACATGGTTGGGTGCGCATGGCAAGTGCGGCCGAGATCTTCCGAAGAACCGCCGAACTCCATCAGCACGGTGATCTCGTGGATCATTTCGCCAGCACCGAAACCGACGATGTGGCCGCCGAGAACCCGATCAGTTTCCTTGTCGGCAAGGATTTTCACGAAACCATCCGTCACCTGCATGGCGCGAGCGCGGCCATTGGCGGTGAAGGGGAACTTGCCGACCTTGTAGGCGATGCCAGCGGCCTTCAGTTCCTCTTCAGTCTTGCCGACGGAAGCGATTTCCGGCTGCGTGTAAACGACTGCCGGAATGACGTCGTAGTTCACGTGGCCACGCTGGCCGGCGAGGATTTCGGCAAGCGCAACGCCCTCGTCTTCGGCCTTGTGCGCCAGCATCGGGCCCCTCACCACGTCGCCGATCGCATAGATGCCATCGACATTGGTCTTGAAATGGCCATCGATTTCGACGCGACCGCGGCTGTCCAGCACAACGCCTGCTTCCGCAAGGCCGAGACCTTCGGTGTAGGGCTTGCGGCCAGTGGAGATCAGCACGACATTCGCTTCCAGCGTTTCGGCAGCGCCGCCCTTAACCGGCTCGAACACCACCTTTGCACCGGCGGCGGTCTTTTCAACGGCCGTCACCTTGGCGCCGAGCTTGAAATCGAGACCCTGCTTGGCGAGCAGACGCTGCGACTGCTTGGAAACTTCGCCATCCATGCCGCCGAGAATGTTGTCGAGATATTCGACGACGGTGACCTTCGCGCCAAGGCGCGACCAGACCGAACCGAGCTCGAGGCCGATGACGCCACCGCCAACGACGATCAGCTTTTCCGGAACCTTGGAAAGGGCGATTGCGCCGGTGGAGGACACGATGACGGTTTCATCGATATCGACCTTGACGCCGGGAATGCCGGCAACGTCAGAACCGGTGGCGATGACGATGTTCTTCGTCTCGATTTCCTGGGTCTCACCCTTGTCGTTGGTGACGGAAACCTTGCCGGCGGAAACCACCTTGCCGGTGCCCTGGAAGGCATCGATCTTGTTCTTCTTGAACAGGAAGGAGACGCCGTCGACATTGGCCTTCACCACACCGTCCTTGTGCGCCATCATCTTCTCAAGATTCAGCTTCGGTGCTGCAACTTCGATGCCGAGCGAATCGACGCCGTGGGCGACATGGGCGAAGGTTTCGGACGCATGCAGCAGCGCCTTAGAGGGGATGCAGCCGACATTGAGGCAGGTACCGCCATAGGTCGCGCGCTTTTCGATGACGGCGACCTTGAGGCCGAGCTGTGCCGCCTTGACCGCGCAAACATAACCGCCGGGGCCTGTGCCGATTACAACTACATCATATGCCATGTTCGTTTTCCTGATTGATGTCGGGCAAGATGCGGGATCATTGCCCTGCTTGCGTTTGACCTGAAACTCAGGCCGCTTTTTCCGTTGCGAGTTTTATACCGAGTGCGATGAAGACCACACCGCTGGTGCGGTCGATCCATTGGCTGGCGCGCTGAAATGCGGCGCGCATGCGTGGCGTCGTCATGAACAGGCTGACACCGACGAACCACAGGATGAGGCAGCTTGCCATAACGAGACCGTAGCCGAATTTGATGGCGACCGGCGTGTGGGCGTGAACCACCGTCGAAAAGATCGACAGGAAGAAAAATACCGGCTTGGGGTTGAGCGCATTGGCGGCAAAACCGAGCGTGAAAGCCTTCAGGGCGGTCTGGCTGCTCTTCATCTGAACGCCTGCCTCACCTTCCGCGGTGGGCAACTCGGTCTTGCCGGCGCGCAGCGCCTTGATACCGATGTAGATGAGATAGGCAACGCCGAGCCATTTGACGATATTGAAGAGATAGATCGACTGGGAAATGATGAGGCCAAGTCCGAGGATCGTATAGGTGACATGGAACATCAACGACGTTCCCACACCGAAGCTGGTGATGATGGCCTGTTTGCGCCCATGCACCATGGCCTGACGCATCACCATCGCAAGATCAGCCCCGGGGGAGATGATCGCGAAGGAGAAGATCGCCATCAGGGATGCGAGTTCGATGAGATATTGATGCATAGGCTCAACCTCAGATCAGCGCGACAAGCATGAGGACCAGACCGCCAAGGGAAACGACCCACGCGATCGACCGCACATAGGGAACGCCTGCAAGATAAAGCGGGATGTAGACGAGGCGCGCCACGGTCCATATCCAGCCGCCCGTCAGCCCCCAGCCTGAGGCATCGCCGACGATCGCAAGAGCGAGAACCAGACCGACGAAAGCCGGATAGGTCTCCCGAAAATTATCCGAGGCGCGCTGCGCGCGTCCCGCAAAAACCCCTTTGAAATCCAGACGCACATCACGCGCGCCCGCATTCCAGGCAAGGCCAACTTCCCGCGTGGCGGACATGGCCTGAAGGCAGATATGCAGGAGAAGAAGAATAACGCTGAGCGCCAGCAGGAACACGAAAGGTCCATTCCCGCCGGCCAGGTTTTCCATCCCTCTTCTCCCCTATCCAGTCTTAGAGATCGAGAACCAGACGTTCCGGATCTTCCAGGCTCTCCTTGACGCGAACGAGGAAGGTCACGGCTTCCTTGCCGTCAACGATACGGTGATCGTAGGAGAGCGCAAGATACATCATCGGACGGATGACGACCTGACCGCCGATAGCGACCGGGCGCTCCTGGATCTTGTGCATGCCGAGGATACCCGACTGCGGTGCATTGAGGATCGGCGAAGACATCAGCGAGCCGTAGACGCCACCATTGGTGATGGTGAAGGTGCCGCCCTGCATGTCGGCCATGCCGAGCGAACCGTCGCGGGCTGCCTTGGCGAGGCGGCCGAGTTCCTTTTCGACGCCGGCGATGGAGAGCTGGTCGGCATCGCGGATGACGGGAACGACGAGACCCTTGTCGGTGCCGACAGCCATGCCGACGTGACAATAGTTCTTGTAGATGATGTCCGTGCCGTCGATTTCAGCGTTGACGGCCGGCAGTTCCTTCAGCGCGTGGGTGACGGCCTTGGTGAAGAAGCCCATGAAGCCGAGCTTGACGCCATGTTTCTTCTCGAACACGTCCTTGTAACGGTTACGCAGGTCCATGACCGCACTCATGTCCACTTCGTTGTAAGTGGTGAGCATGGCGGCGGTGTTCTGCGCATCCTTCAGGCGACGTGCGATCGTCTGGCGCAGACGGGTCATCTTCACGCGCTCTTCGCGAACCTGATCCTGCTCGGCCGAAACCGGACGGGGAGCAGCAACCGGTGCCGGGGCGGCGGCAGGCGCCGAAACACCCTTGGCGACGGCGGCAAGAACATCGCCCTTCAGAACCTGGCCACGCTTGCCGGAACCGTCGACCTGATCGGCAGACAGGTTGTTTTCAGCAAGCAGCTTGCCAGCGGCGGGTGCCGGCGGCATGGCGCTGGCAGCCGAAGCAGCAGGTGCCGGTGCGGCAGCGGCCGCAGCGGCAGGCTTTGCCGGTTCTGCTGCCGGTGCGGAGGTCGCAGCGCCGGCGGCACCTTCGGCGATCTGGCCGAGAAGCGCGTCGAGACCGACGGTCTCGCCGTTCTGCGCAACGATTTCGGTGAGAACGCCGGACGCAGGCGCCGGGACTTCTACGGTAACCTTGTCGGTTTCCAGTTCAACGAGCGGTTCGTCGGCCTTGACGGTATCGCCGACCTTCTTGAACCAGATGCCGACGGTCGCTTCGCTGACGGATTCGCCGAGGGTTGGTACGCGGATTTCAGTGGCCATGATCTAGTTCCGTTATTCAGGTGTCTTTTTTGCGGGGCGATGCGGGAGAGTTCTCACTCTCCCAGCGCGTCTTCCAGGAACGCAGCAAGCTGCGCCAGATGCTTGGACATCAGGCCGGTCGCCGGAGAGGCGGCAGCCGGACGGCCCGTGTAACGGACCTTCTGGTACTTGGCGTCGATATGCGCCAGAACCCACTCCAGGTAAGGATCGATGAACGACCACGCACCCATGTTCTTCGGCTCTTCCTGGCACCAGACCATCTCCGCATTGCGGAAGCGCGACAGCTCGTTGATGAGAGCCTTGGCCGGGAACGGGTAAAGCTGTTCGACGCGCAGCAGGTAGATATCGTCGATGCCACGCTTTTCGCGTTCCTCGAGCAGATCGTAATAGACCTTGCCCGTGCACATGACGACGCGGCGGATCTTCGAATCCTTCTGCAGCTTGATCGGACCGTCCTTGATGACCTCCGCATCGTCCCACAGGAGACGGTGGAAGGAGGACTCGCCCGCCAGTTCGGCCAGCGAAGAGGTGGCGCGCTTGTGACGCAGCAGCGACTTCGGCGTCATCAGGATCAGCGGCTTGCGGAAGTCACGCTTCACCTGGCGGCGCAGGATATGGAAGTAGTTTGCCGGCGTCGTGCAGTTGGCAACCTGCATGTTGTCTTCAGCGCACATCTGCAGCCAGCGCTCCAGACGGGCGGACGAATGTTCCGGACCCTGACCTTCGTAACCATGCGGCAGAAGGCAGACGAGACCGGACATGCGCAGCCACTTGCGTTCACCCGAAGAGATGAACTGGTCGAACACCACCTGCGCGCCGTTGGCGAAGTCGCCGAACTGGGCTTCCCAAAGGGTCAGCGCATTCGGACGGGCCAGCGAATAGCCATATTCGAAACCAAGAACGGCTTCTTCCGAAAGCATCGAGTTGATGACTTCGTAACGGGCCTGGGTCGGCGAAAGGTTGGCGAGCGGAATATAACGCTCTTCGGTTTCCTGATCGTAGAGAACCGAATGACGCTGCGAGAAGGTGCCGCGTTCGCAATCCTGACCGGAAAGACGAATCTTGTGGCCGTCGGCAACGAGCGAACCGAAGGCAAGCGCTTCCGCCATTGCCCAGTCGATGCCTTCACCCGTCTCGATCATCTGCGAGCGGTTTTCCATGAAGCGCTGGATGGTGCGGTGGGCGCTGAAACCTTCCGGAATGGTCGACAGCTTCTTGCCGATTTCCTTGAGCTGCTTCATCGGCACGCCGGTCTTGCCACGACGCTGCTCATCGGCATTGTCGGCGGCGCGCAGACCCGACCACTGACCATCAAGCCAGTCGGCCTTGTTCGGCTTGTAGGACTGGCCTGCCTCGAACTCCTGCTCAAGATGAGCGCGCCAGTCGGCCTTCATCTTCTCGAATTCGCCTTCGCTGATCAGACCTTCGGCGATCAGACGGTCGGCATAGATGCGAGCGACCGTCTTGTGAGCGCGGATGACCTTGTACATCTTCGGCTGCGTGAACGCCGGCTCATCGCCTTCGTTATGGCCGAAGCGGCGGTAGCAGAACATGTCGATGACGACAGGCTTGTGGAACTTCATGCGGTATTCGGTGGCAACCTTGGCCGCATAGGTCACCGCTTCCGGATCATCGCCGTTAACATGGAAGATCGGCGCTTCGATCATCTTGGCAACGTCGGACGGATAGGGCGACGAACGCGAGAAGGCCGGGTTCGTCGTGAAACCGATCTGGTTGTTGATGATGAAGTGCATGGTGCCGGCAACGCGGTGACCGCGCAGGCCGGAAAGGCCGAGAATTTCAGCAACCACGCCCTGACCCGCAAAAGCGGCGTCGCCGTGCAGAAGCAGCGGCAGCACCTTGGCGCGTTCGGAAAGCGGAATGATATCGCCGTCCCAAACCTTGGCCAGCTGGTCCTGCTTGGCGCGGGCCTTGCCCATGACGACAGGGTTGACGATTTCAAGGTGCGACGGGTTAGCCGTCAGCGACAGGTGAACCTTGTTGCCGTCGAATTCGCGGTCGGAAGACGCACCGAGGTGGTACTTCACGTCGCCCGAACCTTCAACGTCGTCAGGCTTGAACGAACCGCCCTTGAATTCGTGGAACACGGCGCGGTGCGGCTTGCCCATGACGTTGGTCAGAACGTTCAGGCGGCCACGGTGGGCCATGCCGAGAACGACTTCTTCCAGGCCTTCCTGGCCGCCGCGCTTGATGATCTGCTCGAGCGCCGGGATCAGCGATTCACCGCCATCGAGGCCGAAACGCTTGGTGCCCTTGAAACGCACGTCGAGGAACTGCTCGTAACCTTCGGCTTCGACCAGCTTGGACAGAATGGCCTTCTTGCCTTCAGCCGTGAAGGCAACGCCCTTGTCCGGACCTTCAATGCGCTCCTGAATCCAGCCTTTTTCTTCCGGGCTGGACATGTGCATGAATTCGACGCCGATGGTGGAGCAGTAGGTGCGCTCCAGAATATCGATCATCTCGCGCACCGTCGCATATTCAAGGCCGAGCACGTTATCGATGAAAATCTTGCGGTCGTAGTCGCTTTCCTCGAAGCCATAGGACTTCGGTGACAGCTCGTTGTAATCTTCAACCGCGACCGCGATGCCGAGCGGATCGAGCTTGGCGTGCAGGTGGCCGCGCATGCGGTAGGCGCGGATCATCATGATGGCGCGAACGCTATCACGGGTCGCCTGCAGCACTTCGGCTTCGCTGACCGGCTTGCCGGTGTCGGCGCTCTTGGCCTCAGCCTTCGCCTGAACCTTCTTTTCGATGGCCTTTTCGACCGTGGCCCAGTTGCCGTCGAGTGCGGAAACCAGTTCGCCATTTGCCGGGATAGGCCAGTTGGCGCGCTTCCAGGAGGCGCCCTTGGCCGCCTTCTTCACGTCTTCCGGATTATCGGACAACGCCTTGAAGAAGCTCTGCCACTCCGGCGACACGGAAGAGGGGTCCTCTTCGTACCGGGCATAGAGCTGCTCGATATAGGCTGCATTCGCGCCGTCCAGAAACGACGTGATCTGAAACTGCTCGTTCGCTTCTTGCCTTGCCATTGTGTTCTTGCGGACTTGTCCGTCCGCCTCCTCGATGCCGTTAGGGCCGTTCGCCGGCCTGCCGCTTTGATTATTGCTGTCTGCCGCCGGGGCGGTATGCCGTCTGTCTGTCTTCTTGCGGCATCGGGCAGCGCAGCGTTGAAGCCGCGCCGCCCGTTACCGGTCTCATGTGGTCTCAGCCCTTGAGGACTTCAACCAGCGTCTTGCCGAGGCGCGCCGGGGAAGGCGAAACCTTGATGCCGGCTGCTTCCATGGCTGCGATCTTGGACTCTGCGTCACCCTTGCCGCCGGAAACGACAGCACCGGCGTGGCCCATGGTGCGGCCCTTCGGAGCGGTGCGGCCTGCGATGAAGCCGGCCATCGGCTTCTTGCGACCCTTCTTGGCTTCGTCGATCAGGAACTGTGCCGCATCTTCTTCAGCCGAGCCGCCGATTTCGCCGATCATGATGATCGACTGCGTGGCTTCGTCAGCGAGGAACATTTCCAGCACGTCGATGAACTCGGTGCCCTTGACCGGGTCGCCGCCGATGCCGACAGCCGTCGTCTGGCCGAGGCCTTCGTTGGAGGTCTGGAACACGGCTTCGTAGGTGAGCGTGCCGGAGCGCGAAACGATACCGACCGAACCCTTGCGGAAGATGGAGCCCGGCATGATGCCGATCTTGCATTCTTCCGGCGTCAGGATACCCGGGCAGTTCGGGCCGAGCAGGCGCGACTTGGAACGGTCGAGGCGAGCCTTGACGCGGACCATGTCCATGACCGGGATACCTTCGGTGATGCAGGTGATGAACGGAATTTCCGCATCGATGGCTTCGATGATGGCATCTGCTGCACCTGCCGGCGGAACATAGATCACGGATGCGTCTGCACCGGTCTTTTCCTTGGCTTCGGCAACCGTTGCGAAGATCGGCAGGCTTTCGCCCTTCGATCCGGTCCAGGTTTCGCCACCCTTCTTCGGGTGAATACCGCCAACCATCTGCGTGCCGTAGTAGGCAAGCGCCTGTTCGGTGTGGAAGGTACCGGTCTTGCCGGTCAGACCCTGAACGAGGATCTTGGTGTCTTTATTAACGAGAATAGACATTATTTCCGGTCCCTCAATTAGCCGTTGATCGCCGCGACGATCTTCTTGGCTGCGTCGTCCAGATCGTCAGCAGCCGTAATCGCAAGGCCCGATTCGTTCAGGAGCTTCTTGCCAAGTTCGACGTTGGTGCCTTCGAGGCGAACAACGAGCGGAACCTGCAAACCGACTTCCTTCACCGCGGCGATAACGCCTTCGGCGATGACGTCGCACTTCATGATGCCGCCGAAGATGTTGACGAGGATACCCTCGACCTTCGGGTCAGCCGTGATGATCTTGAAGGCTGCAGCAACCTTCTCCTTGCCGGCGCCGCCGCCGACGTCGCAGAAGTTAGCCGGCTCTTTGCCGTAAAGCTTGATGATGTCCATCGTCGCCATGGCAAGACCTGCACCATTGACCATGCAGCCGATGTTGCCGTCGAGCGCCACATAAGCGAGGTCCCACTTGGAGGCTTCGATTTCCTTGGCGTCTTCTTCGGTCTCGTCGCGCAGCGCCTTGACATCGTCATGGCGGAACAGCGCGTTGCCGTCGAAGGACATCTTGGCGTCGAGAACGCGCAGATGGCCATTTTCCATGACGATCAGCGGGTTGACTTCGAGGAGCGCCATGTCCTTCTCGTTGAAGGCCTTGTAGAGGATCGGGAAGAGCGACTTGGCATCTTCCGCGGCAACACCCTCAAGCTCGAGAGCCTTGGAGATCGCAGCAACGTCGGCGTCGGTTACGCCCTTTTCCGGGTTGATGGCGATGGTGTGGATCTTTTCGGGCGTGTCGTGGGCGACAGCCTCGATGTCCATGCCGCCTTCGGTGGAAACCACGAATGCGACCTGGCCGACGGAACGGTCAACCAGCAGCGAGCAGTAAAGTTCGCGGGCAATGTCGGCGCCGTCTTCGATGTAGAGACGGTTGACCTGCTTGCCGGCGTCGCCCGTCTGGGCCGTTACCAGCGTGTTGCCGAGCATGTCCTTGGCATGGGAAACGACTTCGTCGATCGACTTCGCCAGACGAACGCCGCCCTTGGCGTCGGGGCCGAGTTCCTTGAACTTGCCCTTGCCGCGACCGCCAGCGTGAATCTGGCTCTTGACGACGTAAAGCGGGCCGGGAAGCTGCTTTGCAGCAGCTTCGGCTTCTTCGACCTTGAGGATGGCGACGCCTTCAGCAACCGGCGCGCCGTAGCCCTTCAGAAGAGCCTTGGCCTGATATTCGTGAATATTCATGGAATAATCCCTGTTTGGAGCCGCTTGGAGCTATTACTTCAGCGACGGAGCGATGTTGACGCAGGCTTCGCAAAGACCAGCGACAGCGCCGACGGATTTCTGGAAGGCGGCCTCTTCTTCCTTGTTCAGTTCGATCTCGATGATGCGCTCGATACCGCCGGCACCGATGATGGTGGGAACGCCGACATACATATCGTCAACGCCATACTGGCCCGACAGATGGGCAGCGGCGGGCAGAACGCGCTTCTTGTCCTTGAGGTAGGATTCAGCCATTTCGATCGCCGAAGCAGCCGGAGCGTAATAGGCGGAACCGGTCTTCAGCAGGCCGACGATTTCCGCGCCACCGTCACGGGTGCGCTGGATGATCTGCTCGAGGCGCTCGGCGGTCAGCCAGCCCATCTTGACGAGATCGGTCAGCGGAATGCCGCCAACGGTGGAATAACGTGCAAGCGGCACCATCGTGTCGCCGTGACCGCCGAGAACGAAGGCAGTGACGTCCTGAACCGAAACGTTAAATTCTTCAGCCAGGAACAGGCGGAAACGCGCGCTGTCGAGAACGCCGGCCATGCCAACGACCTTGTTCTTCGGCAGGCCGGAGAACTTCTGCAGGGCCCAGACCATGGCGTCGAGCGGGTTGGTGATGCAGATGACGAAAGCGTTCGGGGCATATTTCTTGATGCCGGCGCCGACCTGTTCCATGACCTTGAGGTTGATGCCGAGCAGATCGTCGCGGCTCATGCCGGGCTTGCGGGCAACACCGGCGGTGACGATGCAGACGTCTGCGCCTTCGATGGCGGCGTAATCGGAAGCGCCGGAGAGCTTTGCATTGAAGCCTTCAACCGGGCCGGACTGGGCAATATCCAGACCCTTGCCCTGCGGGATGCCGTCGGCGATGTCGAAGAGGACGATATCGCCCAGTTCCTTCAGGCTGGCGAGATGCGCCAGCGTGCCGCCGATCATGCCAGAACCAATAAGTGCAATTTTTTTGCGAGCCATCGAATGCTTCCTCTTGAGCTTCAATTCAATTTCACCGCGCCAAACCGGCAGCCAAATTGTCGCACTTCGATTAGCCCCATTGGCCAAAATTGGCAACAGATTCTTTTGTGGTGAATATTTTCAATCGTTTAGATCATTATTTTCTTACGTAAACGTAAGAAAATGCGTCACGAAAGTGTCAAACTTTCTGCCGTTTCTCGTGGTGTAGCGCCAGATAATCAGCACTGCGCATTTCAAACAGGCGCGAGGCAGTGCGATCGAATTCGAAACCTTCCGTCCCCTTGCGCTTGCCGAGCAGGTCTTCCGGCATGGCCGCGGCAGAAGCGAAAAGCCTGACGCTGTGATCGTAAAGCGCATCGATGAGGATGATGAAGCGCTTGGTCTCGTTACGCTTGTCCGCGCTCAGGAACGGGATATGGTCAACGAAGACCGTATCGAAACGGTTGGCGATGGCAAGGAAGTCGGAAGCGCCGAGCGGCTTTTCGCAAAGGTCGGAAAAGGAAAAACGGGCAATTCGGCCGCTGGCGCGCGGCACCAGAATGGAACGGCCCTTCATGGGGATCTCGGTTGGCGCAACGAGATGACCGGCAATCATGTGCCGCCAGGCCATGTCCATCGCCTGATCCGCTGAGCCGTCAAGCGGCGTGACGTAGACCGGCAGGCTTTCCAGCTTCTCCATCCGGTAGTCTGTCGGGCTATCCAGCGTTACCACTTCGACATGCTTCTTCAGCAGATCGACAAAGGGCAGGAACAGGCCGCGATTGAGACCGTCCTTGTAGAGATTATCCGGCGCGACGTTGGAGGTCGTCACCAATGTACAGCCATTGGCGAATAGCTCGCTGAACAGGCGCGCGAGGATCATCGCATCGGCAATATCCGTGACGGTGAACTCATCGAAGCACAGAAGTTCGGCTTCCGCCAGAAGCTGGGCGGCGACGGGCGGAATGGGATCGGCCTGTTTGGTTTCGCCATTCTTCAGTTTCTGCCGGTGTGCATGCACGCGATTATGCACATCCGCCATGAATTCATGAAAATGGCAGCGCCGCTTGGAAGAGACGGGCGCCATCTCGTAAAACATGTCCATCAACATCGTCTTGCCACGGCCGACGCTGCCATAGACATACAATCCCTTGACCGTCGTTGCCGGGCCGGACTTGCGGGCGAACATCCAGCCGAGCGCGCTCTTTTTCTTGGCGGGCTTGCGTGCCTTCAGATCGGCAAGAATACGGTCGAGATGCGCCGCCACGCCAAGCTGGGCAGCATCGGCCTGCAGAGTGCCAGCTGCCGTCAATGCGTTGAGCTGTTCAACGACACTATGATTGTAATCAGGCAATGGCTTCATGAAAAAGCGCCTCGGTCGCGGGCGCAACAAAGCACCCGCGAGGAATGGAATGGCTCACAACAAGGAAGGCGATCCGGCTGCACCGGAAATGCTCATCGGCTGAGGCTGAGTGGCTGGCCACTATTGGTCGTGCCGTCAAAACGCGCATCGGCGCTCTTGTAGACACGGCCGATCGTATCACCGGAACGGTTCTTGAAGAGGACCATCTTGCCGGACACTTCCCAGGAGCCCATCGCCGTCAGCTCGCCCGAGCAACCACGCGTGCCGCCACGCGAACCGCTGCCCAGGTTGGTGAGCGTCAGGAACATGTCGCAATTGGCGCCGCCGTTGGAGACACGCCAGTTGCCGACCATGGATTCCTTGGTGACATCAAGTGCGGCTGCCGGCGGAGCGGCGGAAGCAACATTGGTGCCGCCGGGAGCTGCCGAGGCAGGCGCCGACGGGAACTGGCCGCCGGTGGCACCACCGGGCGGCGGCAGGGCGCCGGACTGAACGGAGGGAACCGGCTGCGCCTGCAATGGCGGCGTATAACCGGGATTGTTGCTGCCGTTGTTGTTGTAATCGTAGGAGGTACGTTGGCAACCGGCGAGAGTCATCACAACCGCAAGGCCCGTCACCACATATCTGAATTGCATATCAAGCTCCCGATTCTCTCGCTTCAGGAAAGACCATGATCAAACAAGAAGGCTGAATTATTACCAAAGCCTTATCTTGCGCAAGCGATGGCCGGGATAATTACCATTTCGGTCGATTTTTACCGAATTTTCCCAGGCCCGGTTGTAAAAAGAGCCGCGGCTGAGACCGCGGCCCGGATTGATTGCCATTACCAGCGAATCGCCTTTAGACGCGACGCTCGACCATCATCTTCTTGATTTCCGCGATCGCCTTGGCCGGGTTCAAGCCCTTCGGGCAGGCCTGCGCGCAGTTCATGATGGTGTGGCAGCGATAAAGACGGAACGGGTCCTCGAGATTGTCGAGACGCTCGCCGGTTGCTTCGTCGCGGCTGTCGATCAGCCAGCGATAGGCCTGCAGCAGAACAGCGGGACCGAGGTAGCGGTCGCCATTCCACCAGTAGCTGGGACAGGAGGTGGAGCAGCAGGCGCACAGGATGCACTCGTAAAGACCATCCAGCTTCAGACGGTCCTCATGGCTCTGCTTCCATTCCTTGGCGGGCGTCGGCGAAACCGTCTTCAGCCAGGGCTCGATGGAGCGGTGCTGGGCGTAGAAGTTCGACAGGTCAGGAACGAGGTCCTTCACGACCGGCATGTGCGGCAGCGGATAAACCTTCACCGTGCCGTTGATCTCTTCCATGCCCTTGGTGCAGGCGAGCGTATTGGTGCCGTCGATGTTCATCGCGCACGAACCGCAAATGCCTTCGCGGCAGGAGCGGCGCAGCGTCAGCGTCGGATCGATATTGTTCTTGATGTAAAGCAGTGCATCGAGAACCATCGGCCCGCAATCATCGACATCGATATAATAGGTATCAATGCGCGGGTTCTGGCCGTCATCCGGGTTCCAGCGATAGATGCGGTATTCGCGCACATTCTTGGCACCATCCGGCTTCGGCCAGACCTTGCCTTCGCTGATCTGGGAATTCTTGGGGAGAGCGAGTTCAACCATATCCAGTTCCTCAAATCAGTAGACGCGCGCCTTCGGCTCGATCTTTTTCGGATCGATGCCGTCGGCGATCAGGTCGGTGTGAACCGGGCGGTAGTCGAGCTTCACGTCGCCTTCCGGGCTGACCCAGGCAAGCGTGTGCTTGCGCCAGTTCACATCGTCGCGACCGGCGAACGGACCGTCGACGAAATCCTCGCGGGCGTGCGAACCGCGGCTTTCCTTGCGTGCTTCCGCGCCATAGACCGTGGTGATCGCATTGGCCATGAGGTTGTGCAGCTCAAGCGTCTCGACCAGATCGGAGTTCCAGACCATCGAGCGGTCCGTGACCTTGACGTCGGGCAGTTCCTTCCAGATGGCGGAAAGACGCTTGCAGCCGCTTTCCAGCGATTCCTGGGTGCGGAACACGGCCGCATCGTCCTGCATGGCGCGCTGCATCTTGTCGCGCAGCACCGCCGTCGGCGTCGAGCCATTGGCGTAACGCAGGCCGTTGAAGCGGTCCATGATCCTGTCGCAGGCGGCCGTATCGAGCGCGGGCACCGGCTCGTTGCGGTCGATGATCTGTGCGGCGCGGATCGCAGCGGCGCGGCCGAAGACCACGAGGTCGATCAGCGAGTTGGAACCGAGGCGGTTGGCACCATGAACCGAGGCGCAACCGGCTTCGCCGACAGCCATCAGGCCGGGCGCGATGCGTTCCGGGTTGTTGGCATCGGCATTCAGCACTTCACCCCAATAGTTGGTCGGAATGCCGCCCATATTGTAGTGAACCGTCGGCAGAACCGGGATCGGCTCGCGCGTTACGTCGACGCCGGCGAAAATCTTCGCGCTTTCGGAAATACCCGGAAGACGCTCATGCAGGATCGCCGGATCGAGGTGATCGAGATGCAGGAAGATGTGATCCTTGTTCTTGCCGACGCCGCGGCCTTCACGGATTTCCATCGTCATGCAGCGGGAGACAACGTCACGCGAGGCAAGATCCTTTGCCGATGGCGCATAACGCTCCATGAAGCGCTCGCCTTCGGAGTTGACGAGATAACCGCCTTCACCGCGTGCGCCTTCGGTGATCAGGCAGCCTGCGCCATAAATGCCGGTCGGGTGGAACTGGACGAATTCCATGTCCTGGAGCGGCAGGCCGGCGCGGGCAATCATGCCGCCGCCGTCGCCGGTGCAGGTGTGGGCAGAGGTCGCCGAGAAATAGGCGCGGCCGTAACCGCCGGTCGCCAGAACCACCATCTTGGCGGCAAAGCGATGGATCGTGCCATCATCGAGGTTCCAGGCGACGACGCCCGTGCAGCGGCCGTCTGCCGACATGATGAGGTCGAGCGCGAAATATTCGATGAAGAATTCCGCATTGTTGCGCAGCGACTGGCCATAAAGCGTGTGCAGAATGGCGTGGCCGGTACGGTCGGCGGCGGCGCAGGTGCGCTGCACCGGCGGGCCTTCGCCGTAATTCTGCATGTGACCACCGAACGGGCGCTGGTAAATCTTGCCCTCGGCATTGCGCGAGAAGGGCACGCCGTAGTGCTCCAGCTCATAGACCGCCTTCGGCGCTTCCATGGCAAGATATTGCATCGCATCGACGTCGCCCAGCCAGTCGGAGCCCTTTACGGTGTCGTAAAGGTGCCACTGCCAACAGTCGGGCGTCATATTGGTGAGCGATGCGGCGATGCCGCCCTGCGCCGCGACCGTGTGGGAGCGCGTCGGGAAAACCTTGGTGATGCAGGCCGTGCGGAAACCCTGTTCCGCCATGCCGAGCGTTGCGCGCAGACCCGCGCCACCGGCGCCCACCACGATCACGTCATAGGAGTGATCGACATAGGTGTAGGCCTTGCCATTCTGGGAAGGTGAACTGATCGATGCCATGGCGGACTTATCCTGCGAATGCGATTTTCAGAATGGCGAAGATGGAAAAACCGCCAATCAGGATCGCGAAAAACGTATTGAGCATCAGAAGAACGAGCTTCGAAACCTCGGCGTGAACGTAGTCTTCGATGATGACCTGCATGCCGAGCTTCATATGGATGAGGCCGGAGACCAGCACCAGAGCCATGATGACCGCAACGAGCGGGTTCGACAGCGCGGCGACGACTTCCGGATAGGGCGCACCGGCATATTTGATGAGGAAGATTACGAAGAAGATCAGCAGCGGAACGTTGGCGACCGCTGTGACGCGCTGGCGCAGGAAATGGTCGGTGCCTTCCTTGGCGGAGCCGAGGCCGCGAACCTTTCCGAGGGGTGTACGCATATCCATGAAAAATCTCCTCAGCGCACGATCAGGACGATGACCCAGATCAGCGCGGTCAGACAGATCGACGCGACCCACGAGGCCTTTGCCAGCTTGGTGGTAAAGTGCTTGTCGAAGCCATGCCCCAGATCCCACATGAAGTGGCGAAGGCCGCCCAGCATGTGGTGGACCAGAGCCCAGGTATATCCGATCAGGATAAGCCTGCCGATGATCGTGCCCATCGCCCAGTTGACCCAGTCGTAATAGGCAGGGCCCGAAGCGAGCGCGATCAGCCACCAGGCAACCAGAAGCGTTCCGAAATAAAGTGCACCGCCCGTGATGCGGTGCACGATGGATGCAACCATCGTCGGAATCGGCTTGTAAATTTGAAGATGCGGCGACAGAGGCCGGTTATTTGTCACATTCGCCATCAGAACCTCGCGGCGTTTTCCCGTGCGTCCGTAAGATCGGACGCCCCCAAGCAACAGCACATGACGAAAGAATGTGCATTGCACCAACCGCGACGTTTAATCACATGGGGGCGTCACCACAAGCATATTTCATGACCGATTCGAATTTAATCGATTGGTTCACGAATTTTTTTTGGATTTTTTCATGTCAAAATAAAAAATCAAGCGTTTCCAAGATTTACGCCCTCAAAATATTTACCTTTACGTAATTCAGAAAAGGTGTAATTTACGATTGGTTAACCTCGAAAACCGGAGCATGAAGCTCATGTTACAGCGCCGAATCGCCGCCCTGACCATGATGGTCGCAGGCGCTATTTTTACCTTCGTGCCGCCGGTAGCGGCAGAGGATTTTTATGGCCGCCACCAATATCGTCACCATCAATCCGAGGTAAGCTTCTCCACCGATGGATTGCCATCCACCCTCCCCGGCGGCACCTATGTCGGCGGCATATCGGCGCTGCGGGTGCGCGGAAACGGCAATTATTTCGCGATCAGCAGCGGATTTTCGCGAAGAAGTGTAACGGATAGAACGGGCTTACAACTAGCCCCCAAGGCGAAAATCATCTCTGTCCATGCCGAAAACGCAGACGATGCCTGCTCGTATGAGCATGGCGTCTGCATCATCAGGCCCTGATCAGATAAAACGCCACACCGTGGTCTTCTTCACTTCGCTGTCTTCAAGCGCCCGCGTCACCGGCACCTGATAGGTCGCCTCGGGGTGAAGCCGCTCCTTGGGCAGATAGGCCCGACCCGGATCGCCGACGAGCACACTCACGCCCTTTTCCGTCAATTCCAGAAACCATGGCACGAGACGGTCGGCAAAGGCACGGTCGTAAAACACGTCGCCCGCCAGCAGAACATCCGCCTCGACCGGCTTTCCGACCAGGTCGAGCCCCGTAAAGCCGATATCCACGCCATTGAGCGCCGCATTCAACCGAATGGCCGTTTCCGTCCACGGATCTATATCGGCGGCCAGAACTTCACGGGCGCCGGCCTTCGACGCCGCGATGGCGACCAGTCCGGAGCCGCTGGCGAAATCCAGCACGCGCTTGCCGCAAACGCTTTCAGGATGATCGAGAACATAGCGGGCAAGCCCCTGCCCACCAGCCCAGGCAAAGGCCCAGAAGGGCGGCGGCAGGCCGACCGCCTCCAGCTCCTCCTCCGTCTTCAGCCACAGCTCATGGGCTTCGGTGGCGAGATAAAGACGTAATTCCGGCACATGCGGCGGGCGCATGATGGCGGCATTGTCGAGAATGAAGCGTTCGGGATCGGTCCTCACCGAAGCATCAATCCGGCGATTTCGGCGGATTGGCAAGACCGCCCATGCGGCAGACCTCGAGATATTCCTCTTCCGTCACCGGCTGCACGGAAAGGCGCATGGACGTCACCAGCGACATCTTCGCCAGCTTCGGATTGGCCTTCACATCCTTCAGAGAGACCGGCTGCGGCACATCGCAGACGGCGCGGATATCAACGCAATCCCATTTCAGATCGCCTTCGGCGGTCGAATCCGGATGCGACAATGCGCAGACTTCGACGATGCCGACGACATCAAGCCCCTCATTGGAGTGATAGAAGAAACCCTTGTCGCCGATTTTCATGGCGCGCATGTTGTTGCGGGCCTGATAGTTGCGCACGCCGGTCCATTCTTCGCCCGCCTCGCCCTTGGCCTTCTGCATTTCCCAGGACCATTTGAACGGCTCGGACTTGTAAAGCCAGTAATTTGCCATGTCCGGTCACGCCCCCGGATTGTTGAAGACCCAATTATAGGGCTTCACATCCACGCTTTCGAACAGACCGGCCTTGGCATAGGGATCGGCATCGGCGATAGCCTTCGCCGCGTCGATATCAGCCGCTTCCACGATGACGAGGCTGCCATTCGGTTTGCCTTCGGCATCGAGAAACGGGCCGGCAATCTTCAATTTACCCTCGGCGTTCAGCGTGTTCAGGTGCTCCAGATGGGCCGGACGCGTCTCCATGCGCACGTTCAGATGGCCGGGCTTGTCCTTGCAGATAAAGGCAAACAGCATTTTCGTCTCCTCGTTAAAGCATGTCTCCCAAAAGTGTCAGCGGTTTTGGGACCAGGACATGCGTAGAATATTATTCGACCGCCCCACCCTCATTCGGTGGTGATCGGCCGTGTCATCAATTGTTGCATGGCGCTCGCCACATCCAGATTGCCATCAATGATGGCGGCCACCGCCTGCGTGACCGGCATGTCGACAGCGTGCTGTTCGCCAAGCCTGGCGGCGACGGCTGCCGCAAAAGCGCCTTCAACCAGCCCGCCGGACATGTCCTTGCCCTCACCCCGGCCAAGCGCGATGCCGAAACGCAGGTTTCGCGACTGGTGGCTGGTTGCGGTCAGCACCAGATCGCCGAGGCCGGAAAGTCCGCGCACCGTATCAGCCTTGCCACCCATGGCGACGATGAGGCGCGACATTTCCGCGAGCCCGCGCGAAATCAGCGCCGCCCGGGCGGAATCGCCAAGGCCAGCGCCTTCGACGATGCCGGCGGCAATGGCGAGAACATTCTTGAGTGCGCCACCAAGCTGCACGCCGATGCGGTCGGTCGAGGCATAAAGCCGGAAGGTTCTGCCGGAAATCGTGGTTGCCAGCCGTTCGGCAACCGCTGCATCTTCCGCCGCAATAGCCATGGCCGTCGGCAATCCGCGCGCTATATCGGCAGCAAACCCCGGACCGGACAGAACCGCGATCGGATGATGCGGCAGTTCCAATTCCAGAAGTTCCGTCAGCAGACGGCCGGAATTGCGGTCAATACCCTTGGCACAGGTGACGACGATAGAGTCATTAGCCAGATAAGGACCATAATGGCGGGCAGCATCGGCATGGGCCTGCGAAGGCATGGCGAAGAGGACGATATCGGCACCAGTCAGCACATCCGGCTCGGCGGAAAATTCAAGCGCATCCGGCAGGTCCACGCCCGGCAGGGCCGCCTCGTGCATCCGGTCGCTCCTGAGATCGGCCATCAAGGCCGGATCGCGGCCGAGCAGGATCACATCATGCCGGTTCTCCAGCGCGATAACGACGGCGAGCGCAGTTCCGAAGGCGCCGGCGCCTACAACGACGATTTTTTCCCGCTGCATCAGGCCTTGGCTCCCCTTTTACCGAAACCGATCAATGTCTCGGCGCTGCCATCAAGCGGCCAGCGCGAGCGCGGCGGAATTTCCAGCGGATCGGCTTGCCTGCCATCCGCCATGCGCTCCAGCCCGGCCCAGGCAATCATCGCGGCATTATCGGTGCAGAGCCGGTGCGGCGGTGCGACGAAACGAAAGCCATGGGTGTCGCAAAGCGATTGCAGGGTCTGGCGGATTTCCTGGTTGGCAGCGACGCCGCCGGCCACGACCAGTGCAGGTGTGGTCTCCAACTGCGGAAACTCTCGGCTGAACCGCGCAAGGCCACGGCCGATACGGTCTTTCAGGGTGCGCGACACCGCCTTCTGGAAGGAGGCGCAGATATCGGCGATATCCTGCTCCGAAAGTGGTGCGATAGCGGTCGCGGCCTGCCGCACTGCTGTCTTCAAGCCCGAGAAGGAAAAGTCGAGCCGTGTTTCACCCACCATCGGGCGGGGAAGCGTAAAACGGTCCGGGTCACCTTTCGCCGCCGCTTTCTCCACGGCAGGCCCACCGGGATAGGGCAGGCCCAGAAGCTTCGCAGTCTTGTCGAAGGCCTCGCCCAAAGCGTCATCGATGGTGGTTCCCCAGCGCTCGTAGTCGCCCACCCCGCGCACCAGCACCAGCTGGGTGTGGCCACCGGACACCAGCAACATCAGATAGGGAAAAGACAGACCGTCGGTCAGCCGCGCCGTCAGCGCATGGCCTTCCAGGTGGTTGATGGCGTAAAGCGGCTTGCCGGCCGCCTTGGCGATGGCCTTGCCCGTCATCAGCCCCACCAGCAGGCCGCCGATGAGACCGGGGCCGGAGGTGGCGGCGATGGCATCGACATCCGCAAGGGTCACACCCGCCTGCTCCAGCGCTTCCTCCACCAGCGTATCCAGCGCCTCGACATGGGCACGGGCAGCAATTTCCGGCACCACACCGCCATAGGCGCTGTGTTCCTCAAGCTGCGACAAAACGACGTCGGAGACGATCTCGCCGCGCCCGTCCGCATGCCGAACCACAATGGATGCAGCGGTTTCGTCACAGCTGGTCTCTATGCCGAGGATACGAAGAAAGGGGGCCATCAAATCTGTTCGTTCATTGCGATCATGCGCTGAGTTGGTCTAAGACAACTCCGGTAACAATGGATAGACGCGGATGCAAACAAAACCTTTCCGAATCGGCACGCGCGGCAGCCCGCTGGCGCTTGCACAGGCTTATGAGACCCGCAGCCGGCTGATGGCGGCGCATGGTCTGCCGGAAGAAATGTTCGAGATCGTCGTGCTGTCCACCAAGGGCGACCGGATCACCGACCGCGCCCTTTCGGAAATCGGCGGCAAGGGCCTGTTCACGGAGGAGTTGGAAAGCCAGCTGCTTTCCGGCGAGCTCGATATTGCCGTGCACTCCTCCAAGGACATGCCAACGGTTTTGCCTGACGGCCTCCATCTTTCCGCTTTCCTGCCGCGTGAGGACGTGCGCGATGCTTTTATCGGTCGTACCGCGCCAAAGCTGCTGGAACTACCGCAGGGCGCCGTGGTGGGGTCCGCATCCTTGCGCCGCCAGGCACTGATCCGCCGACAGCGCCCGGATCTCCGTGTCATCATCTTTCGTGGTCAGGTCGATACACGCTTGCGTAAGCTGGAAGATGGCCAGGCAGACGCGACACTTCTTGCCTTTGCAGGCCTGAAGCGGCTCGGCAAGGACAACGTCCCGACGGAAATTCTCGATCCGAAAGAATTTCCCCCCGCTCCGGCCCAAGGCGCAATCGGGATCGAGAGCCGCATCGGCGACGCTCGCATGGACGAGCTGCTCGCCCCCATAAACCACAGGCCCACCCATGATGCCGTAACCTGCGAGCGCGCCTTTCTGGCGGCACTTGACGGTTCCTGTCGCACCCCCATTGCCGGTTACGCCACCTGCGACGGCGAAGCGCTGCATTTTTCCGGCCTGATCCTCACGCCGGATGGCCAGACGAGCCACGGCGTCGAAATCTCCGGCAACCGCAGGGATGCGGCGAAGCTCGGCCAACAGGCCGGCGAAGAGGTGCGCGCCGAGGCGGGCAGCAATTTCTTCGAAGGCTGGAGCTGAACCGATGCGGATCGTCGTCACCCGGCCGCAACGTTCGGGAGAAAGGACGGCCGCAAAGCTTGAAGCGTTCGGCCATGAGCCTGCGCTTCTGCCGCTGTTTCATCCCGTCCATCATGGGGAACGCGCCGTGGCGGCACTGTCCGACCCGGCCGGAGCCATCGCGGTGACGAGCGCCGAAGCCCTGCATGCGCTGGCAACCTCCGGGGAGCGGCTCGCCCCGCATCTGTCAAAACCGCTTTTTGCCGTCGGCGAGGCGACAGCGGAAGCGGCGGAAAAAACCGGCTTCGAGCAGATATTCACCGCCTCCGGTGATGCCGTGAGCCTGACCGCTCTGGTAACGCAGCACCGCGCTTTTCTGACTGAAGAAGACCCCCTGCTCTATCTCGCCGGCAGGCCACGCGGCACCGTCTTCGAAGAGGGTCTCGCCGCCGCTGCAATCCCCTTCAGAGCGGTCGACTGTTACGAGATGCTGCCCTCGCCTATCTCCGAAGCCATGCTGGAAACGGTGCTTGCCGAACCCGCTGCCGATGTCGTTCTGCTCTATTCCTCGGAAGCGGCGCGGGCCTTTTTCCGGCATGCATCGGCAGAAAAATACGGGGCAGCGCTGGCGGCGACAAAATTCATCTGCATCAGCCGCAACGTGCTGTCTCTGGTTCCGGAAATCTTTCGTGCAAACGCCAGAGCCGCCGAAGAGCCGAGCGAGGTGGCCATGTTCAAACTTCTGCGCCGCGACTCTGGAACCTAATTCAAGCTCGCCTCTTTCCTTTGCCGCCGTCACTGACTAGGTTTAGACTACTGCAGGCAGAAATGAGGTTGTCATGGTATCGGGAAAGCCGCCACGCCACTCCAAGTCCAAAGCCGAACCGGTCACCATCGACCTGGACGCGAAAGACGTGAAAGCAATTTCTGCCGATGGAGATGCTGCCAGAACGGACGAAAAGCCCGGTGACAAAACGCCGGCAGCGACCGAGTCGGGCGCAGCAGAAACAAAACCCGCAGCAGCCGCAGCGGGCAATCCTGCCCCCGTCTGGGACCAGCCACACAAAACCCCTCTCGAACCTGGGCCCAATGTCGGCAGGACGGAATCGGCGACTGCCGGGCAGAATGCGGAAAGCCCTGCGGACAAGCCGAAGGAGCCCGTTTCGCCAGCTGCTGTCCCGCCGAAAGCCGATGCAGGACCAGCGACAGGCACCGCCGGAACGAGCGCCGCTTCGGCTGCCTCAGCGGCTTCGAAGCCGGCCTTCGGCTCCCCGGCCTCCTCCAGCACATCCGGCAGCGCCGCTGCTTCGGCTGCTGCAAAATCCTCGACCGCCACCTCCTCGTCGGGGCCGACGAAGCCCTCCACGCCGCAGCAGGCGGAGCGCAAACAGGCGGCCACCTCAGGATTGGTTGCGGCCGGTATCGTCGGCGGCCTTGTGGCGCTCGCCGCCGCCGGCAGTATGCAATATGCCGGTATCCTGCCATCCTTTAATGCAGGCCGGGCCGGAAGCGATGAAATCACCACACTGAAATCCGATCTCGGCAGCCTGCGGCAACAGCTTGCCAACACTCCGGCGGCAGACAGCTCGGCGCTGGAACAGCGCATTGCAGCGCTCGAAGGGGCAAAGGGTGAAGCCCCGCAAGTGGATGGGCTTTCGGAAAAAATCACGGCACTGGAGGCCACCCTTCAGTCCGAGCGTTCCGCGCAGGCCTCCGCTACGGCCGAATTGACGCGCCGCCTGGCCGATGCGGAAGCCAAGATCAACGAGCCGCGCGACGATATCGAAGTCGCCCGCGCCATAGCCTCGGCCGCGCTGAAAGCCGCGATCGATCGCGGCGGGCCGTTCCTCACCGAACTCGATACGCTCTCCAAGGTCACGCCTGACGATCCGGCCATCGCATCGCTGCAATCTTTCGCCGCCACCGGCGTGCCGTCACGTTCGGAACTGATGCAGAAATTCCCTGATGTCGCCAATGCGATGCTATCGGCCATCAACCAGCCCGATCCCAACCAGGGCATAATGGAACGCCTGACCGAAAGCGCCTTTTCGCTGGTGAAGGTTCGCCCCGTCGGAAATATCGAGGGTGAGACCCCCGACGCGGTGATCGCGCGCATGGAAAACAAGCTGCGCAACGGCGATCTGCAGGGCGCAGCGCTTGAATGGAACGGGCTTCCCGAGGCGGCCAAGGCGGCATCCGCCGACTACAAGAAATCTCTGGATGCGCGTATCGAGGTCGAAAATCTGGTGGGAGGCACGTTGAACCGTGCCATCACCAGCACCGGCAGGCAGGGGTAAGGGCATGACCAGAATTCTGACTTTCGCCGTTATCGTTCTGGCGCTCGGTTTCGGTTTCTCCTGGCTGGCGGACAGGCCGGGCGTGCTCTCCATCGTCTGGCAGGGCCAGCTGATCGAAATGAGCCTGATGGTTGCCGCCTCCATCATCGCGGCGCTGGTTGCCGCCGTCATGCTGGTCTGGTGGGTCGTCAACGCCATCTGGACCTCGCCCAATGCCGCCCGCCGTTATTTTCGCGCCCGCAAGCGTGACCGCGGTTATCAGGCCCTGTCCACCGGCCTCATCGCCGCCGGCGCCGGCAATGCCATCCTCGCCCGCAAGATGACGGCCCGCACGCAGGGGCTGCTTAGCGCCGATCAGGAACCACTCATCCACCTGCTGGATGCGCAGGCCGATCTGATCGAAGGCAAATATGACGAGGCGCGGCGCAAATTCGAAGCCATGGCCCGAGATCCGGAAACCCGCGAGCTGGGGCTTCGTGGCTTGTATATAGAGGCGCGCCGACAGGGAGCTTATGAGGCCGCCCAGCAATATGCCGAGGATGCAGCGGAAAAAGCCCCCTATCTGCCCTGGGCAGCACAGGCAACGCTGGAAAACCGCTGCCGCAATGGGCAATGGGACGATGCCATCCGCCTGCTCGACCAGCAGAAGGCGGCAAGCGTGATCGAGCGTGGTGAAGCGGAACGGCTGAAAGCCGTGCTTCTCACCGCCAAGGCAGGCGAGAAGCTGGAAAGCGATCCGGTCGGTGCGCGCGAGGATGCCAAGCAGGCTCTCAAGCTCGCAAAAGGCCTCGTGCCGGCGGCGCTGATCGCGGCGAAATCCTATCTGCGTGAAGACAATCTGCGCAAGGCGGCAACGGTTCTGGAACCGGTGTGGAAGAACGATCCACATCCGCAGATCGCCGAGCTTTATGTCCGCGCCCGCAGTGGCGACACCGCCATCGACCGGCTGAAACGCGCCGAGCGGCTGGAAAGCCTGAAACCCAACAATATCGAATCCCTGTTCGCCGTGGCGCAGGCAGCACTCGATGCCAAGGAATTCGCCAAGGCGCGGGCCAAGGCCGAGGCCGCCGCCCGGATCGAACCGCGTGAAAGCATCTTCCTGCTGATGGCCGATATCGAGGAGGCCGAAACCGGCGATCAGGGCCGGGTGCGCTACTGGATGGCGCAGGCGCTGCGCGCGCCGCGAGACCCCGCCTGGGTTGCCGATGGCATCGTCTCTGAAAAATGGCTGCCCGTTTCGCCCGTCACCGGTCGTCTCGACGCCTTCGAATGGAAAGCGCCCTTCGGCCAACTCGAAGGTCCCGTCGAGGATCTTGCGATCGAAAACGCGATTGCCGCAGCACCAGCACGGGCCGAACCGGCTGCAAAGACGATCATTGTCGAAGCCGCGCCCGAGACCCGCGCGGAACCGAAACCCGCCCCGGCTGCGCCGATCGAGGTGAAGCCGATCGTATCAGCCCCGAAGGAAAAGAAGCCCGTCACAATCGAAGCGCCGGCGGAAGCCGATCAACCGGATGAAAAGGCGGAAGCCGTGCCATTTTTCGGCGGCGCACCGGATGATCCGGGCGTCAAGAAACCCGCCGCGGAAGCCGACCCCAAGACCCGGCTCAAACTCTTTTGACGAACAGGCGATCAATGTTCCATCAAATACAGTCGTTTCTTCAAAACCTCGTCGGTCCGCATGCGGGTGATTTCAGCCCGGACGATCTGAGGGTGGCAGTCGCCGCCCTTTGTTTCCAGGTGATGGAAGCGGATGGCACCGTCTCGAAAAGCGAACGTGATCGCCTGCGCGAAATCCTGCAGGATTATTATCATCTCGACAGCGGCAAACTCGATGCCCTTCTCGCCGCCGGCCAGGAGGCCGGCAAGGAAGCCGTCGATTATTACCGCTTCACCACCGATATCCGCCGCCATCTCGATGAAGATCAGCGCGTGGAGCTTATTGGCATATTATGGGATATTGTTTACGCTGACGGCGAACGAAGCGAAATGGAAGATCATGTGATCTGGCGAGTCGCCGATCTGCTTGGTGTTTCCGTGCGCGACAGGGTTCTGCAACGTCAGCAGGCCGCCACGAGGTCCGGGCCCGCTGAAGAAAGCGAAAACGAAGACGATGCTGTTTGACCCCTCCAGGCAACAGAAAGAACAACCTTCGCTGCTTGTCGTCCTGCATCAGGAACGTTCCACGCCCGGTCGCGTCGGCCAGATGCTGGTGGAAAAGGGGTATCGCCTCGATGTAAGGCGCCCAGCGCTCGGCGATGACCTGCCGCAGACATTGGAAAAACACGCCGGCGCCATCATCTTCGGCGGCCCGATGAGCGCCAATGACCCACATGATTATGTCAAAGCCGAAATCGACTGGCTGAAGGTGCCGCTGAAGGAAAACAAGCCCTTTCTCGGCATCTGTCTCGGCGCGCAGATGCTGTCCAAACATCTGGGCGGCAGGGTCGAGGCCGACAGGGATGGCAAGGTGGAAATCGGCTGGTATCCGCTTCACGCCACCGAACATGGGCGGCTTTTAATGCCGCATTGGCCAAAGATGGTCTATCATTTTCATAAGGAAGGCTTTGAACTGCCGCGTGGCGCTGAGCTTCTGGCCTCCGGTGAGACCTATCCCAACCAGGCCTATCGTTATGGAAAAAATGCCTGGGGCCTGCAGTTTCACGCAGAACTCACCCGCGCCATGATGCATAGCTGGGTGGTGCGCGGCGCGCAGCGTTTCGGCATGCCCAATGCGCAGGTCGGCAGCCAGCATCTGGAAGGCCGCATGCTGTTCGACACACCGCTCAGAGCATGGCTCGGCAATTTTCTCGATCTGGTCTTCGAAGGCAAGGCGCAGCGCTGAGACCTTGTACCCTCAATGCGGCGCGTCCAGATTGTCGATCTTGCGCAGCTTGGAAAAACCGAGCGCCCAGATGACCGCCACAGCAAGCGTGCCTGCCCCGCCGATGACGACGGCCGGAACCGCCCCCACGACATGGGCCATGGTGCCGGCGCGGAACTCACCCAATTCGTTTGATGCCCCCACGAACACCATGTTCACCGCATTCACGCGCCCGCGCACCTCATCCGGCGTCCAGAGCGCGATCAGTGTTTCACGCACATAGACCGACACCATGTCCGATGCGCCCATGACCACCAGCGCGGCGATGGAGAGCCACGCGGTTTGTGAAAGCCCGAAGACCACGGTGGAAACGCCGAAGAGACCGACACCGACAAACATCAGCAGGCCCGCATGGTGCCGGATGGGTTTGAACGCCAGAATGACCGCAACGGTGATAGCCCCGATGCCGGGAGCCGCACGCAAAAGCCCGAGGCCCCATGGTCCGAGTGTCAGCACTTCTTTGGCAAAGATCGGCATCAGCGCAACAGCACCACCCAGCAGGACGGCGAAAAGGTCGAGCGAGATCGCTCCAAGAACGATCCCCTCCTGCGAGATGAATTTGAACCCTGCCAGCATGGTTTCGAGGCTGATGGCTTTTGCCGGTCCGCGTTGTTCCGGTTTGCGGATAGCGACCGCAAGCGTTGCAGATACGATGAACAGCACGAACGCCACGCTATAGGCGACGGACGCACCGAGGCCATAAAGCAGACCACCGGCAACCGGTCCAAGAATCGATGCCATCTGCCAGGAAGACGAATTCCAGGCGATGGCATTCGGCAAGTCCTCGACCGGCACGAGATTGGGCGCCAGCGACTGGACCGCCGGTCCCATAAAGGCCCGCTCAATGCCGAAGACGACGAGAATGGCAAAGACCGGCCAGGGGGAAAAACTATGCGTCAACGTGAGACCGAGGAGCGCCGCAGCACAGAGCGCCGCCATCAGCAGGCATATGGCCATGATGCGGCGGCGATTGTGCCGGTCGGCGACCGTTCCGGTCACCAGGATCAGGAGCAACGATGGCAGAAACTGGAAAAGACCGATCAGGCCGAGATAAAAGGCATTGCCTGTTACCTCATACATCTGCCAGCCGACGGAGACGCTGACGATCTGGATGGCGAAGGCCGAGAAAAACCGGGCGCTGAAGAAGCGGCGATAGGAACTATGCCGGAATGCGCCAAAGCGGTTTTCGGCAGAAGGCAGGGACATCGGCTAGGTGCTCGCGAGACAATATGAGAGCTTTGCAATAGAGCGATATGACAAGAATCGCTAGCCCTCGCCAGCGGGATGGCGAAAAGTGTGAGCGGTTTTCGCCTGAAATCCCGCTGCCAGGCCATGGACCAGATCGTGACGATCGCCGGTCGATCCGACCAAAGATCATTACGATCTGGCGGAACACTTGCCGGTTCACGCGTCAATGTCTAAATGTCTTGCAACCAAGATACGGAGATATTGATGCTTGCCCTGTTTCAGACCATCGATCTGGCCTTGAACCTCTATACGTGGGTGCTGATCGCCAGCGCTATTTTTTCCTGGCTTTACGCCTTCAACGTCATCAATTCCCGCAACCAGTTCGTGAACGCCATCGGGAGTTTCCTGGTCAATGTCACGGAACCGGTTCTGCGCCCCATCCGCCGCATTCTGCCCAATCTCGGCGGCATCGACATTTCACCGATCATCGTGCTGTTGATTATCTTCTTCATCCGCTCCTTCATGTGGAACACGCTTTACCCGATGTTCGCTTGAGCAGCTGCTGGCTAAAACACGGCGATCATATCCGCCTGTCCGTCCGCCTCACCCCGAATGGCGGGCGGGATGCCATCGACGGCGTGGAGCAGGATGCGGATGGACACGCGCATCTGAAGGCCCGCGTCAGCGCCGTGCCGGAAGACGGCAAGGCCAACAAGGCGCTGATTGTTTTGCTGGCGAAAAAACTCGGCCTGCCCAAATCTTCCATCAGCTTCGTTTCAGGCGAAACAGCGCGCAAAAAAATCCTCCGGATCGATACCGAACCGGAGGATTTCGAAGAGCGTTTTAAAAAGCTTTAGACCGAATCAGCCCTGCGCCTTGTAGCGCTCGATGGCTTCGACGATCAGTTTCTTGGCGACGTCGACATTCTGCCAGCCGCCCATCTTCACCCACTTGCCGGGCTCCAGATCCTTGTAGTGTTCGAAGAAGTGCTCGATCTGCTTCAGGGTGATTTCCGGCAGGTCGGTGTAATTGTGGACCTTGTCGTAACGGCGCGTCAGCTTCGGAACCGGTACGGCGAGGATCTTCTCGTCCTTGCCGCCATCATCTTCCATGATCATTACGCCGATGGGGCGAACATTGATGACGCAGCCGGGAACCAGCGGGCGGGTGTTGCAGATAAGAACGTCGATCGGGTCGCCATCGTCGGACAGGGTGTGCGGCACGAAGCCATAGTTACCCGGATAGGTCATCGGCGTGTAGAGGAAGCGATCGACGATCAGCGCACCGGCATCCTTGTCCATCTCGTACTTGATCGGCTGGCCGCCAACCGGCACTTCAACGATAACATTCACGTCTTCCGGCGGATTTTTGCCTACGGAAATTGCATCGATACGCATTCGCTTCCCTCATTCGACGGGTTGGATTTGGTTTTCGATACTGGGAAAGTCGCCGCATTGCAACATGGGTTTGGGCTGATAAGGCAGAATGCCGGATTTGAGGCCATCGCAATTGCCTATCGCCGGCGTCTTCGTCAGTTCCAGACGAAGCCGACCTTTCGCAGCGAGGTGCCATCGAAATCTTCCATGCCTTCGGCAATATCGCGGCCGCCATGCGACCGGAAAAAGCGATTGGCGACATCGCTGTCCTCGAGGCACCAGACGACGATGCCGTTGCAGCCGAGTGAGGTCAGCAGTCTGCGGGCCTCCGTGAACAGCAGCGAGCCGAGCCCGATACCCTGATATTCCGGACGGAGATAAATTTCGTAAATCTCGCCATCATGCGGCAGCCCGCGCGCGCGGCTGAGACCCAGCGTCGCATATCCGGCAACCACACCTGCCACTTCCACCACCAGCATGGTCGCGGAGCCCTTGGTCGCCTTCCTCCACCAGATTTCGCCGCGACGCTCCAGCATCTGCGTCAACGGCCTGTGCGGGATCAGCCCCGCATAGGCCTGTTGCCACGACAGACGGTGCGCCTCGGAGATGGCGCGCGCATCATGCGGCTCGGCACGGCGAACATCGATGGATAACGTTTTCATAACGCGATTCTGGCCCCGGCCACGGAAACTTGCCAGTCATAAAGGTTAACGCCGGCAGGCTTACCCACAGCCTATTCATGTGGACGACCAGAAAAAATTAACGCATCCTTAACCTTCGACACAAGCGCCTTTCGACTCATGCACACATAAAAACGAATGCATAAAAAAACCCGGCACAAGGCCGGGTTTTTTGCATTCGTGATGACCAACCGCAATCAGATTGCGAGCTTGGCCTTTTCAAAACGCTTGCGGTCATTTGCGTCGAGGAACATCTTGCGCAGACGGATCGACTTCGGCGTCACTTCCATCAACTCGTCTTCCTGGATCCAGGAAAGAGCGCGGTCGAGCGTCATGCGGATCGGCGGCGTCAGCTTGACGGCTTCATCCTTGCCGGCGGCGCGGATGTTGGTCAGCTGCTTGCCCTTCAGCACGTTCACTTCGAGATCGTTGTCGCGCGTGTGAATACCGATGATCATACCGGCATAAACCTTTTCACCCGGCTCGATGATCATCGGGCCGCGATCTTCCAGGTTGAACATGGCGTAGGCAACAGCCTCGCCCGAACCGTTGGACAGCAGAACGCCGTTGACGCGACCGGCAATCTGGCCCTTGAAGGGCTGATAGTCGTGGAACAGACGGTTCATGATGGCCGTACCGCGCGTGTCGGTCAGCAGTTCCGACTGGTAGCCGATCAGGCCACGGGTCGGAGCGTAGAACTTCAGACGAACGCGATTGCCGCCGGAAGGACGGAGCTCGGCCATTTCAGCCTTGCGCTCGGACATCTTCTGAACGACGACACCGGAATGCTCTTCGTCAACGTCGATCACGACTTCTTCGATCGGCTCCAGCAGGGTGCCGTTCTCGTCCTTGTGCATCACAACGCGCGGACGCGAAACGGCAAGCTCGAAGCCTTCGCGACGCATGGTTTCGATCAGAACCGCCAGCTGCAATTCGCCACGGCCGGAAACGAAGAACGAATCCTTGCCTTCGGCCTCTTCGATCTTCAGCGCAACGTTGCCTTCGGCTTCCTTGAACAGACGGTCGCGGATAACGCGGCTCGTAACCTTGTCGCCTTCGGTGCCGGCAAGCGGGCTGTCGTTAACGATGAACGACATGGTGACGGTCGGCGGATCGATCGGCTGCGCGGTCATCGCCTCGGTGACGGACGGATCACAGAAGGTATCGGCGACCGTACCCTTGGAGAGACCGGCAATGGCGACGATGTCGCCAGCATGGGCTTCATCGATGGCCGTGCGCTCGATACCACGGAATGCGAGAATCTTGGAAATACGACCGGTTTCGATCGTCTTGCCATCCTGGCCAAGCACCTTCACAGCCTGGTTCGGCTTGATCGAACCGGAAGCGATGCGGCCGGTGATGATACGACCGAGGAAGGGGTTGGCTTCGAGGATCGTGCCGATCAGACGGAACGGACCTTCTTCGACCTTGGGCTCCGGAACATGTTCGAGAACCAGATCGAGCAAGGGCGCGAGACCCTGATCCTTCGGGCCTTCCGGGTTGACGTTCATCCAGCCGTCACGGCCAGAACCGTAGAGGATCGGGAAGTCGAGCTGCTCGTCGGTCGCATCGAGGTTTGCGAAGAGGTCGAAGACTTCGTTGATGACTTCTTCATGACGGCCATCCGGACGGTCGATCTTGTTGATCGCGACGATCGGGCGCAGACCAACCTTCAGCGCCTTGCTGACCACGAACTTGGTCTGCGGCATCGGACCTTCGGAACTATCGACCAGAACGATCGCGCCATCCACCATCGACAGGATACGCTCAACTTCGCCGCCGAAGTCGGCGTGGCCGGGGGTGTCGACGATGTTGATGCGAACACCCTTCCACTCCACCGAGGTCGCCTTGGCGAGAATGGTGATACCACGTTCCTTTTCGAGGTCGTTGCTGTCCATCACGCGCTCTGCAACGCGCTGGTTATCGCGGAACGAGCCGGACTGCTTCAGAAGCTCGTCAACAAGCGTCGTTTTTCCATGGTCAACGTGCGCGATGATCGCGATGTTGCGAAGTGCCATTGTTCAAAATCTCTGAGGTTGGGCGCTATATTGATGAGAAACGCCAATTTAGTTTGGCGCGCTCATAACCTTTTTTTTGCAAATGCGAAAGGGGGGCTCATATCATAAGCCCCCTGCGCTCAGCTTCTAGCTGAGAATTATGACAGTCTCTTATAGGAGACCGCGCTTCGAAAGCATCGCATCCGGGCTTGGCATCTTGCCGCGGAAGGCGAGATAGGCCTCCTCGGGATCGATCGATCCGCCGACGGAATAGATATTATCCTTCAGCCGGCGCGCCATCTCGCCATCAAAGGCATTGCCGGTTTCCTCGAAAGCGGCAAAGGCATCGGCATCGAGAACTTCCGACCACATGTAGGAATAATAACCGGCGGAATAACCATCGCCCGAGAACACATGCTGGAAATGCGGCGTCGCGTGCCGCATGACGATGGATTTCGGCATATTGAGGCTGGAGAGCACCTCACCCTGCACGGCCATCGGATCGGCAACGCTGTCGCGGGTGTGAAAGGCCATGTCGACAATCGCCGAAGAGGTGAATTCCACCGTGCTGAAACCGGCATTAAAGGTCTGAGCGGCCAAAACCTTGTCCAGCAGCGCCTTCGGCATCGGCGCACCGGTTTCGTAATGGAGGGCGTATTTTTCCAGAATTTCCGGCACCGTCAGCCAATGTTCGTAAAGCTGCGACGGCAATTCGACGAAATCGCGCGAGACGCCCGTTCCGGATACGGAAGGATAAGTGACATCGGACAACATGCCATGCAAGGCGTGGCCGAATTCATGGAACAGCGTGCGTGCATCATCAAGCGAAAGCAGCGCCGGTTTTCCCTCCGCCGGTTTGGCAAAATTGCAGACATTGTAGATGATCGGGATTTCACCGACCGTGCCATTCTTCAGCGGCAACTTATGCTGCGACTGGAAGGAGCTCATCCATGCGCCGGACCGTTTGGAGGGGCGGGCGAAATAATCGCCGAGGAACATGGCCTTCAGATCGCCCTTGCCGTCACGGATCTCGAAAATCCGCACATCCGGGTGGTAAGCGGCAACGCCTTTGACCTCGACCGCGTGAATCCCGAACAACCGCCCGGCCACATCGAAACAGGCTTCGATGATCTTTTCCAGTTGCAGGTAGGGCTTCAGTTCCGCCTCGGAGAAATTGAATTTCTGCGCCCGGAGCTTTTCGGCATAATGCCGCCAGTCCCATGGCAGCACCTCGTGGTTCTTGCCTTCGTTAGCGATGATGGCTGCAAGTTCAGCCTCTTCCTCACCGGCGCGACGAACAGCCTTTTCCCAGACCTGGCCGAGAAGACCGCTTACCGCATCCGGCGTCTTCGCCATCGTGTCATCGAGCTTGTAAGCAGCGAAATTCGCATAACCGAGAAGTTTTGCCTTTTCCTCGCGCAGTTCAAGCGTGCGGTGGACGGTTTCGCGATTATCGGTCTCGCCGCCATTTTCACCGCGCGCCACCCAGGCCTTGAAGGCCTGTTCGCGCAGGTCGCGGCGCTCGGAAAATGTCAGGAAGGGCTCGATGATCGAGCGGGAAAGCGTAACGGCAAATTTGCCGTCCTCGCCATGCTCGCGGGCAGCCCCCGCCATCGCATCGCGCAGGAAACCGGGAATGCCGGCCAGTTCCTCCTCGTTGACAAGCAGGAGCTTCCAGTTCTTTTCATCCGCCAGCACGTTCTGACCGAACCTGGCACCGAGACCGGCGAGTTCCTCGTTGATCGCGGCCAGCCGCTCCTGCCGGTCTTTGGGCAATTTTGCGCCAGAACGCACGAAACCCTTCCAGTGCCGCTCGAGAACCCGCTTTTCCTCACCCGAGAGCCCCAGCGTCTCGCGCTTTTCCCACAATGTGTCGATGCGTTTGAACAGCGCCTCGTTCATGCCGATCTTGGAATAATGCCGCGACATTTTCGGAGCGATCTCCCGCTCCAGCGCCTGAATCACACCATTGGTATTGGCGCCTGCCCTGTTCCAGAACAGCGACGAAATGCGCGAAAGATCATCGCCGGCGATTTCGAGTGCGGTCACCGTGTTTACGAAACTCGGCGCTTCCAGGTTGCCGGCAATCGCGTCGATTTCCTGCTCGTGGGACAGAAGGGCGGCATCGAAGGCCGGCGCGAAATTCTCATCCTTGACCGCATCGAATTTTGGCAGACCATTATGGCCGTTCCAGTGGACGAGTGCGGGATAAAGCGCGGTCTTCAATGGCATTTCGTCTTCCTTGTGCAATTCCGATTTAAAACCCATATGGGCACGCCTCCACCGCCAATTCAATATGCCGGGCGCAGATGACAGGCGATGTGGAAAAAACGCAGAAACTCCGGTCTTTTTGCTTCGGCGTAACAATTGTCGACTATGTTACGGGCCATCCAATAACCGAATTGACGCATACTTTACTCGATTTTCGACAATATGATTTGTGCACCATTGATTATCGCCCGGAATTTAGTAAGGCTGACTTACGAAAAGGCGAAGCATGGGCACGAAACGCGAAAAAGACTCACTGGCATTTTTGCTGAACAGCGGCGCACGCCTGCTGAACAGTGCTTTTGAGCGCCGAATTTCTGAAGCCGGCCTGGGCCTGACGCCCGGCGAAGCGCGCGCATTACTGACGGTTGCCGCCGTCGATGGCAGCAAGCAGTCGGATATTGCCGCCCGCCTCGGCATCGAGCCCATGACCATCTGCGCCTATCTCGACAAGCTGCAATCCCTCGACCTCATCGAGCGCCAGCAGGACCCGCAGGACAGGCGTTCC
The DNA here is from genome assembly GCF_047445855.1 of Rhizobium sp. BR 250. Lineage (NCBI taxonomy): Bacteria > Pseudomonadati > Pseudomonadota > Alphaproteobacteria > Hyphomicrobiales > Rhizobiaceae > Rhizobium > Rhizobium sp. BR 250. The sequence goes on from NZ_JARWKW010000005.1 coordinate 131,043, forward strand.
AAGCGCATCGTGCTGACGAAAAACTCCACCGAGATGCTGGAAGCCGTGCGCCAGGAAATCGATGAACTGGTGCGTCACGCCACGCGGGGCCTGAACGAAGAAGAGGTCGCGCTTCTCCGTGACTTCCTGCAGACGCTTCGCAACAATCTCCAGCCGGAACAGCCGGGCCAGAGCTGCTGACCGCAATGCCGCCAGAACCGATCATGTCGACAAAACGCACGGCCCTGCTCGGCGCGTTGCTGACGGCGCTGGCGCCGATTTCCATGGCGATCTATACGCCGGCCATGCCGGAACTGACACGGGTTTTCGCCACAAACGAATCCGCGATAAAGCTCAGCCTCTCGCTTTATTTTGCCGGTTTTGCCATGGCACAGCTGCTCGCCGGGCCGGCTTCCGACGCCTTCGGGCGACGCAGGGCGAGCCTCGCTTTCCTTTCGATCTTTCTGGGCGGCGGGCTGCTGGCGATTTTTGCCCCGACGATTGAAGTGCTGCTTTTCGCCCGGCTCATTCAGGGCATCGGCGCCTCCGTCGGCATGACGGTGGCGCGCGCCATCGTCCGCGACCAGTTCACCGGCGCGGAAGCCTCCAGCATCATGAACCTCATCGGCATCATGCTGGCCATCGGCCCCGCCATGGGACCGGCGATCGGCGGACTTTCACTTGCGGCTTTCGGCTGGAAATCCGTGTTTTTCCTGATGGCCGGCCTCGGTGCCGTCGCCATTTTCGCCGTCGTGGTTTTCCTGCGCGAAACGACGGTCCCCGACAAAGGCCTGATCCGCCCCCGCCGGCTCCTGTCGGCCTACGGCACCTTGCTGACCGAGCCGCGTTTTCTTCTGGCCGCACTGGTACTTGGCGGCTCCATCGGCGCGCTTTATGCGCAGGCCACCATGCTGACCTTCATTCTCATCAACACAGTCGGCCTGACGCCCACCGCTTTCGGCATCGGCATGTTGATGCAGACCGGCGCTTATTTTTTCGGCTCCATCGCCCTGCGCTACATCGCACCGCGACTGGGTGATCGCCGTTCCGTCATGCTCGGCCTCTGCTTTTCAGGAGCGGGCGGTCTGCTCATCCTGCTGTCGGTCTTCCTGATACCGCCGTCCTTCCTCTCCATCATGGGGCCTGTGGCGGTTGCAACGGTCGGTATCGCCTTGCTGACACCCTCGATGGTGACGGCGGCGCTTGCACCCTTCCCGCATATCGCCGGTTCGGCCTCGGCGATGATGGGTTTCATCCAGATGGGATCGGGTTTTGCGGGCGGCGCTGCCGCCTCGCTCATCGGTTCGCCCTTGACCGGTTTCGGCATCATCATCCCGGTGATGGAATTCACAGCCGTCGCGAGCTATATCGGCTTCCGTATCATCTCCAGAAAAGAGACATAAAAAACCCGCCGACGTCGCCGTCAGCGGGTTTCATCATCTTCACGTGAGCAGAATTACTTGCTGAGATTGCGCTTGGCCAGCGTGCGCAGGCGCAGCGCGTTGAGCTTGATGAAGCCCGCAGCATCCTTCTGGTCGTAAGCGCCGTGGTCGTCTTCGAAGGTCACCAGCGCGTCGGAATAAAGCGACTTGGCGCTTTCGCGGCCGGTCACCATGACATTGCCCTTGTAGAGCTTCAGCGTCACTTCGCCTTCCACATGTTCCTGGCTCTTGTCGATCAGGGCCTGCAGCATCTCGCGCTCCGGCGAGAACCAGAAGCCGTAATAGATCAGCTCGGCATAACGCGGCATCAGCTCGTCCTTGAGGTGCGCTGCACCCCGGTCGAGCGTGATGGATTCGATGGCGCGATGCGCGGCAAGCAGGATGGTGCCGCCGGGTGTTTCGTAAACGCCGCGCGACTTCATGCCAACGAAGCGGTTCTCGACCAGATCGAGACGACCGATGCCGTTTTCACGGCCGTAATTATTGAGCGTGGCAAGAAGCGTCGCAGGCGACATTTCAACGCCGTTGATGGAGCAGGCATCACCCTTGCGGAAACCGACCTTGATGACGGTTGCCTTGTCCGGAGCCGCTTCCGGCGAGATGGTGCGCATATGCACATATTCCGGCGCTTCCTGTGCCGGATCTTCCAGAACCTTGCCCTCGGAAGAGGAGTGCAGCAGGTTGGCGTCGACGGAGAAAGGCGCTTCGCCCTTCTTGTCCTTGGCGACCGGAATCTGGTGCTGTTCGGCGAAGTTCAGGAGGTCGGTACGGCTCTTGAACGTCCAGTCGCGCCAGGGCGCGATGATCTTGATGTCCGGGTTCAGCGCATAGGCCGAAAGCTCGAAACGAACCTGGTCGTTGCCCTTGCCGGTGGCGCCATGGGCGATGGCGTCGGCGCCGGTCTTCTTGGCGATCTCGATCAGGTGCTTGGAAATCAGCGGACGGGCAATCGACGTGCCGAGCAGATAGACGCCTTCATAAACGGCGTTGGCGCGGAACATCGGGAAGACGAAATCACGCACGAATTCTTCGCGGACGTCCTCGATGAAGATTTCCTTGATGCCCAGCATCTCGGCCTTCTTGCGCGCCGGCTCAAGCTCTTCGCCCTGGCCGAGATCGGCGGTGAAGGTCACGACTTCAGCGCCGAGTTCCGTCTGAAGCCATTTCAGGATGATCGAGGTGTCGAGGCCGCCGGAATAGGCGAGAACGACTTTCTTAACGTCTTTCGGAAGTGCCATAGTGATGTCCATCTGCATGATGACGGCATCAGGGCACCGCCATTTCCTTGGGATTTCGGCACTTTTACAGTGCAACCCGAAATGTGTGAAGCGCTTTTCCGTGAGATAAGCGACAAAACAATTGATGGGCGCGCATGACGACAGGTGATCACCGGCCGCACCGATGGGAACGAAGCAATTGTCACATGCATTTAGAAAATTCGCGCTTTATCATAAAGCGGCGCGATCGACTTGAAGACCGTGAATGAAGCCACTCAGGTTCAGGCAACGTTGCAAACCGCTGGAAACAGCAGAAACGACGCGAAGGAGAAACCTATGACGACCATCCACCCCGCATTCAAGGAAGATAATGTCGCTGTCATCACCGGTGCGGCATCCGGCATCGGACTCGCCGCCGCCCGCAAATTCGCCGGTTTCGGCATGAGCGTCGTGCTCGTCGATCTCGATGGCGAAAAGCTCGCCGCAGCCCATGCGGATATTCTTGCCGTCGCCAAGGACGGCGAAGCGCAGATCGTCACAATCCCAACCGACGTATCGAAACTCGATGAGCTGGAGGCGCTGGAACGCGCCGTGATCCAGCGTTTCGGGCGCGTCCACGTCCTCATGAACAATGCCGGCATTCAGCCGGGCAGCGCCATCTTCGGACCGCAGGCCAATTGGGAAAAGATTATCGGCGTCAATCTGATGGGCGTGGTGAACGGCAGCCGCGTTTTCGGTCAAGGCATGATCGCCCATGGCGAGCCAGCGCTCATCATCAACACCGGCTCAAAACAGGGCATCACCACGCCTCCCGGTGATCCGGCCTACAACGTCTCGAAGTCAGGCGTCAAAACCTTCACGGAAGCGCTTCAGCACGAGCTGCGCAATATTCCGAACGGCGCAGTTTCCGCCCATTTGCTGATACCCGGTTTCGTTTTCACGGGTCTCACCGCCCATGGCAGGACGGAAAAGCCGGAGGGCGCCTGGACCGGCGAACAAACCGTCGATTTCATGATCGAGAGCATCGGCCGGGGCGATTTCTACATTCTCTGCCCGGATGGCGAGGTGGATCGCCCGACGGATGAAAAACGCATTCTCTGGGCCGCCTATGATATCGTCCAGAACCGCCCGCCGCTTTCGCGCTGGCACACGGAATATTCCGCCGCCTTCACCAGCTTCCTGAAAAACTGAATTCCCAGTCGCCGTGCTTGAAAGGGTACGGCGGCTATCCTCCCCGACAGGCGCATTGTCGCGCAAAAACATTGGCAGAAACGCGAAACCGCGTTAAGCAACGGCAATCTCCAAATTTTACGGGTGCCGCGATGGATTTCGTTCCGAGCCTGCCAACACTGATCGCCTTCACCATTGCCATTCTGCTTCTGGCGGTGACGCCGGGGCCCGACATGACGCTCTGGATCAGCCGCTCTTTGCGTGAAGGCCGCGCGGCAGGTTTCATGACGCTGGTGGGAACCAATATCGGCATCACCGTGCACACAATGCTGGTCGCTTTCGGCGTCGCCGCCCTCATCGTCGCATCGCCGACCGCCTTCATGATCCTGAAAACCGGTGGCGCTGCCTATCTGGTCTGGCTCGCCATTCAGGCCATCCGCAAGGGCTCGGATTTCGTGATGGTGAAAAGCACCGGTGAAAAAGCGCAGGCCTCGCTGAAATCGGCCTTGCTGAACGGCATCTGGGTCAATCTGCTGAACCCCAAGGTCATCATCTTTTTCATGACCTTCCTGCCGCAATTCGTCAGCGCCTCCGATCCGCATGTCACCGGCAAGCTGATCTTCCTCGGCATCTGGTCCATCATCGTGGCGCTGCCGATCGGTATCGGCATCGTGATTGCCGCCGATGTTCTCTCCGCCTGGCTGCAGCGCAACCGGAAGGTTCTGCGCGGGCTGGATTATACGATCGCCGGCGTCTTCTCGCTTTTCGCAGTCAAGATTTTCTTCACGCAAACGCGCTGAGGGCAAATAAAAAGGCGCCGGAAGGCGCCTTTTCTATAATCAACCGATAAGCAACTCGTCATCGTCAAGCGTCTGGCCGCGTATCTTGCGGAACATCTCGATCAGGTCTTCGACCTCGAGATCCTTACGGCTGTCACCGGATACGTCGAGCACAATTTCACCGGCATGCAGCATGATCGTGCGGGTGCCGTAATCCAGCGCCTGACGCATGGAATGGGTGACCATCAGGGTCGTCAGCTTGCGCTCCGACACCACCTTGCGGGTCAGCTCCATCACAAATTCCGCCATGCCGGGATCGAGCGCTGCCGTATGTTCATCCAGCAGCAGCACGTCCGAACCAGAAAGCGTCGCCATGACAAGCGACACGGCCTGCCTCTGCCCGCCGGACAGAAGGTCCATACGGTCCTTCAAACGGTTTTCGAGACCGAGATTGAGCGAAGCAATCCGTTCCTTGAAGAACTCCCGGCGGCCGCGCCCGAGCGCCGGCAGAAGGCCGCGGCGTTCACCACGCGATGCCGCCAGTGCCAGGTTTTCCTCGATGGTCAGCGCACCGCAGCTGCCCGCCAGCGGGTCCTGAAACACGCGCGCCACCCGTCCCGCCCGGCTGGCAGTCGGCTTGCGGGTGACATCGGCGCCGCCGATCATCACCTTACCCGCCGTTGGCAGGACATCACCGGCCAGAACACCGAGAAGCGTGGATTTACCCGCACCATTGGAGCCGATGACTGTGACGAAGGAGCCATCCTCGATGGTGAGATCGATCTTGGCCAGCGCCTGCTTTTGCAGCGGTGTGCCGCGCCCGAAGACGACCTGGATATCGGAAAGCGAAATCACGATGTTGCTCCCCCACGGCGCAGTCGCGGCAGGATCAATGCAATGGCCACCAATACCGCCGTTACGAAATTGAGATCGGACGCCTTGAGACCCAGCACATCGCTCGACAAAGCGAGCTGAATGGCGAGACGATAGGCGATGGAGCCGAAGACACAGCCGATCAGCGCGATCAGGATGCCACGTGCACCAAACAGCGTCTCACCGATGATGACGGCCGCAAGCCCGACAACGATGGTACCGACACCGGAGGTCACATCCGCAAAACCATTGGTCTGCGCAAACAGCGCACCACCAAGAGCCACCAGCGCGTTTGAGAGCGCCATGCCGAGATAGATCTGGTTGCCGGTCTTCACGCCCTGCGCCCGCGCCATCCGCGCATTGGCACCCGTCGCCCGCATGGCGAGGCCCGCATCGCTTTCAAGGAAACGCCAGACGAGAATGACCACGATCAGCACCAGCGCACCAACGAAGAGCGGCCGTACCAGATATTCGGAGAGGCCGAGGCCATAAAACGGCGAAATCATCGTGTCCTGATTGAGCAGCGCCACATTCGGCTTTCCCATCACCCGAAGATTGACGGAAAACAGCGCGATCATCGTCAGGATCGAGGCAAGCAGGTTCAGGATCTTGAAACGAACATTGAGGGTGGCGGTCACGATGCCCGCGGCAGCGCCGGCAACCATGGCAATCGCCGTCGCGACCCAGGCATTCAGACCGGCGATGATCAGCACGGCAGCAACGGCGGCGCCAAGCGGAAACGAACCGTCCACGGTCAGGTCCGGAAAATCGAGTACGCGGAAAGCGAGATAGACGCCGATCGCCACGAAAGCGAAGACCAGTCCCAGCTCCACGGCACCCCAGAAGGCGATTTGGCTCACGGTAATGTCCTTGTTATTGCCGCCATCAGGCGGATACGGGCACCGTCTCGTGCCACGTAAAACGGGCGGCGGAATGCCGCCGCCCGCAATTCAGTCATGTTTCGGTTCAGTCGATGACCTTGGTGGCGCGCTTCGTCACGCTTTCAGGGAAGGTGACGCCAACTTTTTCGGCAACCTTCTTGTTGATCACGAGATCGGTGCCGACAGCCACGGTGGCCGGAATGTCGCCCGGCTTTTCACCCTTGAGGATGCGGACAACGACGGCGCCTGTCTGCTTGCCAACGTCGAAATAGTTGAAGCCGAGGGCTGCAACCGCGCCACGCGCGACGGAATCCGTGTCAGCAGCGTAAAGCGGGATCTTCGCTTCGGAGGCAACACCGGCTGCCGCCTCGAAAGCAGAAACGATGGTATTGTCGGTCGGAACGTAGATCACGTCGGCCTTGCCGACCAGTGCGCGGGTTGCGCCCTGAACTTCAGCGGACTTGGTGGCGACGGATTCGACAACCTTCAGGCCGGCCTTGTCGGCTTCGGCCTTCAGCAGGGCGAGCGTCGAGGCGGAATTGGCTTCGGCCGAGTTGTAGATGAAACCGATGGACTTGGCGTTCGGGGAGATTTCCTTGATAAGCGCCAGGTGCTCGCCAACCGGCAGCATGTCGGAAAGGCCGGTCACGTTGCCACCGGGCTTTTCCATGCTCTTTATAAGCTGTGCGCCGACAGGATCGGAAACTGCCGTGAAGACGACCGGGATATCACGCGTGGCCGCAACGACAGCCTGAGCCGACGGCGTGGAGATCGGCACGATGACCGAAGGAGCGTCGCCCACGAACTGGCGCGCAATCTGCGCTGCGGTGCCGGGATTTCCCTGTGCGGACTCATAAAGGAACTTGAGGTTCTCGCCTTCCTTGTAACCGGCTTCGGCAAGGGCAGCCTTGACGCCGTCACGGGCGGCGTCAAGCGCCGGATGTTCAACGATGGCGGTGACGGCAACGGTGACGTTTTCAGCCTTGGCCGGCAGAACGATGGCGCTCGCGGCAGCGAGAGCCAGAATGAATGCGCGCATGGATATCCTCCTGTTGGTTCCCTGTTTTCGTCTTTCTAGGAACAAGACAGACCGAAATCAATCGGAGAACCGCCGGAAACCCAGCTTTATGGCGCAAATGCGGCTTATTCAGTCGTCTGCGCCGTGGTTAGCGATCATCATCGCCTCAAAAGCCAGTCGCTCGGTCTTGCGCATGCGTTCCGATTCCGACTTCAGCTGACCGCAGGCGGCAAGGATGTCGCGGCCGCGCGGCGTGCGGATCGGCGATGCATAACCCGCCTGATTGATGAAATCGGCAAACTTCTCGATCTGCGCCCAGTCGGAGCACTGGTAATTCGTGCCCGGCCAGGGGTTGAACGGAATGAGATTGATCTTGGCCGGAACGCCCTTCAGAAGCTGCACCAGCATCTTGGCGTCTTCCAGGCTGTCATTGACGTCCTTCAGCATCACATATTCGAAGGTGATGCGGCGGGCATTGGAAAGACCCGGATAGTTGCGGCAAGCCTCGATCAGCTCCTTCAGCGGATATTTCTTGTTGATCGGCACCAGCATGTCGCGCAGCTCATCACGCACCGCATGCAGCGAAATCGCCAGCATCACGCCGATCTCATCACCCGTGCGGAAGATTTCCGGCACAACGCCGGACGTCGAGAGCGTGACGCGACGCTTGGAGAGCGACAGGCCGTCGCCGTCGGTGGCAATCAGGAGCGCGGTCTTCACGTGCTCGAAATTATAGAGCGGTTCGCCCATGCCCATCATCACGATGTTGGAGACCTTGCGGCCTTCGCTCGGCACATAGGCACCGACCGGCGTAGAACCATCAGGGAAATCACCCAGCCGGTCGCGGGCGAGTAGAAGCTGCGAGAGAATTTCCTCCGCCGTCAGGTTGCGCACCAGGCGCTGCGTGCCGGTGTGACAGAAGGAGCAGGTCAGCGAACAGCCCACCTGGCTCGATATGCACAGCGTGCCGCGCCCTTCTTCGGGAATATAGACCGTCTCGATCTCGACGGGGCGGCCGGCACCGCGCGGCGGAAAACGCATCAGCCATTTGCGGGTGCCGTCATTGGAGATCTGCTCCTCGACGATTTCCGGGCGAGCGATGGTGAAGGCCGCCTTCAGCTTCTCGCGAAGTTCCTTGGCGACATTGGTCATATTGTCGAAATCGGAGACGCCGCGCACATAAAGCCAGTTCCACAACTGGCTGACGCGCATCTTCACCTGCTTCTGCGGCACGCCGATTTCTGCCAGCGCCTCGCCCATTTCCTCACGCGTCAGGCCGATCAGCGACGGCTTGCCGGACATGAGATCGCTATTGGCGATCAGCGGGGTTTTGACTGCCAGACCGGCAGAAGCTTGCATTACGGACATCACGTTATCCCATCGTTCCATGCATCGCACGACCGGCCTGTCGGAAAGGCGGAAAATCGTCTGCATGTCGAGAAAATCAAAGGCGGAGCACTTTTCGCGCATCCGCCTGTCAATGTTGCCGCGCCTTTAGCATCAAACTGGCAAAAACGCAAATGGCCGGTCGAGGACCGGCCATTATCAAACGCGATGAAGCGTCCGTGTTACTTGCAGCTCTCGATCTGCTTGAGAGCAGCCGAAATACCCGAGAGCGAATAGGAGTAGGAAGTGCCGGTTCCGCGACCGGACGTCGCCTTCACCGTCATCGACTTGCCGCTCTTCATCGCTGCGACGAGAGCTGGCTCTTCAGCGGCGTTCTCAACCCAGGCGGCCTTGTCCTTGGTGAACATGACGAAGTTCTTGTTGTCGATCGTCACATTGACCTTGGAGCCCTGCTTCAGCGGATAACCTACCATGGCCTGCGGCTCATAGGAGATGTTCTGGCCAGGGCGCTGCGAGACGATGAAGAAGATATCGCCGTGGTCAACACTTGCCGGTTCCTTGGAGGTCGGAATGGAAAGAACGTAGCAGACGGTGCTGTTGCCCGATTTGTACGAATAGGCACCCCAGGCATTGAACTGCTGGATGCGCGTGGGCGACTGTGCAGATGCTACGCCGACGCTGGTCAGCAAAATGGCCGCTGCGGTTGCTACACTTCTTACAAACATAGAATTTCCTGCCGGGTTATTGTCTTCCATTGGCCCGAAGCAGCGGCGGGCTCCATTTTCTGGATCGGCCACGTTCAGGTGCGGATCGTCTTTTCTCATTGTGGTCGGAAAGCGGTTACCAAACCGTCAACAACACGCATAAAATGCCGGAAACGTCTTGCGGTGTTACAGATTGGCGACTTCCCGACGCCCTGAGGAGAACGGCGTGGCACGCCCTTCCCTCGTGTGTAAGACACATAAATTCAGGCAAGAATTTGTCACCCGCCGGGCTCTGCCGGAAGGACACATCACAGAGACGTTACCCGGCTTCCTGCTGGCGCTTCAGCATGGCGTCAGCCGCCTCGTAATGCTCCATCTTGATATGGGCGCGGATCATGGCGAGCGCGGCGGTAATGACCGCGATATCATCGGTAAAACCGACGACCGCCAGCATGTCCGGCACCGCATCGATGGGCATGATGAAATAGGCAAGGGCAGCCAGAATAATACCCTTGGCGCGCAACGGCGTGTCACGGTCGATCGCGCAATAATAGGCCGCAGCCGCGTCGCGCGCGAAGGGAACCTTCGTCATCACCCGCTTCAGCTTGGGCCAGAATTTGGCGCGCACGACATTCTCACGCTCCTGCTGCTTGTCGGCTTCGCCCGGCAGAAGAATTTCACCGATTTTCACATCATCCATGATCGACGGTCCTCCGGTCACGGCTATTATATGGGACTGAACGCGCGCCGTTCAATTCCCCCGACCCGCAGCCGCCTTCTGCATGGCTTCGGCCAGAAGAAAGTCCCGCTCCGTCACACCCTGTGAATCATGGGTGGTGAGGCAGACCTTGACCCGCGAATAGACATTGGACCATTCGGGATGATGATTGAGCCTTTCCGCGACAAGTGCGGACTCGGCCATGAAACCGAAGGCCTCCGCAAAACTCGAAAACTTGAAGGAGCGAACGATCGCCGCCCCGTCTTCACGCAGCGACCAGCCCTCGAGTTTCGACAATGCCTGCCGGATGGCGTCCGGTTCAAGTCTGGGATATTTCATGACTCTTGCCTCCGCTTGAGACCCATTAACGCTTCAACGACCGGATCGACGCATATTCCATGAAACATATAGCTGTTCTTTTTGTCTGCATGGGCAATATCTGCCGCTCACCACTTGCCGAAGGCGTTTTGACAAACCTTGCCGATGGAGACGGCGTATCCCGCCAACTTACGGTCGACTCCGCCGGCACCGGCGGCTGGCATACCGGCAATGCCCCGGATCGTCGATCCATCGCGATAGCCCGCAAGCATGGCATCGATATTTCAGGGCAGCGCGCGCGGCAGGTCAGTCAGGCCGATTTCGAAAACTTCGATCTCATCCTTGCCATGGACACGAGCAATCTGGCGAAACTGCTTCAAAAGTCGCCGGAAAACCACAGGCACAAAATCCACCTGTTTCTGGACTATGCTTCGGGACACCACGAGAGCGTCCCGGATCCCTATTTCGGCGGTGAAGACGGTTTTCTGACCGTCTACAACATGCTCTTGGCAGGATGCAGATCGTTGCTCGAAAAGATGGAGCTGGATCGCGCCTCGTGAAGCGGGAAAGCCTCCTCCACGATATAGGGCCCGCCGCCCACCGATTCCTTCGACGACATCAGCACGAAACGGCCGACCGTGAAGGGCGAGGTGCGGAAGTTGCCGCGTCCGGAAAGATAATGCACCACATCATCCAGGCGGGAAGAGCGCAGCCGCGCCAGCGTGACATGCGGCATGAACTTGCGCGGATCGGGCGGGAGACCGATCCTCTGGCAGATTCTCTCCACCTCCGCCTGCAGCGCATGCATTTCCGGCGAGGGCGAGACCCCGGCCCAGATGGAATGCGGTTTCTTGGAACCGAAGGACCCCATGCCGGTGAGGCTGAGCTGGAATTCCGGCCTGTCGATCCGGTCCAGCCTGTCCACGACCTCATCGGCGGTACGCCCGTCGATGTCACCGATAAAACGCAGGGTTATGTGATAATTCTCCACATCGATCCACCGGGCTCCCGGCAGACCACCGCGCAACAATGAGAGGCTCATAGCCGCATTGCGCGGAATTTCGAGGGCGGTAAACAGTCTCGGCATGGCGAGCTCCCCGAATCTCTTGGCAGAACAAGCATAGCGAATCACGCAATGCAGACGGGCGCAAGTGCTTATTTTTTTTGCGCACCGATTGTCTTGATGAAGCTTTCAACAGCCGGCAAAGATTTTTCGACCATCATCGCCACCCCCTTGGTATTGGGGTGCATCTTGTCATCGAGCTTCAGCGCATCATCCGTCACGACGCCGTCCAGAAAGAAGGGATAAAGCGGCAGGTTGTATTTTTCGGCAAGCTTCGGGAAGATCGGATTGAACCGCCCGGCATAATCCTCGCCCATGTTCGGCGGCGCCATAATGCCGACCAGCAACACGGCTATGTTACGCTTCTGAAAGCCGGAAATGATGGTATCGAGGTTCTTTTCCGTCTGTTCCGGTGCAATACCGCGCAGTGCATCATTGGCGCCAAGCTCCAGAATGACCCCGTCCGTGCCGTCCGGAACCGACCATTCCGCCCGCGCCAGACCACCGGAGGACGTATCGCCGGAGACGCCGGCATTGGCGATGGCGACATTGGCGCCCTTCGCCTTTAATGCAGCTTCAAGCTGTGCGGTGTAGCTGTCGGTGGGCGGAAGCTGGTACCCGGCCATGAGGCTGTCGCCGAGGCCGACCAGTTGCAATGTCCGCTCCTGCGCCATGGCGGACGCGGCGGAAAAGGCGGCGGCGAAAATGACGATGAAGTGAAACAGGGCAGCTTTAAATCTCATCACGGCTTTCCTAACTTGGTTCGCATTGTCTGAAATACCGACCGCATCGACACCGCCAGACCGTTTTCATCCCCTATATAGGAACGAGAATTGTGACGAAAAGCATCATAGAGCTGAAGAAGGCCGACCTCACGCTCGGTAACGCCGCCGCCTCCGTTCACGTTCTCAAGAACATCGATCTTTCCATCGGCGAAGGCGAAGCGGTCGGCATCGTCGGCCCTTCCGGTTCGGGAAAATCGACGCTTCTCATGGTGCTTGCCGGTCTGGAGCGGCTGGACAGCGGCGAAATCGTCATTGCGGATACGCAACTGCACAAGCTTGGCGAAGACGCGCTGGCGGATTTTCGCGGCCGGAATATCGGCATTGTTTTCCAGTCCTTTCACCTCATCGCCAATATGACGGCGCTGGAGAATGTCGCCGTTCCGCTGGAATTGGCCAACGTTCCCAATCCCTTCGAGATTGCCAAGCGCGAACTCGTCGCCGTCGGTCTCGGCGAACGCCTCAACCATTATCCCGGCCAGCTTTCCGGCGGCGAGCAGCAGCGTGTCGCCATCGCCCGCGCGCTTGCCCCCTCACCGGCCGTGCTGATCGCCGACGAACCGACCGGCAATCTCGATACCGATACCGGCAGGCAGATCGCCGATCTTCTGTTTACCAAACAGGCCGAACGCGGCATGACCATGGTGCTCGTCACCCATGATCCGTCGCTCGCCGCCCGCTGCTCGCGGCAGATCAAGGTGCGCTCCGGCGAGATCGAGGGCGACAGCGCCAGACCGCAGGTAGCGCGGGTGGTATCGGCATGACCGGATTCATTCTCCCGTCTTTTGCCAATATCAGAAACGCCGCAAGGCTCGCCCGTCGCGAAATCCGCGGCGGTCTGCGCGGCTTTTACATTTTCCTCGCCTGCATTGCGCTTGGAACAGGGGCCATCGCTGCGGTCAATTCCGTCTCGCGTGCGGTCACCAGCGCGATTGCCACCGAAGGCCAGTCGATTCTGGCGGGCGACGTGCGCTTCGAACTGCGCAACAGGGAGGCAACGGCGGAGGAGAAGGCCTATCTCGACGGCCTTGGCACCGTCGCGGTCTCCACCGGGCTGCGCTCCATGGCCCGCCTTGCCGACGGCTCCGAACAGACTTTGACGGAAGTGAAAGCCATAGACGGCGCCTACCCGCTCTATGGAACTTTCGTCGCCGATCCCAATCAACCTTTGGCGGAACTGCTGGCCGGCAATGGCGACGCCTATGGCGCCATTGCCGCGCCACTTCTGCTGGAACGGCTCGGTATCAAGGTGGGCGATGAGATACTGCTCGGCAATGTGAAATTGAAATTGACCGGCACCGTCGTCGACGAGCCGGACGCGCTGTCCGACGGTTTCGGTTTTGCGCCAAGGCTCATCGTCAGCCGCGATGCCCTCTTCGCCTCCGGCCTCGTCCAGACCGGCAGCCTCGTCGAACACGCCTACAAGATCAAGTTGAACGATCCGTCAGCGCGGGTAACCATGACCGATGCGGCCAACAAGGCCTTTCCCGATGCCGGCTGGTCCATCCGCACCAGCGACCGGGCAGCACCCTCGCTCACCGAAAACGTCAACCGCTTCTCGCAATTCCTCACACTGGTAGGCCTCACAGCCCTTATCGTCGGCGGCGTCGGCGTCGCCAACGCCGTTCGCGCCTTTCTCGATTCCAAGCGCACCACGATCGCCTCGCTGAAATGCCTGGGTGCGCCGGCCTCGGTGGTCACCATGACCTACCTCTTCCAGATCGCCTTCATTGCCACCGTCGGCATCGTGATCGGCCTTGTGGTTGGCGCCGTTGCGCCGCTTATCGCCATGCGGTTTCTGGAAGGTGTGCTGCCGGTGCCAGAAGGACTTGCCTTTTATCCCGGCGCACTCGGTCTCGCCGCCCTGTTCGGTCTCCTGACAACGCTTGCCTTCGCCATCGTGCCGCTCGGCCAGGCGCGCGAGGTTCCGGCGACGGCGCTTTTCCGCGAACAGGGTTTCGAGGAGGGCAGCTGGCCATCCTGGCCTTATCTCGCTGCAACCGGCGTTCTGCTGGCGGCGCTGGCCGCACTGGCCATCTTTTCGGCGGAAGACCGTTTCATCGCCTCGGTCTTCCTTGCGGCAATCGCCTTTGCCTTCGTGGTGCTGCGGCTGGTGGCTTCCGGCGTCAAGGCCATTGCCAAACGCAGCCCGCGCGTTCACTCCGCAGCCCTTCGTCTGGCGATCGGCAATATTCACCGGCCCGGTGCGCTCACCCCGTCAGTCGTTCTTTCCCTCGGCCTCGGCCTCACCCTGCTCGTGACGCTAACGCTGATCGACGGCAATCTTCGCCGTGAACTGACTGACAGCCTGCCGGAAAAGGCGCCGAATTTCTTCTTCGTGGATATTCAGGGCAGCGAAGTTCAGGGCTTCCGCGATCTCCTGAAGCGGGAAGCGCCGGAGGGAACCCTGACCGAAGTGCCGATGCTGCGCGGCCGCATCATGGCGCTGAACGGCACGGATGTGACGAAAATGGAGGTGCCGCCGGGAGGGCGCTGGCTGCTGCGCGGTGACCGTGGCATCACCTATTCGCAGGACGTTCCCGAAAACGCGACGCTGACGGAGGGAACATGGTGGCAGCCAGATTATAGCGGCGAGCCACTGGTCTCCTTCGCGGCGAAAGAGGCGGGGGATCTGGGCCTCAAGATCGGTGACAAGGTCACCGTCAACGTGCTCGGTCGCAGCATCACGGCCAAGATCGCCAATCTGCGCAATGTCGAATGGGAATCGCTGTCGATCAATTTCGTCATGGTGTTTTCGCCGAATACCTTCCGCGGCGCACCGCATGCCTGGCTCGCAACCCTTGACGATCCTTCCGCAACCGCCGGCGATGAGGGCCGGATATTGCGCGCCGTCACCAACACCTACCCAACGATCACCAGCGTGCGCGTGAAGGACGCGCTCGATGTCGTGAACCGGCTGGTCGGCCAGCTTGCCACCGCCATTCGCGCAGCTGCGGCCGTCGCCCTGATAGCCTCCGTCCTCGTTCTCGCCGGCGCGCTTGCAGCCGGCAACCGCGCCCGCACCCATGACGCGGTCATCCTCAAGACGCTGGGCGGCACGCGAAACCTGCTCATCCGCGCCTTCTCCTACGAATATATGATGCTCGGCCTCGCCACCGCCGTCTTCGCGCTTTTTGCCGGCGGCGTTTCCGCATGGTTCGTCGTAGCCCGCATCATGAAACTGCCCTCCAGCTTCCTGCCGGATGTGGCGATCGGAACCCTTCTCGTCGCCCTCGTCATGACGGTCGGCATCGGCCTCATCGGCACTTGGCGAATTCTCGGGCAGAAGGCGGCGCCGGTCCTCAGGCAGGCGGGGGAATAATCATCGGTTGCGCACCGCTTAACTTTAACGATTAATTCTTTGTAATGATCGCCAAAACGTGAGCGCTTTTCGCGCATATGGTGTCTTTTCAACCGCAAAAGGCCTTGTATCGGACACGTTCTGCCATCATATTCTTGAGCAGGCTTGCTGAAGCTCCGCAGCGGCGCCCGGGAGGTATCCCGACACCGTAGCAATCACGGAGCTCAAAAGAGGAAACAATGGCTGACTTCAATAACTACCAGAACCGCATGGCGCAGACCCGTGCACAGTCTGGTGCGATGATCGATGAAGGTCTTCGCGCCTACATGCTCAAGGTTTACAACCTGATGGCGCTGGCTCTGGTCATCACCGGCGTCGCGGCGTTCGGCACCTATACGCTCGCCGCCTCCAACCCGGCTTTTGCCCAGTTGCTTTTCGCATCGCCGCTGCGCTGGGTCGTGATGCTCGCACCGCTGGCACTGGTGTTCTTCCTTAGCTTCCGTATTCAGAACATGAGCGTTTCCGCTGCGCAGACGACCTTCTGGGTCTACGCTGCACTGATGGGCGTTTCGCTCTCCTCGATCTTCCTGGTCTATACCGGCCAGAGCATCGTGCAGACGTTCTTTGTGACCGCTGCTTCGTTCGGCGCGCTTTCGCTCTACGGCTACACCACGAAGAAGAATCTCTCGGGCCTCGGTTCGTTCCTGATCATGGGCCTGTTCGGCTTGATCATCGCGTCGATCGTCAACATCTTCCTCGCATCGTCTGCGCTGCAGTTCGCGATCTCTGCGATCGGCGTTCTGATCTTCGCAGGTTTGACCGCCTACGACACGCAGAAGATCAAGGAAATGTACTTTGACGCTGATGATGTTGCCGTGGCTGGCCGCAAGGCCATCATGGGCGCGCTGACGCTCTATCTCGACTTCATCAACCTCTTCACCTTCCTTCTGCAGTTCCTCGGCAACCGCGACGACTAAGGTCGGGAGTTCTGGTGACAGACACACAAAAGGCGGCCGATCGGCCGCCTTTTTTGTTTGCAAATACCTTTGCGCTTCGCGTGTTCCCGTCGTTATCGACATTACAGCCAGTCAAAGCTCACTCGATAAGCTTCAAAACCTTGTCAAAAACCTTGAGAACCTGCGGCAACTCATGACCGCGCTTGAGGATGCGGCCATCCACATTCACCACGCAATAGGCGCCCTGTTTCGCCGCCAGCCTGGGGTTCTTCTCGATCCTGTAAAGCGGCATCTCACCCGAGCGCTTGAAGACGGAAAACACCGCCTTCTCCTTCAGATGGTCAATGGCGTAGTCACGCCACTCGCCCTCGCCCACCATGCGGCCATAGATGCGCAGGATCGCATCCAGCTCGCGGCGGTGAAAGGTGACCGGCAGAGGGTCCTTGTTCTTCTTATATTCGCGGAGATCGATAACGGTGGAACTGTCGCGTGAAGCGGTCTGCACCTGCTGCACATCCGGTTGATCGGTCATCCAATGCCTCCGAATCCACCCAAATCATCCCATCAATGTGAGCCTGAGACGACGAAATTGCAAGCCTTGCCCCCTGCCGGGAGCAGGCCACCCATTCCATAGGGCTTGAGGGCTTTCGGGCAGCGGCAGAACCGGACGCGACGATACGGAACGACGGCAGCACGGCCGCATGACAGGTGCCTCCGTAAAAGCAGAGGTAAAAATTGGTAACCATTTAGGCACCCATTTTAGGGGACCCTGCCGTATTTCGGTCAAACCATGGCCTGAATTGGGTGGAATAGTCCTATTGTCAATTGATGCCTAGGCACCAAGATGACCCGGTCCGGTGCATTGACCCTTTACCCCCAGCCCCCAATGCCCGGACCGGATCTTCAATCGCCAATAGGCGATTATGGCGTTTCGCTTCCCAGCAGAATACTTGCGCCGACGATAGCCGCCGGATCGCCGCTGGCATTGGCGCTCTGCAACAGAACGGCGCAGCCGCCCTTTTTCACCTTTGCCACAACGCTTGCCGGAAGCTTCACCGTCATCGGCGAACCATCCCACATGCCGACGGTCTGCACGTCATAAACGCTGTGCCAGTAGGATATTTTTTTGCCCTGGTTATCGCCCTTCTGCACATCCACCGTCTGTTCACGGGTGAAATAGGCGACCACGACATCCGCCCTGCCGCTGCCGGCACCGATATCGATCTCCACCTCATTTCCGGCAAACTTTGACGAGACCGGCACGTTCAGCCCCTTGCCCTCGCGCTTGAAGGCGTCCAGCCTGTCATAGATACCACGGACATCGGCGCCCTTGACATGGTCGCGGCCGTTCAGAATAGCCTGCGGCGTATAAACCCCGTTGCGACCGAGTGCGCGCATATAGCCATATTGCCGCTCGGTATTTTCCTTCGATGCCAGCGAATCGGTCCAGCCGAGATAGTTCCAGTAATCGACATGATAGGAGAGACCGACGACATCGCCCTTCTGGATCATCTTGCGCAAGGCCTCATCCGCCGGCGGGCAGGAGGCACACCCCTGAGATGTGAACAATTCGACGACGCCCTTCACGGCCTCCTGCGCCTGCGCGGAGGTGACGAGGAACGTGCCGAGAAGACATATCGACAGGGGGAATTTCAGCGGCATTACAAAAACCTTTGTCCGGAAGAGATCCAGACGAATTGATGCGATCAATCCTGCCGGGATGCAAACCGGAAAATAACGTCTATTGCCCTTCAATAGAAAGTCACGAAGGGGTGAGCGACAATCACAAAAAACGAGAACAAGAAATGGAAAGACGCCGGGATTTCTCCCGGCGCCTGCAATTGTTGAAGCGTTAGGCGGCCAGATCGCGAAGAACGGTCTGCAGAATGCCGCCATTGTTCATGTAGATCACCTCATCCAGCGTATCGATGCGGCAGAGAAGCGGAACTTCCTTCACCGAACCGTCGCTATAGGTGATCTTGGCGATCTTCTTTTCACGCGGCTTGATGTCACCTTCGAGACCATCGATCTCGACGATTTCGTCACCCTTGAGATCAAGGCTCGCCCAGGTCGTACCTTCTTCGAAGACGAAGGGAACGACACCCATGCCGACGAGGTTAGAGCGATGGATACGCTCGAAGGACTGCGCGATGACAGCCTTGACACCGAGCAGGTTGGTACCCTTCGCCGCCCAGTCGCGCGACGAGCCATTGCCATATTCGACGCCGGCGAAGATGACGAGCGGAACGCCTTCCGCCTTGTATTTCATGGCGGCGTCATAGATCGACATCTCTTCCTTGGACGGATAGTGGATGGTGTAGCCACCTTCCTTACCGTTCGGGCCGAGCATGTGATTGCGGATGCGGATATTGGCGAAGGTGCCGCGCATCATCACTTCATGATTGCCACGACGCGTGCCGTACTGGTTGAAGTCGGCAACTCCGACCCCATGCTCCGTCAGGTAGGCGCCGGCAGGCGAAGCTGCCTTGATCGAACCGGCCGGAGAAATATGGTCGGTGGTGATCTTGTCGCCGAAGAGACCAAGGACGCGCGCACCCTTGATGTTCTTGAGACCCGTGCCCTTCTTGCCCATGCCGACGAAATAAGGCGGGTTCTGAACATAGGTCGACTGGTCGTCCCAGGCATAGGTCTGGCCCGGCGGAACCTGAACGGCCTGCCAGTTCGCATCACCCTTGAACACGTCGGCATACTTGGTTTCATAAAGCTCGCGGGTGACGTATTTCAGGATGAATTCCTGGATTTCCTTCGAAGTCGGCCAGATATCCTTGAGATAGACCGGATTGCCGTTCTGGTCGTTGCCGATCGGCTCCTTCGTCAGGTCCTTCTGGACCGTGCCGGCAAGCGCGTAAGCCACGACAAGCGGCGGCGAGGCTAGATAGTTCGCCTGAACATCCGGCGAGATACGGCCTTCGAAGTTGCGGTTACCCGAGAGAACACCTGCGGTGATCAGGCCCTTGTCGTTGATCGTCTTGGAGATCGCCGGTGGCAGCGGACCGGAGTTACCGATGCAGGTGGTGCAACCGAAACCAACGAGGTTGAAACCGATCGCATCGAGATCCTTCTGCAGACCGGACTTGTCGAGATATTCCGCAACCACCTGCGATCCCGGTGCAAGCGAGGTCTTCACCCATGGCTTGGACGTCAGCCCCTTGGCGACCGCATTGCGGGCGAGAAGGCCGGCAGCGATGAGAACCGAGGGGTTGGAGGTGTTGGTGCAGGAGGTGATGGCGGCAATCGCCACATCGCCATGGCCAAGATCGAAAGCTTCGCCTTCAACTGCGTAACGGTTCGAAAGCTGGCCGGGCTTCTTGTAGTCGTTTTCGAGAGCCGTCGCAAAATTCGGCGCGATGGTTTCGAGCGGCAGGCGGCCTTCCGGACGCTTCGGACCGGCCATGGAGGACACGACGTCGCCGAGATCGAGTTCCAGCGTGTCGGTGAAGACGAGGTCGGAACCATCGCCGGTGCGCCACATGTCCTGAGCCTTGGAGTAGGCCTCAACGAGGGCGATACGGTCCTTGGCGCGGCCGGACATGGTGAGGTAATTGATGGTTTCGCCATCAACCGGGAAGAAGCCGCAGGTCGCGCCATATTCCGGACCCATGTTACCGATGGTCGCACGGTCGGCGAGAGACATCGAATCGAGGCCCGGGCCGAAGAATTCGACGAATTTGGAGACGACGCCCTTCTTGCGCAGCATCTGTACCACGGTCAGCACGAGGTCGGTCGCGGTAACGCCTTCCTTCACCTTTCCGGTCAACTTGAAACCGATGACCTCGGGCAGGAGCATGGAGACCGGCTGGCCGAGCATGGCTGCCTCAGCCTCGATACCACCAACACCCCAGCCGAGAACGCCGAGACCGTTGATCATGGTCGTGTGACTATCAGTGCCGACGCAGGTATCCGGATAAGCGACCGTCTCGCCGTCCTCTTCCTTCGTCCAGACGGTCTGGCCGAGATATTCGAGGTTGACCTGGTGACAGATGCCGGTGCCGGGTGGAACCACACGGAAGTTCTTGAACGCCTGCTGGCCCCACTTCAGGAAGCGGTAACGCTCGCCATTGCGCTCATATTCCAGTTCAACGTTACGGGCAAAGGCGCTCGGCGTGCCGAATTCGTCAACGATAACGGAGTGGTCAATGACGAGATCGACAGGAACCAGCGGATTGATCTTTTCCGGGTCGCCACCAAGCGCCTTGATGCCGTCACGCATGGCGGCAAGGTCGACCACGGCGGGAACACCGGTAAAGTCCTGCATGAGAACGCGGGCGGGGCGGTAGGCGATCTCGGTTTCGGTCAGGCCCTTGTTGTTCAGCCATTCGGAAACCGCCAGAATGTGTTCCTTGGTGACGGACTGACCGTCCTCGAAACGCAGCAGATTTTCCAGGAGAACCTTCATGGAATAGGGCAGCTTGGAAACGCCCTTCAGGCCATTGGCTTCAGCCTTGGGAAGGCTGAAATAGACGTATTCCTTACCATCCACGGTAAGGACGGAACGACATTGAAAACTGTCGAGTGATTTGGGCATGGATCAAAACCCCGCTTACACTGATAGCCAACACGTTCGTGCGGACACCTATGCACTCATGCACATCAGGATGCGGGTACGACCATTTCCGCTGTCCGCACGTGAAAATTGCTCCTCGCAATCGTCAAGTCCGGCGCAAGATGATGTTCACGCCGGCCGCTGGCGTGGTTGACACCCATATAGATAATTTCGGAGAAACGTGCCAGACCATTCAACGAAGCTAATCGATTTTTTTATCGAGACGACGAAATCTTAAACGGAACCGCAGCATGGATTTGACGGCGGAAAATCTTGGCGTGCGACGCGGCGAAGATTTCATATTCATGAACATTTCCTTCAAGTTAAGCGACGGTGAGGCGCTGGTGCTGACCGGCCGCAACGGCTCGGGAAAATCCACGCTGCTGCGCGCGGTGGCTGGCCTGCTGCGCCCCGAACAGGGGCGGGTGAAGATAGCCGGCAAAGGAATAGACGCCGAGATGCGGCCGTCGGAGGCCTGCCATTATCTCGGCCATCGCAATGCGATGAAAACCGAACTGACCGTCGCGGAAAATCTGCGCTTCTGGAAGGACTTCCTCTGCGATTTTTCCGGCAGCACGGGCACGACGATCGACGAGGCGGCGGAGATCGTCGGCCTTGCGGGCATCACCCACCTGCCCTTCGGTTATCTCTCGGCCGGCCAGCAGCGGCGTTTTGCCATGGCGAAGCTTTTGATCGCATGGCGACCGGTGTGGATTCTCGATGAGCCGACGGCGGCGCTCGACAGGGCTGCGGACGCCATGTTTACCGATCTCGTGAAAAGCCACCTTGGGAAAGGTGGGATCGTTCTGGCTGCGACCCATCAGCCCCTGGGGCTGGAGAAGGCGCGGGAATTGCAGATGACGGGTTTTGCGGGTGTGGAGGCTTGGGCATGAACGGTTTGCACACGGGGCTTACCCCCCTCTGCCCTGCCGGGCATCTCCCCCTCAAGGGGGGAGATAGGCAAGGCGCACTCCCGCCGTTTCTTTCTCCAGCATTGAGATGGACGAGACCTTGCCGCGGGTCGATCTCCCCCCTTGAGGGGGAGATGCCCGGCAGGGCAGAGGGGGGTAAAGCCCCAGACGCGGAGCAACCCCAATGACCGCCCTCTTCCTCCGCGATATCAAACTCTCCATCCGCGCCGGCGGCGGCGCGCTGATCGGCGTGCTCTTCTTCATGACCGTGGTTGCCGTCATCCCCTTCGGCGTCGGCCCCGATCTCAACCTGCTCGCCCGCATCGGCCCGGCCATCGTCTGGATCGGCGCGCTTCTGTCCGCGCTTCTCGGCCTCGACCGGCTGTTTCAGGCCGAGCGGGATGACGGCTCCCTCGATCTGATCCTGATGCAGGAAACCCCGCTGGTGCTGACCGTCTTCGTCAAATGCCTGGCGCACTGGGTCACGACCGGGCTGCCATTGGTGCTGGCATCACCCTTGCTCGGCCTGTTCATGAACATGGACGAGGTGGCGATCGGTGCGGTGATGCTTACGCTTCTCGTCGGCTCACCCGCCATCACCTTCATCGGCGCGGTGGGCGCGGCGGTTGCCGTTGCCCTGCCGCGCGGCGGGCTTCTCGTTTCCATCCTCGTCCTGCCGCTCGCCATTCCGGTGCTGATCTTCGGCGTCAGCGCTTCCTACGCGGCGGTGCAGGACCCAGCACCCTTCATGCCGCCATTTCTCATTCTCGGCGCGATCACGTTATTTTCAGCCGTGACCGGCCCTTTCTTTGCCGCTTTGGCGCTGCGCAATGTTATGGATTGACGAAACCGTGATGGACGATCCCCGATTGACAGGGATCAATTGCGGGGCGGCCATTCTCGGGTTACACAAACGGCATGAACGAGCAGACCTTTACCATCACCAAATTCAGCGATCTCGCCAACCCCACGCGGTTTCTGGCGCTGGCGGCGCGCATTCTGCCCTGGCTCGCTGGGCTCACGGCGCTGGTGCTGGCCGCCGGTCTTTATCTGTCCTTCACCACCGAAGGTGATTACCAGCAGGGTTATACCGTGCGCATCATGTATGTGCATGTGCCCTCCGCCTGGCTGGCGATGATGTGTTATTCGGTCATGGCGATCTCGGCCATCGGCACGCTCGTCTGGCGTCATCCGCTGGCGGATGTCAGCCACAAGGCCGCCGCTCCCATTGGCGCCGCCTTCACGCTGATAGCGCTCATCACCGGCTCGCTCTGGGGCAAGCCCATGTGGGGAACCTGGTGGGTGTGGGATGCGCGGCTCACCTCCGTTTTCGTGCTTTTCCTGATGTATCTCGGGCTGATTGCGCTCAACCGCGCCATGGACGATCCTTCCAGAGCCGCCCGCGTAAGCGCCGTGCTGATCCTCGTCGGTTTCGTGAATATTCCCATCATCAAGTTTTCGGTCGAGTGGTGGAATACGCTGCATCAGCCGGCAAGCGTCATCCGCATGGGCGGTTCCGCCATCGATACGGAGTTCCTCTGGCCGCTTCTGACCATGGCTGTCGGCTTCACGCTGCTGTTCTTCACCTTGCACATCGCTGCCATGCGCAATGAAATCTGGCGCCGGCGCGTGGCCGCGCAGCGGCGGCTTGCCGCGCGCATGGCAAACCGGGAGGGCTGAAGCGATGACACACGCCTTTTATATCGGCATGTCCTATGCTGCGACCGGGTTTGTCGTTCTCTGTCTCATCGCCTGGGTCGTCATGGATGGCCAGGCGCGCAAACGGGAACTGAAGGAACTCGAAGCATCCGGCGTGCGCCGCAGGGCGAGAGCCGGTTCCGCAGGTGATGCGCAATGACGCAGACCGACCACGACACCAAGGCCAAATCGACGGGCCGCGCCCGTTACGCGCTGGCGCTGCTGCCGCTTCTGCTATTTGGCGGCTTTGCCCTCATCGCCGGCAAGATGCTTTACGATCAGGATGTGAACGGGCTGGATATCAGCGCCATCCCGTCAGCGCTGATCGGCACCAAGGCGCCCGCCTTGTCGCTGCCGCCGCTGGAAGGCTCGAACCTGCCGGCGCTCACCGATGCCGCCATCAAGGGCAAGCTGACGCTGGTCAACGTCTTCGCCTCTTGGTGCATTCCATGTCGACAGGAACATCCGTTGCTTCAGGAACTGGCCAAAGACAGCCGCATCACCGTCGTTGGCATCAACTACAAGGACAAGCAGGACAATGCGCTGCGCTTCCTTGGTGAACTCGGCAATCCCTTTGCCGCGATAGGCGTCGATCCGAATGGCAAGGCGGCAATCGACTGGGGTGTCTATGGCATTCCCGAAAGTTATCTGGTCGGCGTTGATGGCACGATCCTTTATAAAAAGGTCGGCCCCTTCGATGCCCGCAGTGTCGAACGTGACCTGCTGCCCGCCATTACGGCCGCAGCCGGGAAATAACCTCATACCGTAAGGCCTTACCCCTTGGTAACGACCCTCAGCGCCGGCCCTTCCGCAGGCAGGCGTATGCCTTCCAGCACGACCTGATCACGGCCGCCACG
The DNA here is from genome assembly GCF_047445855.1 of Rhizobium sp. BR 250. Lineage (NCBI taxonomy): Bacteria > Pseudomonadati > Pseudomonadota > Alphaproteobacteria > Hyphomicrobiales > Rhizobiaceae > Rhizobium > Rhizobium sp. BR 250. The sequence continues at coordinate 155,621 of NZ_JARWKW010000005.1, forward strand.
CTTTGCGGCATAAAGGCTGTCATCTGCCCGCTTGATGGCATCGTGAATGGAATGATCTCCCCTCGCGACAGCCGAGACACCGAAACTTGCGGTGATCTGGCTCATAACACCGCGATTGCGCCAATCGAGCAATGAGAGACCTGTGCGCATGCCATTGGCAAGCTGGCCGGCTGCAGCGGCAGTCTGCCCGGGCAGGAAGACCACGAATTCCTCACCGCCGAAACGCGCCACCAGCGCATTCGCGGGCGCGTTTCGCCTGAGAAGGTCGGAAAGGCCGATGAGCACGATATCGCCGGCCGCATGACCATAAACATCGTTGATGCGCTTGAAGTGGTCTATGTCGCAGGCGATGATCGCGCCTTCCGGCGTATCGTTGCGAAAATCGGGAACGCACCGGTCGAAACCACGGCGGTTCAACACGTCCGTCAACGGATCATGTTCCGCCGCATGCAGGTGACGGTCAACGGTGACGGAAATCTGGCTTGCGAGCACAGACAGCGCGAGCAGGAAGCCGAAGATGCTCGCCGCAAGCTGCATGTAGAAGGCATAATCCGACTCGAAGAATTCGCTGAGCTCGATCATCGAGCCGTTCGGCGTCATCACCAGCAGCATGCCGATGCGCACCAGCGTTTCCAGCACCACAAGCGAAGCGATGGCTACCATAAGCCTGTCAGCCAGCGCGACGGGCCGCCGGCGCACGAGCCAGACCGGAAAGGCAAGCAGCAGGGCACAGACGAAATCACCGATGACGAGTTCGCGTTTCAGATCCGGCGTGACGAAAACATGGAACGAGACCAGCAATACCGCCACTGCCACGATCGACAGCCGCGCCTTGGTATAAAGCGGCCGCTCAAAATGGGTGAGCAGCGCATGGCCATACAGAAAGAAGGCGGAGAAGAACAGCAGGTTCGAAAGGATCGCCTGGACTTCGAAGGGCAGGCCGCCAAGCACCAGAGGCGTCGCGAAACCAAAAGCCGCCGCAAGATATCCTATACCCCAATAGCGCGCCGAAGCGTGGCCGATCCTCTGCAGGAACAGGAACACCACGCCGAATGTCAGCATGATGAAGGGAAGAAGATAGGCGAAATTATCTTGCAACGGGATCTGCCAGGAAGAAACGGGCCTTTGAAGCCGGACGTTACCGCAATGCCCTTAAGAAAGCCTGCATATAACGCGCGGTTTCAGCACCTTTCCGGCCAAAATCCCGGCGAACCCGTTCACATTTGCGGGAGCGCGTTCTGCCATTCCTTGATCGCTTCGACGGGCCAGACCAGCATCACCACATTCAGCGTCAGATTATCGCGGATCAGCCAGCCGGTGAAGATTTCAAAGAAGATGGCGATCAGGACCGTCAGCCACACCGGCACGCGCGCGGCGAAGAGGAAACCCAGCACCATGAAGACCGTATCCATCGCCGAGTTCAGGATGCTGTCGCCGGTGTAACCCAGCGCCATGGTCGCGGTGCGGTAGCGATCAATGATGAGCGGGGAGTTTTCGAGGATTTCCCACGCCGCCTCCACCAGAACCGCCAGCGAAAGGCGCATGGAGAGCGGCTTGTTGCGGAACAGCAGCCAGGCGAACCAGTAGAACAGGAAGCCATGAATGATATGCGAAGGCGTATACCAGTCGGCCAGATGCTGGGAATTGCCCGGCGTGTTCACGCCCGGCTCGAACAGCTTCACATAACCGCATTCACAGATGGGAATACGGCCCATGGCATAAAGAATGATGATTTGCAGGAGAAGCAGCGCGGCGGCCACGCCGAACCATTTGAGCGAACGCGAACGGGAAGTCGGCATCTCCGCAACTGTCATTTTTCGTCCTTGTTAAGCGGTTCCAGCGAATGACGCATGACGAGCGGCATCTGCGCCATGGTGAAGATAATGGTGATCGGCATCGTGCCCCACACCTTGAAAGCCACCCAGGTATCAGTGGTGAACATGCGCCACACGACCTCGTTCAGCACCGCGAGGAAGAGGAAGAAAATGCCCCAGCGCAGCGTCAGCTTGCGCCAGCCCTCATCCGTCAGCCTGAAGGCCGAATTGAAGACATAACCCAAAAGCGATTGCCCGAAGAACAGGCCGCCGAGCAGGATGACGCCGAACAGCGTGTTGACGATGGTCGGCTTCATCTTGATGAAGGTGTCGTTCTGCAACCACAAGGTCAGCGCACCGAACACGAACACCACGATGCCGGAAATCAGCGGCATGATCGGCAGCTTGCGCGTCAGCACCCAGGAAACGGAAAGGGCAACGGCCGTGGCGATCATGAAGAGGCCGGTTGCGATGAAGATCGGCCCACCGAACTCCGTCAGCACCGGGAAGGTGGAAGCCAGCCATTCGCCGCGGGAATTGGCGAAGAAGAACACCATCAGCGGGCCAAGCTCGAGCACGAACTTCAGCAGCGGGCTGATTTCCGCCACCATCTTTTCGCTTTCCTTGGAATTGCTTTCAATATCCATACTCAAACTCCCGCAATGGCCTTGGCGAAATCTTCCGCCTCGAAGGGCTCCAGATCGTCAACACCTTCACCCACACCGATGAAATAGACCGGCAGCTTATGTTTGGCAGCGATGGCGACGAGGATACCGCCCCGCGCCGTGCCATCCAATTTTGTCATAATCAGGCCCGAAACACCCGCAACATTGCGGAATATCTCCACCTGGTTCATGGCGTTCTGTCCCGTCGTCGCATCCAGCGTCTGCAGCACGGTGTGCGGCGCATCCGGGTCGAGCTTGCCGAGCACACGCACGATCTTTTCCAGTTCCGCCATCAATTCCGTCTTGTTCTGCAGACGGCCGGCCGTATCGATGATCAGCACGTCGCTTTTCTGCGCCCGCGCCTGCTCGTAAGCGTCGTAGGCGAGACCCGAGGCATCCGCACCGAGCTTGGTGCCGATGAATTCCGAACCCGTGCGATCGGCCCAGATCTTGAGCTGCTCGATTGCCGCCGCGCGGAACGTATCGCCCGCCGCCAGCATGACCTTGAGGCCGGAGCCGGAGAGCTTGGCGGCAAGCTTGCCGATGGTGGTCGTCTTGCCGGTACCGTTCACGCCGACGACGAGGATGACATGCGGCTTGTGCGAAAGATCGAGTTCCAGCGGCTTGGCGACGGGTTTCAAAACCTTGGTGATCTCACCCGCCATGATGCGCGCCACATCTTCGCCGCTCACATCCTTGCCGTAGCGTTCCGAAGACAGGGCGCCGGTGATACGCATGGCGGTTTCGACGCCAAGATCGGACTGGATGAGAAGGTCTTCCAGCTCGTCGAGCGTATCCTCATCCAGCTTGCGTTTGGTGAAGAGCGCTGAAATCTGCGTGGTCAGCTGTGTTGATGTGCGTGCAAGACCGGCCCGCAGGCGCTGGAACCAGGTCAATTTTACCTGAGGCGCGGCAGGGGCAGGTTCCTGCCGCTCGCTTGCTGACGAAAAGCCCTTGGGCAGGACCGGAGGAATGGCAGAGGGTTCGGCCGCACTCGCGGCTTCCGCCTCATCGAGCAGCGCATCCATTGCATCCGCATCGAGCCCGGCATCCAGAGGCTCCTGCAAAGGTTCCGCCTGCTCCTCGGCAGCGGCCTCCGCCTGCAGCAAGGATAAGGGCACGAGACCCATATCGCCGGAAAGCTCGGCGCCGGGCAGAAGCGGCGCGTCCTCTTCCTCGTCGTCTTCAGCGAGGGCAGCATCGACGGCCTCGTCAGCAGCCGGCCCGCCGGCCGTCTCCATTTCCAGTTCGGAAACCGGGTCCTTGTCGACAGGGTCATGCGCTTCAGCGTCGCTCAGCGCGGCTTCGAAGGAGGCGTTTTCATTGCCGCGCGCGGGTGCGGCATCCTCTTGCGGCCGCTCTTCCGTTTCGGCCTTGTCCTTGCCGAACGAAAAGACTTTTTTGATGAAGCCGAGGGCCATGGTTGTTCCCGTGTCTTTTCTCTTAGCCGCCTCAGGCCGCGTCCGCCGCCAGAAGCTTCATGTTCAGATGTTTGCCGTTGTGGCCGGTAATCGCAACCTGCGCAAGAGTGCGCGGGGCGAGATCAGGCGTCTCCACCAGCGTGAAATTGTCGGTATGGGCAAAACCGTTGTTTTCGACCAGGATCGTCTGCACCGAACCGACCATGTTTTGCAGATGCGCCAGTCTCAGCGCCTCACCGCGTGCCCGAAGCCTGCCCGCCCGCTCCTTCACCAGAGAGCGGTCGAGCTGCGGCATGCGCGCCGCCGGCGTACCGGCACGCGGGCTGTAGGGGAAGACATGCAGGCTGGAAATGCCGCACTCTTCAGCCAGCGTCGCGGCGTTTTCGAACATCTCTTCCGTTTCGGTCGGAAACCCGGCGATCATATCCGCACCGAAGGCGATATCCGGTCTCAGCGATCGCACCTCGTGACAGAAACGGATGGCATCGGCGCGCGAATGGCGGCGCTTCATGCGTTTCAGGATCATGTCATCGCCATGCTGAAGAGAGAGATGCAGATGCGGCATGAAACGTGGCTCGTCGGCAATCATATCCATCAGATGATGGTCGGCCTCGATACTGTCGATCGAGGAAAGCCGCAGGCGGAGAATATCAGGCACCTGCTTCAGCAAGGTCTTGGCGAGGTAACCGAGCGACGGCTCGCCGGGCAGGTCCGCGCCATAACTCGTGGCATCCACCCCGGTCAGTACGATTTCGCGATAACCGCTTTCCGTCAGCCTGCGCGCCTGATCCACCACCGCACCCATCGGCACGGAGCGCGAATTGCCGCGCCCATAGGGAATGATGCAGAAGGTGCAGCGATGATCGCAGCCATTCTGCACCTGAATGAAGGCGCGCACATGCCCGTCAATATGCTTGACCATCTGCGGCGCAGTCGCCTTGATGCTCATGATATCGTTGACGCGCAGTTTTTCTTCCGCCGAGACGCCAAAATCCGGCAGCGCGCGATAGGAGACGCTTTTCAGCTTTTCCTCGTTGCCCAGCACCGCATCCACCTCGGGCATTTCGGCAAAGGTCTGCTTTTCGGTCTGAGCGGCGCAGCCGGTAACGATGATGCGCGCATGCGGATTGTCCCGCCGTGCGCGACGTATGGCCTGACGCGCCTGCCGCACCGCTTCACCCGTCACGGCGCAGGTATTGACCAGCACGGCATTGTTGAGCCCCGCCTTTTCGGCCTCCGCCCGCATCACTTCCGATTCATAGGTGTTGAGACGACAGCCGAAGGTTATGACCTCGACGCCACTCATACGGCCCCCCGTTCGACTGCATCGCGCGACCACGCGCCAGTAACGGGATCGACGGAACCCGACCATTCCCATTCGGCCGGGCCGGTCATGATGACGTGGTTATCCTCACGCCAGTCGATGGTCAGCGGCACGCGGATGGGGCTCGAGGCGACATCGATGGTGACCTTCCTGCCGGTGCGACCGGTGCGAGCGGCGGAAACGGCCGCCGCACAGGCGGCGGAACCGCATGCAAGCGTCAGCCCGGCGCCGCGCTCCCAGGTGCGGGTGCGAAGCGCGCTGTCGGAAATGACCTGTGCCAGCGTGATATTGGCCTTTTCCGGAAACATCGGATGATTTTCGAGAAGCGGCCCGAAACGTTCGAGATCGAATTCCATCGGATCGCGATCCACCCAGAAAATCGCATGCGGGTTACCCATGGACATGACGGCGGGCGAATGCAGGATCGGTGCGTCGATCGGCCCGATCTGCAATTCGATGCGGCTCGTGTCGTGGAACTCCTCAGAAAGCGGAATGTCACTCCAGCGGAAACGCGGCAGGCCCATATCGACCGATATCATGCCGTCTTCATGCTCGACGGCGTTCAGAATGCCGGCGACCGTCTGGAAGGTGAAGCTGGTCTTGCCGGTTTCGGAAGATAGCGCCTGCACAACGCAGCGCGTACCATTGCCGCAGGCCTGCGCCTTGGTGCCATCGCAATTGAGAATATCGATGAAGGCATCCGTGCCGCTGACACGCGGATCGTGGATCGCCATGATCTGGTCGAACTGTGTGGCGGGATCGGCGTTGAGGGCGATTGCAGCCGCTGGCGTGACCATATCCTTGCGGCCGCGCATGTCGACAACGAGGATCTTGTTGCCAAGCCCGTTCATCTTCGCAAATTCGACCGTGTCCGCCATCGCCTTAAACCTGAAAACTGTCTGAAAACCGGTTTGCATACGGGATTTCCCCGCGCTTTCGCCCTATATGGCGGAAAGGACGGGAAATTACCAGACTGTTGCGGCGCAAACGCGGCAGCGGCTCAGGCGGCAGGCACGTCGAAAACCTCGCCGGGGCGCATCGGCCGGAAACGGCTCTCCTCCGCCCCCTGCTCCGTCAGTGCGGCCTTAAGCGCCACAAGCGGTGCATCCACCGCCTCATCGGTAAGCTGTACCGTACCCCAATGGTGGCCGCAGACATGCGCCGCACCGCAAAGCCTCATGCCTTCCACGGCTTCCGCCGGGTTCTGATGCTGGCCCTTCATGAACCAGCGCGGTTCATAGGCGCCGAAAGGCAGGTTAGCGAGGCGGAATTCACCATGCTTCTTGCGTGCGGCGTGATAGTTGAGGCCTTCGTGGAAGCCGGTATCGCCGATATGGTAAATCTTGCCGCCCGGCGTTTCGATAACGAAGGCGGCCCAGAGCGCCATGCTCCGATCGTTCAAACCGCGCGCCGACCAGTGGTGGCACGGTTCGAAGTGAATTTTCACCGAACCCGTCTCCACCACATCGCCCCAGTCCCCCACCTCGATACGCGCCGCCTGAACGCCGGTACGGATGATGGCGTCATTGCCGAGTGGGGTGATGAAAAGCGGCTTGTGCGCCACATGCAGGCGCTTCAGCGTTTCCATATCCAGATGGTCGTAATGATTATGCGTCACCAGAGCCAGATCAATAGGCGGCAGGTCCTCGAAACGGATGCCGGGTGCATTGACCCGTTTGGGACCGGCAAAGCTGAAGGGGCTGGTGCGCTGCGACCATACCGGATCAACGAGAATATTCAGCCCTGCCGTCTGGATGAGAAAGGAGGCATGGCCGACGAAGGTGACACGCATATCCTTACCTTCGATCCGGGCTTCCGGCTTTGCGAAGGGAAAGGGGCTCGGATAACTTTCCGGCCATGTGGCACGCTCGCCATTAAAGCGCCATTTCAAAAGGCCCATGAAATTGCCGGGCGGCGTGCCGCCGGGATTGAAAAAGCGTACCCCGTCGAAATGATCGGAGATCGGGCCGCTATAATAGGCGCTGGCGCTCGAACGGCGTGCATAAAGGCCGCCGCCCGCCAGAGCGAGCAGGCCAAGTGCGGAAAAACGAAAAAAGTTTCGACGTTTCATGACAAAGGTATAGGAAGCGCATTGGCGCCGTTCAAGCGCTGCCAACAACGGCCTGCGACCGATCACGCAAAGATGAAATGCGGGCTTTGCCAGCCATAAACCGGCGCTGCCTTGACTTTTCCCGCACTTTCCTGTTTATCCCGCCCATCAGCTGGCAGTTTCATGACTCCAAGCCGCCGACCGGGACCCGCAAAGGTATAAAGAGATCCCGGAGGTCAACACCCGACAGCGCGATGCGCCCTCGGGTGCTTTTTGGCTTTGCGTCTTGTTTTTGCCAGCGAAAGCACCGACGTTTCGGAGACCCGGAACGAAGAAGGAAGAAACGATGTTTGAAAACCTCCAGGACCGCCTTGGTTCCATTCTGAATGGACTGACCGGCCGTGGCGCGCTGACGGAAGCCGATGTTGCCGCCGCCCTGCGCGAGGTTCGCCGTGCGCTTCTGGAAGCGGACGTGGCGCTGGAAGTCGTGCGTTCCTTCACCGACAGGGTGCGTGAAAAGGCCGTCGGCGCGGCCGTCCTGAAATCCATCAAGCCCGGCCAGATGGTCGTCAAGATCGTGCATGACGAACTTGTCGAAATGCTCGGCACCGAAGGCGTCTCCATCGACCTTCATGCCCCGGCTCCCGTCGTCATCATGATGGTGGGTCTGCAGGGCTCGGGTAAGACGACCACGACCGGCAAGATCGCCAAGCGCCTGACCGACCGCGACAAGAAGAAGGTGCTGATGGCATCTCTCGACACGCGTCGTCCGGCCGCACAGGAGCAGCTGCGCCAGCTCGGCGTCCAGACCGGCGTCGACACGCTGCCGATCATCGCCGGCCAGTCGCCGACCGATATCGCCGCACGCGCTGTGCAGGCGGCAAAGCTCGGCGGCCATGACGTCGTCATTCTCGATACCGCCGGCCGTACCCATATCGACGAACCCTTGATGCTGGAAATGGCCGACATCAAGAAGAAGTCCAACCCGCATGAAATCCTGCTGGTCGCGGATTCGCTGACCGGTCAGGACGCCGTCAATCTGGCGCGCAATTTCGATGAGCGTGTCGGCATAACCGGTCTCGTGCTCACCCGTATGGATGGCGACGGCCGCGGCGGTGCGGCCCTCTCCATGCGCGCCGTCACCGGCAAGCCGATCAAGCTGATCGGTATCGGCGAGCGCATGAACGAACTCGATGAGTTCCATCCGCGCCGTATCGCCGACCGTATTCTCGGCATGGGCGACATCGTTTCGCTGGTCGAAAAGGCCGCCGAAAACATCGATGCGGAAAAAGCCCGCGCCATGGCCGAGAAAATGGCCAAGGGCAAGTTCGACCTCAACGATCTGGCCGACCAGCTTGGCCAGATGAAGAAGATGGGCGGCATGGGCGGCATCATGGGGCTTATGCCCGGCATGGCCGGCATGAAGGACAAAATGGCCTCGGCCGGTATGAACGACAAGATGTTCGACCGTCAGATCGCCATCATCTCCTCCATGACCAAGGCGGAACGCGCCAATCCGGACATTCTGAAGCACAGCCGCAAGAAGCGCATCGCCGCCGGTTCCGGCACCGATGCCGCTGAAATCAACAAGCTCCTGAAGATGCATCGCGGCATGGCCGACATGATGAAGGCCATGGGCGGCAAGGGCAAAGGCGGCATCATGAAACAGATGATGGGCGGCCTTGCCGGCAAGATGGGGCTTGGTGGCATGATGGGCGGCGGCATGCCTGACCTGTCGAACATTGATCCCAAGCAGCTTGAGGCGCTCCAGAAACAGGCTGAAGCCGCCGGCCTCGGCAAGCCGGGCGCAATGCCAGGTCTTGGCGGCCTGCCGGGCGGGCTGCCCGGTCTCGGTGGGGCAAAGCTGCCGGGTCTTGGTGGCATGCCGGGCCTGCCCGGTTTCCCGAAAAAGAAGTGAGGTCGACGCCGATGAACAATGCAGAGGTGAAAGCCCAGCTTTCCGAATACCGCCAGTCGATCGACAATATCGATGCCGCACTGGTTCACATTCTTGCCGAACGTTTCCGCTGCACCAAGGCGGTGGGCGTATTGAAGGCAAAATACAGTTTGCCGCCGGCCGACCCGGCGCGCGAGGAATACCAGATCGAACGCCTTCGCCGTCTGGCGAAGGACGCCAATCTGGACCCGGATTTCGCCGAGAAGTTCCTGAACTTCGTCATCAAGGAAGTCATCCGGCATCATGAAGCAATAGCCGCCGAACATGGCGGTAATGAAAAGACCGCCTGAACGGCGGACAAGCCATCCTAAGGAGTAAATGACATGGCACTGAAAATTCGTCTCGCACGCGGTGGTTCCAAGAAGCGCCCGTACTACCAGATCGTCGTTGCTGACGCCCGCTCGCCCCGCGACGGCCGTTTCCTCGAGAAGGTCGGTTCCTGGAACCCGATGCTCGCCAAGGACAACCCGCAGCGCGTTGAGCTGAAGGCTGACCTCATCAAGGAATGGATCGCCAAGGGCGCGCAGCCGACCGACCGCGTTCTGCGCTTCCTCGCCGAAGCCGGCCTTGCCGAGCGCGCCGCTCGCAGCAACCCGGAAAAGGCAAAGCCGGGCAAGCGCGCTCTGGAACGCGTTGCTGAAAAGAAGCAGAAGGCTGAAGATGCAGCCGCTGCTGCTGCGGAAGCCTCTGCTGCAGAATAATCTGCACGGAAACTTTTGAAGAACGGGCGGCGTGGTTTTCCATGCCGCCCGTTTTTTGTTTATTTTGGCGTCAACAAACCTTAAAGCTGACGCAACCAACACCAGAAGACGGACGGCCCGATGGCAAAGCTGGAAAACCCGGTACTCATGGCAAAGATCGGCGGCGCGCAGGGCCTGCGCGGCGAAGTCCGTGTCAGCACCTATACGGCCGACCCTCTGGCGCTTGGCGATTACGGCAATCTGGTCACCGCCGATGGCCGCGTCTTCGAGATTCTGGAACTGCGCGAGGGCAAGAATGTCGTCGTTGTCCGCTTCCGTGGCATCAACGACCGCAATGCGGCCGAAAGCCTGAACGGGCTGGAACTCTTTGTCGAACGCGACAATCTGCCGGATGACGAACTCGATGACGACGAATTCTATTATGCCGATCTCGAAGGGCTGGAAGCCGTTGACGCCGAGGGAAAAAGCTATGGTGCCGTCAGCGCCGTCTATGATTTCGGCGCCGGCGATCTGCTGGAACTGAAAGGCGCCGGCCGCCGGCCCGCCCTTATTCCATTTTCAGAAGCGGCCGTGCTTGAGATCGATCTGGAAGCGGGGCGCATTCTCATCGATCCCATGGCCGCCGGCCTGATCGACAATCCTGACGACAAGAACGAAACCGGCGTACCGCCGTTCGGCAAGAAATAATCCATGACCTTCAAGGCGACCGTGCTGACGCTCTACCCGGAAATGTTTCCGGGGCATCTCCAATATTCGCTGGCCGGCAAGGCGCTGGAGCGGGGGCAATGGTCTCTGGATGCCGTGCAGATCCGCGAATTCGCCACCGACAGGCACAGAAGCGTCGATGACACGCCGGCAGGCGGCGGTGCCGGCATGGTGCTGAAGCCCGATGTTCTGGCTACGGCCATCGATCATGTTTCAAATGGCGACACCCGGCCACGGCTGCTGATGAGCCCGCGCGGCAAACCCCTGTCTCAGACCCGCGTGCGGGAACTGGCGGCCGGCGAAGGCGCGATCATCGTCTGCGGCCGTTTCGAAGGTGTCGACCAGCGCGTCATCGAGGCGCGTGGACTGGAGGAAGTGTCGATTGGCGACTACATCCTCTCCGGTGGCGAACCGGCGGCGCTGACGCTTCTGGATGCCGTCGTCCGCATCCTGCCGGGCGTCATGGGCAACGATCTTTCCGGCGTGCATGAAAGCTTCGAGGGTGGGTTGCTGGAACATCCGCATTATACCCGCCCACAGCTCTGGGAAGGCCGCGATATTCCCGCCGTCCTCACCTCAGGCAACCATGCCGCCATCGATAAATGGCGGCACGAACAGGCGCTGGCGTTGACGAAGGAAAGACGGCCCGATCTGCTGGAAAGTACTCAGACCGAGACGAAATAATAGGCCGTCAGCACCAGCCCGACCGCAATGACCAGCCAGCGGATGATCCATTGCGGCACCCGCCTAGCAGTATGCACGCCCACATAACCGCCAAGTGCCGCCGCCGGGAACATGATGAGGGCGGCCCACCAGGACACGACCCCGCCGCTGACAAAGATCGTGATGGCGATGACGGCAATCACCACCGACAGCAGGTTCTTCAGCGCGTTCAGATGATGATAGCTGCCACCCGAGGTTATTCCGAGGATGGCCAGCATCATAATGCCCATGCCCGCTCCGAAAAAACCGCCATAGATGGAGGCGAGCCCCTGAAAGACGAGGCTCGGCAGATTGCCGGGTGAACGTTCCGCGCTCGCCTTTGGTCGCAGCCATGGGCCGCCGGCGAAAACGGCGGTAGCGGCCAGAAGCAGCCATGGCACCAGCTGACGGAAGGACGGATTGTCGAGCGACAGCAGAAGCAGCGACCCGGCAAGCCCGCCGACAATGGAGACGACAGACAGCGAGACCGCTTCGCGCCAATGTGCACGGATTTCCGGCCCATAGGCGATAACGGAAGTGATATAGCCCGGAAACTGCACGATCGCCGACGTGGCATTGGCGACGATGGGCGGCAGGCCGGCAAGCGTCATCGCCCCGAAGGTCAGGAAGGTGCCGCCACCGGCGATCGCATTGACGACACCCGACAGGAAACCGGTCGCAAACAGCATGAGAATGATAAATACAGACATGGCCCCTCCCAAGGTTCCCATGCCATAACCGGGCAGACGCGCCTTCGCAATCACCGTGACGCAGTGCGTAATTGATAAAATATTGTCATGAAAGGGATGACAAACGGCGCATCCTCGTGTATGTGCCCGCGTGGAATTGGGGTTTACCCCTTTAACCGCAAGCAAAGAATGGCGAACCCGCTCCTGCCGCAAGGCATGGTCTGAAGGCATTGACCGACAGGCGAACCGTTGAGCGCTCTGGCTGTTTCAGAAGAAATCAGAGGTTAACATGACCAATATCATTCAGCAGCTGGAAGCCGAACAGGCTGCCAAGATCGAAGCAAAGCGCACCCTGCCGGACTTTTCTCCGGGCGACACGCTACGCGTCAACGTGCGCGTGACGGAAGGTAACCGTACCCGCGTTCAGGCTTATGAAGGCGTTTGCATCGCCCGTTCCGGCGGTGGTCTTTCCGAAAGCTTCACCGTTCGCAAGATCTCCTACGGCGAAGGCGTCGAGCGCGTATTCCCGATCTACTCCCCGCTGGTCGAAGGCGTTGAAATCGTTCGCCGTGGTAAGGTTCGCCGCGCGAAGCTCTACTACCTGCGCGACCGTCGCGGCAAGGCTGCCCGTATCGTTGAAAACACCGGTACGCGCGCGCGCAAGCTGAATGAATCCGAGCGCCAGGCAGCTGCCGAAGAAAAGGCACGTCTGGAAGCTGAAAAGGTAGCAGCAGCACAGGCTCTCGCCGCCGAAAAGGCAGCAGCCGAAGCCGCAGAAGCCAAGGCAGCGGAAGAAGCAGCAAAGGCTGCAGAAGCAACGGCGGAATAAGATTCCATTTCGATGGATGCACGAAAGGCGACCTTCGGGTCGCCTTTTTTTGTGGTGCCTGACTGCCAATCGGAAGTCGCAGCCCACAGATTGGGAATTCGATACCTGACCTGAACTATGCGCGACGGGCGATAGGCCAGAAAACCGAAAGAAAAGCCGCCATCCTTCCCGTCGGCCGCACGTCCTTCAGTCTTTTTTCATGGGAGGATACGGCAAATTCCAACAAGATAACGGATACTTACTTAAATTTTTCGTGCGGGTGTTTTAGCCCTTCCTCGAATAGCATTGCCTAATTCCTTTTATTGTGCAATTTTCTTGCTGTTTTAGGTGTTATTATGTTTTTCTTTAATTCTTTTTTAACAAGAAATAAGTCTGCCTTTTTCGCCGTTGGCCTCGCCAGCGCGTTGATGAACGTTCTCAATCTTTCCGGCTCACTTTTCATGCTGGAAGTTTACGACCGGATTCTGCCCAGCAAGAGCATTCCATCTCTTGTGGCGCTGGTTGTTCTGCTTGTCGTTCTCTACGCGTTTCTTACGGGGTTCGATGCATTGCGAGGCCGGATATTGGCGCGCATCTCCGACAATATGGACGACGCGCTCAATCGGAAGCTTTTCCGGGCGTCGATCAGCACACCGCTCATCGCTTCCGCCAAAGTCGATGGTTTGCAGATTATCGCCGATCTCGACCAGATTCGTCAGTTTCTCTCCGGGCCGGGACCGGCGGCCTTTTTCGATATACCCTGGCTGCCCGTCTATCTCGTGATCTGTTTTGCCCTGCATCCGTGGATCGGCTTTGCCGTGCTCGCCGGCGCCGTGGTCCTTGTCGTGCTGACGCTGCTGACCAATTGGCTGACCGAAAGAGCGACAAAGCAGGCCTATACTGTGCGGGGACACAGAAACGCGCTTGTCGGCAGCAGCCAGCGCAACATCGAATCCATCAGGACCATGGGCATGATGGGAGCGGTGACCTCGATGTGGGATGAGCTGCATTCCGGCTATCGCGCCATCACCCTGTCGGCATCCGATACGACCGGCATGCTTGGCGCAATATCCCGAACATTCCGCCTGTTGCTGCAATCCGGTGTCATGGCGCTTGGCGCCGTGCTGGTGATCGACGGCCACGCATCGGCGGGCAGCATCATTGCCGGCTCGATCCTCTCGGCAAAGGCGCTCGGTCCCGTCGAACATGCGATTGCAAACTGGCGCAGTTTCATGACTGCCCGGCAGGGGTGGAAACGCGTCAACGAATTCCTTGAACTGGTGCCCGAACCCGCACCGCCTCTCTCCCTGCCGCGTCCGCAATATACCGTTGCCGTCGATCGCGTCACCGGTGGCCCGCCCAATGGTGCGCGCGATACCGTGGCCGATATCTCCTTCACGCTGAATGCGGGCGATGGTCTCGGCATCATTGGCCCGAGCGCATCCGGCAAATCTACGCTGGCACGTTTGATAGCCGGCATCTGGCCCTATGAACGCGGCTCCGTCCGCTTCGATGGGGCGGCACTGAACCAGTGGGATTTCGAGTTTCTCGGCAAATCCATCGGCTACATGCCCCAGCAGGTGGAGCTAATGCCGGGAACAGTGGCGCAGAATATCGCCCGCTTCGACCGTGATGCGACCGCGGAATCGATCGTCGCCGCCGCCAAGGCCGCTCAGGTGCATGAGCTGATCCTGAACCTGCCCAATGGCTACGACACCCACATAGGCGATCGTGGCGAGGCTTTGTCGGGTGGGCAAAAACAGCGCATCGGCCTGGCACGCGCGCTGTTCGGCGAGCCCTTCTTCGTTCTTCTCGACGAACCGAACTCCAATCTGGACAGTGAAGGCGAAGCGGCCCTGCGCACTGCCATTGGCGATATCAGGGCGCGGGGCGGCATCGTCGTCGTCATTGCCCATCGCCCCAGCGCCATCGAAAGCATCAATCTGGTGATGGTGATGAGCAATGGCCGGATGCTGCGCTTCGGCACCAAGGAAGAGGTGCTTGCGCAAATCCTACGACAGAATATCCGCCAGGTGCCGGAGGGGGAAGAAACACGCAAGATCGAAAACCGGGTGAGCGAAAATGGCTGAGGCGGAAAAAGCCGGTATGACAAATCCGTCCATCGTCAGGCACTCGGCGGCGGTGATCGTTCTTGCCCTCGGCCTTCTGGTCGGATTGGGCGGCTGGGCGGCCCTCGCGAAGCTTGCGGGCGCCGTGGTGGCCACGGGCCGGGTTGTGGTTGAGGGCAACTCCAAAAAGATCCAGCATCTTTCCGGCGGGATCGTCAGCGAAATCGATGTCGCCGAAGGCGACAGGGTCGAGGCAGGCCAGATCGTGGTGCGGCTGAGCAGCACGATCGTTCAGGCAAACCTCTCCATCGTTGAAAACACGCTCGCGCAACTCTATTCGCGCCGGGCGCGCCTGCGTGCGGAGATTGCCGAGGAACCCTCTTTCACCGTGCAGGAAGACCTGGCGGCGCTGACGACTTCCAAGGCCGCCAAGACCTTCATCGACAGTGAGCAGAACCTTTTCAGCAGCCGTCGCAACGCGTTGGTCGGGATGAAAAAGCAGCTCGGAACACGCAAGGATCAGCTGGCCGACGAGGCACGGGGTCTCGAGGTGCAGGTGGAGGCGACGGGAAATGAGCTTGCCATTGTAAAGGACGATGTTTCCAAGACCGATGAGCTCTTCAAAAAAGGGCTCGTCACGCTTCAGCGCCTCAATCTCCTCAAGCGCCAGCTTTCCAATCTCGAGGGTCAGCAGGGCCAATATATGGCGGCTCGCGCGCAGACGGTGGGCAAGCTGAGCGAACTGGATCTGCAATTGCTTCAGCTCGACGAAGACCGCAAATCGGAAGTCACGAAAGATCTGACCGCGATCGAAGCAACGGTCGCAGAATACGAAGAACGGCTTGCAGCAACGCGCGACCAGCTGGATCGCCTCGATATCCGCTCGCCGATTTCCGGTCGCATCTACCAGCTTTCAGTGCACAACATAAATGGCGTCATCCAACCGGGTGAAGTGCTGATGCTGGTCGTGCCGGAGCAGGATGAGCTTGCCATCGAAGCCAATATAACCCCGCGCGACATCGATCAGATTTACGTCGGGCAGCCGGTTACCGTTCGCTTCACGGCATTCAATCAAAGCACGACGCCGGATTTGAGCGCGGAAGTTGCTGTCGTTGCCCCCGATCTGCAGGCAGATCCCCGAACTGGCGCATCCTATTACGCGCTGCGCATCAAACCCGACAAGACCGGCATGTCTCATCTGCCAGGTGGGCGGTTGTACCCCGGCATGCCCGCTGAAGTATTCATACAGACCAGCGAAAGGAGTGTTCTTTCTTATTTTGTGAAGCCATTCCAGGATAGACTTAGAAAGACATTCGTTCAGGAATAATTCATCACCAAAAACGCGTTATCCAGTAAAAATTTCCATAAATATTATTATTATCAATTTTTATAAAAAACGAATTAATATATTGTACTATGAATTTTTATGGATTAGAAATTGCATGCACATTTATCCAAAAGCACATTTTCACTTCAATTCATTCTCAAAAATTTATGGGAGAGTAACATGGCATTGACGGTAACTTTCGGTAACGGCGGCGCTTACACGGTCGCTTCGCTCACCAATCCGGTCGATCAGGAAACATACAAACTCCTCGATGAAGCGACGACGCAGACCAAGAACGGCTCCTCGCTCAATACCGGCATCGTTCAGGTCGACAACCCGGCCGCCAAGGTCGCTGTCGGATACAATGCCGATACCAACAGCTTCAATTTCGACGTCGTAACGGCGTGGAACTCCGTGAAAAACGTCCTCGCCAAATCCAACACATCCGAAAACCTTTCGTTCAAGGATTTCGTTCACGTCGACGTTCACCTCGGCGGCACGGGTTCCTCCAACGTTGAAGTTCTCAACGCCAAGCGTGGCAATATTTCCACGGGCTCGGGCAACGACACGGTCACCGTCTCCCTCGTTTCGAACGAGAAGTTCTGGGTAAATGCCTTCAACGTCGATACCGGTGCCGGCAACGACACCATCACTTTCAAGGCAGGCAAGGCGTTCAACGACACTTCCGCCGGAGGTACGGGCGGTATTGTCAGCGCCCAGGCTGTGAACGGCGGCGCTGGCGTCACCGACGGCAGCTTCACCACCGTCAAGATCGATGCCGGTGCCGGCAACGATACGATCGACCTGAGCGGTGTGAACCTTGCTTCCTCGCTGGTAACCGGCGGCAAGGGCATCGACAACATCAAGGCAAGCGGTGGCGCCGACACTTTCGTCTTCAATCTCGGCGACATGGCCAAGAGCCTTGCCACCGACAGCATTGAAGGCTTTGACGTCGTCAAGGACAAGCTCAAGCTGGTCGGTACGGTGATCGATAACTGGGCAGTATCGACGAGCGATAGCGACACCATCCTTACCTACAACGTCACTGGCGAGCACAAGGGCGAGAAAATCGTTCTTTCCGGCGTTCACCTGACCGGTAGCGACTGGTTCACCGCATAATTCCCTCAAAGGGATCGCATACAACAGTGCTTAAAATAGTCGTGGCCCGGAACTATCCGGGCCACGATTTTTGTATGTATGAGAGCCGTAATTTACGGCTGTCGCTTTCTTCAAGGTCAGGCCATCTTGGCCTGGCTCCCCATTTTACGCGTGGCGATGATGACCAATACGCCCGCAAGCGCCAGGCACAGGGCGAGGAAGAACATCGGCGCGATGGTGCTGCCGGTCTGATCCTTGATCCAGGGCACGACATTCTGCGCCACGAAGCCACCCAGATTGCCGACGGAATTGATGGCGGCAATGCCAGCAGCCGCACCCGCACCCTTGAGGAAGCGGCCGGGCAGGCTCCAGAATACCGGCTGGCCGGCAAAGATACCCGCAGCGGCAACGCACAGGAAGGCAAACTGCAAGACGGGATCGCTGAGCAGCGCCGACATCAGCAGGCAGAAGGCGCCGACGAAGGCAGGGCCAACGATATAGGGCGTCTTGTTCTTTGCCTTGTCGGCGGCCAAAGGCACGATGAACAGGGCAATGGCGACGATCACCCAGGGGATGATGTTGATGAAGCCATTGGCGGTATTGGAAACGCCGAAGCTCTTCACGATCGTCGGAAGCCAGTAGCTGAGACCGTAGGCCGCCAGCGGAAAACCGACATAACAAAGCGCCATGAACAGGACACGCGGATTGGTCAGCGCCTTAAAGCCGTCTTCCGCATGATCTTCCATGCCCTTGTTTTCTTCGGCCAGACGATTCTTCAGCCAGTCCTTCTCGTCCTGTGTCAGGAACTTCGCCTTTTCGGGCGTATCATCCAGATAAAAGAAGGTGGCGACGCCGGCGATGACAGCCGGAATACCCGTTGCCAAGAATACCCATTCCCAGCCGGCATAACCGAGGAAACCGTCGAGATCGAGCAGCATGCCGCCGAGCGGCGCGCCGATGGCATTGGCAAGCGCGCTGAAGATCATGAACAGGCCGATCATGCGGCCGCGATAATCACGCGGGAACCAGAGCGTCATCAAGAACAGCACGCCGGGGAAGAAGCCAGCCTCGCAAAGCCCGAGCAGGAAGCGCAGGATGTAGAACATCGTGGCGTTCTGCGTATAGGCAAGCGCGATGGTGACGGCACCCCAGGAAACCAGAATGCGGGCGAACCATTTGCTGGCGCCGAAACGGTTGAGGAACAGGTTGCTCGGAACTTCGAAGATGAAGTAACCGATGAAGAACAGCGAAGCGCCAAGACCGTAGGCATATTCGCTCAGGCTCAGCGCATCGACCATCTGCAGCTTGGCATAGCTGACATTCTGGCGGTCGATATAGGCGATGAGATAGAGAAGGCCAAGAAACGGCATCAGCCGCCAGGTGATCTTCGAGATAAGGGCTTTTTCGGATACCATATGCTTTTCCCTCCCTTCGATTTCTCGTCGAAATGCAGATGATAAGGGAACCCATCTATATGTGCGTCGCAAAATACGCAAGTTGCATCGCATCATGACAATGGGCGGAACCTCCGCAGAACAGGCAAGTCACGACCGGAATAGCATGGTGCAGCGCATATAAGAGCCGCCCATCAACCGCTCTGCCGACAATACGCATCCATATTGCCGTAAAACCGGCGATCTGCTATGAAGGCTGCCATGGGATCTAAATTCGGATGTCTCGCACAGAATGTTTACGTGCTGCAGGACCACAAGCGTCTGCCGGCACGGTTCTTTGCGCGCGTTTCCGGGGCGCTCACCAGCCGACTTAGGCTCGCCTGACAGCACCCGCTGTCCACCGCCTTTTTGAACCCCGATTACCCTTTTTCATGACAAGGCATAGAGCCATGAGCGCACCCCGCACCTTATATGACAAGATCTGGGACGACCACGTCGTCAATCGTGACCCGGACGGAACCTGTCTTCTCTACATCGACCGTCACCTCGTGCACGAGGTGACGAGCCCACAGGCCTTCGAAGGTCTGCGTATGGCCGGCCGCCCGGTCCATTCGCCGACCCGCACGCTGGCTGTGGTCGACCATAACGTCCCGACCACCGCCGACAGGCTGGAAGGCATCAAGAACGAGGAAAGCCGTATTCAGGTGGAAGCGCTTGCGCAGAACGCCAAGGATTTCGGTGTGGAATATTATTCCGAGCGCGACAAGCGCCAGGGCATCGTCCATATCGTTGGCCCCGAACAGGGCTTCACCCTGCCCGGCATGACCATCGTCTGCGGTGACAGCCACACCTCCACCCACGGTGCTTTCGGCGCACTCGCCCATGGCATCGGCACTTCGGAAGTGGAACATGTTCTGGCCACCCAGACACTGATCCAGAAAAAGGCCAAGAACATGCTGGTGCGTGTCGACGGCAAGATTCCGGAAGGCGTCACGGCCAAGGATATCATCCTTGCCATTATCGGCGAGATCGGCACCGCCGGCGGCACCGGCCATGTGATCGAATTTGCCGGCGAGGCAATCCGGTCGCTCTCCATGGAAGGCCGCATGACGGTCTGCAACATGACCATCGAAGGCGGAGCCCGCGCCGGTCTGATCGCACCGGATGAGACGACCTTCGACTACATCAAGGACAAGCCGCGCGCACCGAAGGGCGAAACGCTGGAACAGGCCATAGCCTATTGGAAGACGCTGAAATCCGATGAAGGCGCTCATTACGACAAGGTCGTGGTGCTGGATGCGGCCAACCTGCCGCCCATCGTCTCCTGGGGTTCATCACCGGAAGACGTGACCTCCGTTCAGGGCATCGTTCCCAATCCGGACGATATCGCGGAAGAAAACAAGCGCACCTCCAAGTGGCGCGCGCTTGAATATATGGGCCTGAAGCCCGGCACGCGCATCACCGATATCGCCATCGACCGCGTCTTCATCGGCTCCTGCACCAATGGCCGCATCGAGGATCTGCGTGCGGCGGCGAAGATCGTCGATGGCCGCAAGGTGGCCCCCACCGTCTCGGCCATGATCGTGCCCGGCTCCGGCCTCGTGAAGGAACAGGCGGAAAAGGAAGGTCTGGACAAGATTTTCCTCGACGCCGGTTTCGAGTGGCGCGAACCGGGCTGCTCCATGTGCCTTGCCATGAATGACGACCGCCTGAAGCCCGGCGAACGTTGCGCCTCGACCTCGAACCGCAATTTCGAGGGCCGTCAGGGTTACAAGAGCCGCACCCACCTCGTCTCCCCCGCCATGGCGGCAGCGGCGGCGATTGCCGGTCATTTCGTCGACGTGCGCGAGTGGGAATAAGAGCCTGAAGTCCGCTTAAGACGAGCCACCTGCCCCGCACAGGGGTGGGTGGCTTTTTATTGCGCCCCTTGCAAACGCCGCTGCAGCTGCGTCCCATGCAGAAATACCGCAAAAGTATCCCAGGGCGGCGTGATGGCGAGCTGGCTCAAAATACGCGCAACCTCGCCCCTGTGAATGCCGGCATGCAGGACCATATGTGAGATCATCTCTGCGCGGGACATGTACCCCCTGTCGCCATCCGTAAAGGTGAAGGCGACGAACTCGCCGAGCGACGCCGGCGATGTTGCCTCGATATAATCGAGATACCAGCCATCAAGAGCGGCGACATCCTTCGCAAGATCACCCAGTTGCGGTGTTGCCTCGGTATTGTCCGAGAGAAAACCGTGTGCCGTTCCGGTGAGGTGACCCGAAAAAATCCTTGCGACGACGTAATAGTGATTGATCAGCCGAATGGCGGCGTGGCGTTCGGATGCGTTTCGATCGGGATCGAGATGTTGCAGCTTCTCGAACAAGTCCCTGTTCGCCCATGCGTGATAGCCGAGCAGGCTCCTGAGCAAATCCCTCATGACAATATCCTTTACATCTGAAAAATGTGAGCATTATGTTTATATTTTCGCCATGGAGGACGGCTTGTCTACTCGCATTGCCAAGCGGAAGACCGAGATGCGCAAGGAGCCACGTCAGAAGCGTTCCAGAGCCACGGTCGATGCCGTCATCCACGCAGCGGCTCGCATTTTGAGCGATCACGGCTGGGCAGGCTTCACCACGAACAAGGTGGCAGAAACGGCTGGTGTCAGCATCGGCTCGCTTTATCAATATTTCCCGGACAAGGTTTCGATCGTGGAAGCGGTGCGCCACCGTCACCTCGAGGACTGCCTCTCGGTGATGAAGCGTGTTGCCGAACGGCAGCAATCGCTTGCCAAATTCGTGGAAGAACTCGTGACCGGCATGATCGCGGTCCACAGCATCCATCCCGGCCTTCACAAGGTCCTTCTGGATGACGCGCCGAGCCACGAGGGAATGAACGATCCGAACAGCGCCTTCGAACAGGAATATCTCGGTCTCTATGCGGCCGCGATCGCGACACATATGGCTAGTTCGAAGGCAGAGAGCAGAACGGCGGCCCTGATCGTATCAGACGCCATCGACGGCATCATTCACAATGCCGCCCGCCGTGGAGAATTGCAGTCACCCAAAGTCAGGCGGGAAATGATCGCACTCGTTCACGCCTATCTGTCGAAGGCAAGCGGCCAATAAAAGCTTCTCAGCTCATTCCGAAATGATCTTCACCCGCTGACCGGGCTGAATGGTGGCCGTGGCGCTCATCGCGTTGATCATGCGGAACATGTCGAGCTTCCGGTCGGTTCCCATCATCCGTGCTGCCATCGTCGCCACGGTTTCACCGGACTTCACCGTCACCACCCGCACCCTCAGCGGCTTCAGCGAGGCGATCTCCTGCGGCGTCATCTTGCGGAAGCTGGTACGCAATATATTGGCGATGGAATCAAGCTGCGTATTGCCCTTCGGCACCGCCGTCAGGAACCGGAAAATCTGCTGCCCGACACGAATGACGGTCACGTCGAAATCCCATTTATCCGCGCTGGCGTGGGCTGTCGCAGCTTCCAGACCATTGATCTGCGTTTCCTTGACGGTTTCCGGCAACAGGCCGGCAACCCAGCCGCTGGTCAGGTAATTGGCAAGGCTCGTCTGTTTCGGATCTGCCACGCCGTCGAAACGGATCGCCATGTCGCCCGGCCCCGTCGCCAGAACGGCCTCCACCTTGTTGTCGATGACGAAACCTTCCGGCACATCGAAGCGGATACCCAGCGTTCCATGCAGGAATGTCTGACCGCGGACGTAACCTTCCTGCGGACTGTCGCCATAAAGCAGGCCATCTATGCCATCCAGAAACCAGTCGCGGCCACGATCCCCGACCTGACCTTCCTGGCCGAAGGCACGGGCGTGACGGCGGGCAAGCTCGATGCGCTGCGGCGTATTGGGGTGGCTGGAAAGGAAGTCGAGGCTCTGGTCGTTTTCGGGATCAGCCGAGGAGAACCGCGCATAGGCCGCCATGGAATCCAGAAAACGCGGCGATGCGAAGGGATCGTAGCCAGCCTCGCCCAGCATACGAACGCCGATCACGTCCGCCTGCAATTCCTGTTGGCGGGAGAAGGCCGCAAGCCGCAGCTTGCCGCGGGCTAGTGCCTGCTTGCCGGCAAGGTCGCTCGACAGCACCTCGGCGACTACGCGGCTCGCAATCACCTCGGCCTCTTCGCGGCGCTGGCGTTCGATGCCGTGGTTTGCGGTCACATGGCCCATCTCGTGCGACAGCACCGCCGCCACTTCCGAAGCATCATTGGCGAGCGCCAGAAGTCCGCGCGTCACGTAGAGATATCCGCCGGGCAATGCGAAAGCATTGATGGCGGGGGAGTTCAGAATGGTGATTCGATAGGATTGCTGCGGATTTTCCGAGACGGCCGTCAGCGCGCCGGCAATGCGGGCGACCAGCCGCTCCGTCTTGGCGTCACGATATTCGCCGCCATAACTTGCGACGATGCGCGGATGCTCGCGCGCGCCCATCTGAGCGCGGGGATCATTCTTCTGCACCTCTTCCACAGTCTGGGGATTGTCCGAGGGACGCAATGTGGACTGGTAGGCCGGGCTGAAGAGAGACTGGCACGATGACAGCAACACGGCGGACGCCGTCAGCGCGGACCAGGCCGCAGCAAGCCGGCCGGAACGGCGAAGGCCTGAACCGGAGAAGAGCCTCCGCTGTGCAGTCATGCTATTTTTCATTCTCTATGCCTGCCCCTTAACGTTCCTGATCATCCGTTAATTGCAGACCAGAATAACAGATTCGCCCCAATGGGCGATGAATGCCAAAGCGGTAAAAACGATCCATCAAGTCCGGAATATTCCTGAAGAACGCAATAATTCCCATCTTTTCTCGGACAACAACTTGAAACTGGCAAGTGCAAATTAGCGCCATTGAAGTCATCTAAAGCGATTGCCAGCGGCGCGCGTCGAAAATAAGGCGATCAGCCATTCAGAAAACTGTCGACCGCCTTCACATTTTGTGTGGTGAAGAAATCTGCGGTCGAGCCTGCATAGACAACGCGGCCGCGCTCAAGAAAAACCACCCGCTGCGCCAGCTTTCTTATGTCATCGGGGTGATGCGTGACAATAATCACCGTATTTTTTGTTTCATCATGCAAGTCGAGAAGCAAAGAGGCCATGCCCGCCCGCAATCCCGGATCGAGCGCGGCGAAGGGCTCGTCGAGCAACATGACCGGTTTTTTCCGCACCAGCGCACGCGCCAGCGCCGCCCTCTGTCTTTCCCCGCCGGAAAGCGTGCCCGGCAGGCGCTTGTCGAAACCCGCAAGGCCGACGCGCGCCAGCGCCACCTCGATCCTCTGCCGGTCTTCCGCCCGCAATTTCAGCCCGGGGCTGACGCCGAGAGCGACATTGGTGAAAATATCGAGATGGGCAAAAAGATTATTGTCCTGAAAGATCGACGAAACCGGTCTCTCCGAAGGATCTTGTGCCGTCATATCCTGCCCATCGATCACTACGCGACCGGAATCCGGCACCTCAAAACCAGCGACAAGATTAAGGAGAGTCGATTTTCCCGAACCGGAGGCACCCACAACGGCGGTCACCTGACCTTGCGGGAAGGCGCAATCGAGATCGAAATCCTGCGCTCCAAGCCGCAGCGTGACCTTGTCCAACTCAACGGCAAAATCATGACCCGTCATATGCTCGCCCTTGCTGATTGGGATTGCCGCGAAACGCCGCCTGCGGCCAGCAGCAGGCAAACGACACCGAGGAGGAAGGCATAACCGGCGGCATCATTGGTGCGATAGCTGCCCATATTGCTATAAACCAGCCAGGGCAAGGTGACGAAACTTTCCGATCCGAACAGCGCAACCGCCCCGAGATCACCAAGCGACAGCGCCATGGCAAAGGAAAGTGCCATCAGCACGGGCCGCCACAGAACCGGCAGATCGGCAAACCGCAGCCGCGACAGGCCCTGAAGCCCGAGACTGGCGGAAAGCCGGCCAGTGCGCAGAAAATGGCTGGTGAAAGCCGGCTCCATCACCCGCATGGCAAGGGGTAAGGCCATCAACATATTGATGAGCGCCACGAGAACGGGCGCATAAAAGCTGACATCACCGAACACCCGCAGCAGCAGGAACCATCCGCTTCCCAGCACGACGGGCGGCACAAGCAGCACCAGCGACGCCCCCGCCCCAAGGACTGCGGAAAGCAGGCGGAGAGGCCAGGCCACCCTGCGTCTGGAGTTGACAGCCTGACGCGCGCCGATGATCGCCATGCAGCAAAGGACGACGAGAATTGCCGACAGCATGGCGATTGCAAGACTGGTCGCCGCGGCGCGCAGGAAGACCGGCGCGGTGAGCAGACGCGGCAGATCGGCCTGCAGCCCCGAAACCGCTATGGCGACAAGCGGCAGCCCGATCAGGAAAACGGCAAAAACGATTGCCGCCCCGTCCCACAGGCGTGCAGCGGTACTTTTGCCGTCGAAACGGCGGATGCTGCGACCAAGCGACGAGATTTCCGCTTCCGGTGACGGCAGAAAGGCGAGCATTCCGAGCAGGATTGCGGTGAGGGCGATCTGCAGAACCGATAGCGCGATTGCCCGCTGCGGATCGAAATCGAACCGCAGCGCCTGATAGATCGCCACCTCCAGCGTTGTCGCCGCCGGCCCGCCGCCGAGAAGAAGCACAAGCGTGAAGCTGGTGGCGCACAGCATGAAAACCAACCCGGCAATGCCGGGAATGAGCCGCGAGACCGCCGGCCATTCGATGAAACGGAAAACCGAAACCGGCCCCATGCCGAGACTTGCCGCCATGCGCCAATATTCCCCCGGAATACGCTCCAGCCCCGCCAGCATCAGCCGCACGCAAAGTGGCAGATTGAAGAAGACGTGAGCAATGAGAATACCGGAAAGGCTATAAATGCTGAAAGGCTCATCCACACCGGCAAAAACAAGGGCACTGTTCAGCACACCCTGCCGGCCCCAGATGGTGATGATGCCGAAAGCGCCGACGATCACCGGCAGC
Organism: Rhizobium sp. BR 250; assembly: GCF_047445855.1. Lineage (NCBI taxonomy): Bacteria > Pseudomonadati > Pseudomonadota > Alphaproteobacteria > Hyphomicrobiales > Rhizobiaceae > Rhizobium > Rhizobium sp. BR 250. Next base: position 181,285 of record NZ_JARWKW010000005.1, read on the forward strand.
CCCATTGGCACCGCCATCAGCCGGATGATCCAGATCCTTCCCGGAAACTCTTTCCGTCGGGCGAGCGCCAGAGCGACGGGCAGGCCAAGAGTGATGGACAAAAGGGTGGAGAGCGTGGCCTGATACAGCGTGAAGCGCAGGATGCGCAACGTATAGGCATCCATGATACCGGCGGCGGATGCGCCAGCGTCAAATGACAGCAGCGCAAAAACCGCAAGCGCCATGAACAGGAAAACGGCGGCAAAAGCCGCCGTCCCGAAAATGATCGATCGCCGATAATCGCGACGCAGCATCATGCGCGGGCGTGCCTCTTCCTCAGTTCATGCTCATGGCGGCAAGCCATTCGTCGATCCACGCCTTGCGGTTCTTCGCCACTTCTTCGGGATCCATCAGGAAGGTCTTCTGCGGCACGACGAGTTTGGAAAATGCCTCGGGCAAGGGCGTCGAGGTTGCCGCGACCGGCATCATCCAGTTGTTTTCCGGGATGGCATCCTGAAAACCTGAGGTCAGCGTGAAAGCGAGGAACTGCTTTGCCAGCTCCTTATGCGGTGCATTTTTGAGAAGGCCAGACACTTCGATCTGGATGTAATGCCCTTCGGAAAAGACCGCGGCCTGATAACGGTCCGACTTTTCGGCGACCATGTGATAGGCAGGCGAGGTGGTGTAGGAGAGCACCATCGGCACCTCCCCCTTGGTGAACAGGCCATAGGATTCCGACCAGCCCGGCGTGACGGTGAGAATGCGCTTCCTGAGCTTTGTCCAGGCCTCCGGCGCCTTGTCGCCATAAACCGATTTTACCCACAAAAGCAGGCCGAGCCCCGGCGTGGAAGTACGCGGGTCCTGAATGGCGATCTTCTGCGCAGGGTCGCCTTCCACCAGCTCCTTGAGGCTCGCCGGCGGGTTTTTCACCGTCTGCGTATCATAGATGACAGCGAAATGCCCATAATCATAGGGCACGAAAACATCGTCGGTATAACCGCCCGGCGCCTTGGCCGCCGATGCATCGATGCCGCTGGCGTCAAAAAGGCCGGTCTGTTTGGCTTCCGCGACAAGATTGGTGTCGAGACCAACAACGACATCCGCCTTGGAACCGCTGCCCTCAAGTTTCAGACGGTTGAGCAGCGCCACGCCATCCGCGACACCCACAAAATTGACCGTGCAGCCGCAGACCTTCTCGAAGACTTCCTTCACCTTGGGACCCGGACCCCATTCGGAAACGAAGCTTTCATAGGTGTAGACGGTCAGTTCCGGCTTGTCCTGAGCCACGGCGAAACCGGGCAGGAACAGCGAGGCGGCAATGACGGAATTCAGGAAAAGACGACGGCGCACGGGTATCTCCTCAAAAAACGAGAAGGGAAATAGCCGCCTGCCTTGAAGCCGTCTAATCCCTCCGCCGGTATGAACCGGATCAGGTTCTTCGGGTTGGCAAGCCTCTCAGCCTTCTGCGCACGAGCACAGAAGACACCCCGTTAGATCAAGATGATGGTTTAGTCCCGCCGTCCCCGATTGGCAAGATGGCCGAAGATCAGCCCTGCTCCGTCATATGCACCAGTTCCCAGACGTGCCCGTCGGGATCCTGAAAGCTGCCGGCATACATGAAACCGTGGTCCTGAACCGGTTTCCAGCTGCCGCCGCCAGACGCAAGCGCGGTTGCAATCATCCGGTCAATCTCCTCGCGGCTTCCGGCGGAGAGACAGGTCAGAACCTCGGTGCTGCTTTTGGCATCGGCGATATCGCCATTGATGAAATCGCGAAAACGGTCTTCCTGAAGAAGCATCACGAAGATGTTTTCCTCCACGATCATGCAGAGCGTCCGGTCGTCGGAATATTCCGGATTGAAGCTGAAACCGAGGGCCGTGAAGAAGCTTCTCGATGCCTCGATATTCTTGACCGGCAGATTGACGAAAATCATGCGCATTTTCAGACCTCCTCCAAACGAACGCGGTCATAAAACGGCAATTCCGCTTACCTGTCAAAGGCCGAAGAAAAGCTGGTCGAACGGGCGCGCGTCTGGCTTCAGCTCTCCAGTTCCTCGCGCAGCATTTCCAGTTCCAGCCATTCCTCCTCCATGGTCTCCAGCTTGTCGCGCAGCTTTTCCATTTCCTGCGCCAGCTTGTTGAAGGTGGCCTGATCCTTGGCAAAAAGTTCCGGGTCAGCCATGCGCTGTTCGCGTTTTGCGATCTCTTCCTGAGCCTTTTCCATTTCCTTCGGCAGATTTTCGAGGGCGAATTTCTGCTTGAAGGAGAGTTTGCCCTTGGCCTTTGCAGGCTCCTGCGGCGTCGAAGCTGAAGATACCGCCTTGGCCTTTTCCTGCCTTTCGGCCTTGCGTTTTTCTTCGGCCGCACCCTTGCGCTGCGCCATCATGTCCGAATAGCCGCCCGCATATTCGATCCAGCGCCCATCCGGCTGATCGGGGTTGGCCGGTGCGATGGTGGAGGTGACGGTGCGGTCCAGAAAATCACGGTCGTGGCTGACGAGAATGACCGTGCCGGAAAAACCGGCGACGATCTCCTGCAGCAGATCGAGCGTTTCAATATCGAGATCGTTGGTCGGTTCGTCGAGGATCAGAAGATTGGTCGGCCGGGCCAGAATGCGCGCCAGGATAAGACGGGCGCGCTCCCCACCGGAAAGATTGCGGATGGGCGTGCGCGCCTGCTCCGGCTGGAACAGGAAGTCCTTCATGTAACCAGTGACATGCTTCACTTCGCCATTGACGAGAAGATTGTCACCACGCCCGTCGGTCAGATAATGCGCGAGCGTTTCGTTAGGATTGAGATCCTCACGCTTCTGGTCGAGCGTGGCGATCTCCAGATTGGTGCCGAGCTTCACCGTGCCGCTATCGGGCTCAAGCTGGCCCGTCAGCATCTTCAGAAGCGTGGTTTTGCCCGCACCGTTCGGTCCGACGAGACCGATGCAGTCACCACGATGCACGCGAAGCGAAAATGGCGCGACGATCACGCGCTCACCATAAGCCTTGGTGATGGCATCCGCCTCGATGACCAGCTTGCCGGATTCCCGCCCTTCCGTGACGGTCGCCTGCACGGAACCCTGCGGTCCCTTGTGGCCGCGATATTCCGCGCGCATGGCCTGAAGCTCGCCGACGCGGCGCATGTTACGCTTGCGCCTTGCGGTCACGCCATAGCGCATCCAGTGTTCTTCGCGCTCAATGGCCTTGCCGAGCTTGTGCTGTTCAAGCTCTTCCTCTTCCAGCACCTTGTCGCGCCATTCCTCGAAATGGGCAAAGCCGCGATTGAGGCGACGCGACTGGCCGCGATCGAGCCACACCGTGGAGGTCGAGACCTTCTCCAGAAAGCGCCGGTCGTGCGAGATCAGCACCAGCGCACTGCGCGTCTGCTGCAGCTCGCTTTCCAGCCATTCGATGGTGGGAAGGTCCAGATGGTTGGTGGGCTCGTCCAGCATCAGAATATCGGGTTCCGGCGCCATGACGCGGGCAAGCGCCGCACGGCGTGCTTCGCCGCCTGAAAGGCTCTCCGGGTTTTCCTGTCCGGTAAGACCCAGATGCTCGAGAAGATAGGTCACGCGATAGGGATCGTCGCCCGGCCCGAGCCCCGATTCCGCATAGGCCTGAATGGTGTCGTAACCGGCAAAATCCGGCGCCTGTTCCAGGTAACGAATGGTGGCGGCCGGATGCCGGAAAACCTCGCCCGACTGCGCTTCAACCAGGCCGGCAGCGATCTTCATCAGCGTGGATTTGCCAGAGCCATTGCGTCCGACGAGGCAGATGCGGTCACCGGGCTCCACCTGGAGATTGGCGCCGTCGAGCAGCGGGGTCACGCCGAAGGTCAGCTTGATATCATCGAGTTTCAGAATTGGGGGTGCCAAGGCGTCAGGCTCCGGTCAGATCATAGGGGCGGGCGAGCACGATGGCTTTGCCGCTTTTCAGCGAGAAATGCACAAGGCCGCCATTCGCGACATTGGAAATAGTGCGGGAGGAACCGAAAGCAAGCGCGAAATCATCAAGCGGATAACGCACATTGCCGATATCGAGCCCCTCCAGGGCGGTAAAGCCGGCGACGGAAAATAACGATCCGGCCGGCAAATCGATGGTGAGCGAACCGGCAAGCAGCGGCTTCGCCTCTTCCTCACCGGAGGTCAGCGTCACCTCGAAACCGCGCTCCGCAAGCGCTACGGCATAAAGAAGGTGCTGAAGCGCATGGTCGCTTCGCGCGCCGCCGAGCGCGCCCACCAGCAGCAACGAACGCGCGCCGCGCGAAAGTGCCTCGGAGACCGCGATCTCACCATCCGTCACTGCCTTTGCGGCCGGATAGGGTTGCCGCGTCACATCCGGCCAGGCATCGAGCAGCTCTTGGCTGGCGGAATCGAAATCTCCGACCCACAGTTCAGGTGTGAGACCAAGCGGCGCGGCATGGCGCATGCCGCCATCGGCCGCAATCACGCGGCTATTGCCGACCGCCTGTTTCAGACGATCGGTCACCGCGACATCGCCGCCAAGCAGAATGGTGAAGCGCTCTTTGTTCATGCCCTGCCTTACCGCACCTCGGCCGAAAATGGAAAGCCGAAACCCCGATGAAATCAGCCTATATTGATTTTCGCCGGCTTCGGGACTATGAAACGCCTCAGTGGTGATTTGCCGACCGGCTTGCAGCCACTTTAAAGAAGTCGCTAAAGGGTCGAGGAAAAGGGCAATTTCCTGGGACCGGCCGCGATTTCGCTGCCGGTTTTTTTTGTTTTCGCAACGTTCTTTACGTGATCCGGAAAAGAGAGTTCGACATGCCAATCAAGATCCCCGATACGCTTCCCGCCTTTGAGACCCTCGTTCATGAGGGTGTGCGGGTCATGACCGAAACGGCGGCCATCCGGCAGGATATCCGCCCGCTCCAGATCGGGCTTCTCAACCTCATGCCGAACAAGATCAAGACGGAAATCCAGATGGCGCGCCTCGTCGGCGCCTCCCCGCTGCAGGTGGAATTGTCGCTCATCCGCATCGGCGGTCACCGCGCCAAGAACACGCCGGAAGAGCATCTCCTCTCCTTCTATGAAACGTGGGAGGAAGTACGCCACCGCAAGTTCGACGGCTTCATCATCACCGGCGCACCGATCGAGCTGCTGGACTATGAAGATGTGACCTACTGGAACGAGATGCAGCAGATTTTCGAATGGACGCAGACCAACGTCCATTCCACCCTGAATGTCTGCTGGGGCGCTATGGCCGCCATCTACCATTTCCACGGCGTGCCGAAATACGAGCTGAAGGAGAAGGCTTTCGGCGTTTATCGCCACCGCAATCTCTGCCCCTCATCGATTTACCTCAACGGCTTTTCGGATGACTTTCAGGTTCCCGTCTCGCGCTGGACGGAAGTGCGCCGCGCCGATATCGAGAAAAACCCCGAACTCGAAATCCTGATGGAATCAGAGGAAATGGGCGTGTGTCTGGTGCATGAGAAGACAGGCAACCGGCTCTACATGTTCAATCATGTCGAATATGATTCGACCTCTCTTTCCGACGAATATTTCCGCGACGTGAATTCCGGCGTGCCCATCAAGCTGCCGCATGATTATTTTCCGCATAACGACCCGGAACTCGCTCCGCTCAACCGCTGGCGCAGCCATGCCCATCTGTTTTTCGGAAATTGGATCAACGAGATATACCAGACGACGCCCTATGATCTCCAAGCCATAGGCAAACTGGCCGCGTAAAGCGCGTCGCGTTTGGCCAAACGCATACGACGCGCTTTCGTCTTTGTTTTAAGCATGTCTTTGTCCCAAAACCGCAGGACACTTTTGGGAGACATGCTTTGAATTGCGGGATTGCGAATTGCCGGAAAATGACGCAACGTCCGCCCGGCAATTCGCGACACCAGGGAGAATGACGAGATGAGCGACGGCGCGGCACGGGAAGATTTCGGTTTCACGGCAACCGGTGAAAAGGTCGAACGCGTCACCATCTCGAAAGACGGTTTGACGGCGAAGGTTATCACCTGGGGCGCTGTCATTCAGGATCTGCGCCTTGACGGCCACCAGCCGCCACTCGTTCTCGGCTTCGACAAGTTTGAGGATTACAAATATTCCTCCTATTTCGGCGCCACGCCGGGCCGCAACGCCAATCGCATCGGCAATGGCAGGTTCGCCATCGACGGGCATGAATACCAGCTGGAGCTGAACGAAAAGGGCGTAACCCATCTGCATGGCGGCAGCGATGGCATGGGCAAGCGCAACTGGATGCTGATGGAACATGGCGAAAGCCATGCCGTCCTGCAGATCATCGATCCCGATGGCCGCGCCGGTTATCCCGGCAACTGCACGGTCACGGCCACCTATACGATCCGCGATGGCGGCGTGCTTTCGGTGGTTTATGAAACGGTGACGGACCAGCCAACCATCGCCAATGTCTGCCAGCACTCCTATTTCAATCTCGATGGCGCGGATACCGCACTTGGTCATGAGATCAGCATCGCCGCTGACTTTTACCTGCCGACAAACGAACAGCAGATACCGACCGGCGAAATCCGCTCCGTCGAAGGCACCGTCTTCGACCTGCGCCACACAACGCCGATGCGGCGCAAGGAGAATGGCGAACAGGTTCTCTACGACCACAATTTCTGCCTCTCGCCCGAGCGTCGCGCCAAGCGCAAGGTCGCCCGCGCCTATTCGCCCGCCTCCGATATCGCACTTGAGGTTCACACGACAGAGCCCGGCGTGCAGTTATATTCGGCCTTCAAGCTGGATGTCCCCGTTCCGGGCCTCGATGGCCGCCATTACGGCCCCTTTGCCGGTTTCTGCCTGGAAACACAGATTTGGCCTGACGCCGTCAATCACCCGGATTTTCCGCATGCGATCCTACGGCCGGGCGAAACCCTGCGTCAGGAAACCGATTATATCTTCACGAAGGGCTGAGAAGCAGAGGGCCGGGATCAGTCCAGTACACAGCCGACATAGCCGCCCGAGGCACGGGCACGGCGCTCGATAAGGCCGGCCAGCCGTTGCAGACCGCGCCCGGGCTTGCTCGCGACACGGTCGATGGGATTGGGCAGGGAGACGGCCAAAAGCGCCGCCTGACGGGAGCTGAGCTTGGCGGCAGGTATCTTGAAATGATGCTGGGCCGCCGCCTCGATGCCGTAAATGCCTGGCCCCCATTCGGCAACATTGAGATAAATCTCCATCATCCGCTTTTTCGACCAGACGAAATCAGCCGCTATTGCCAGCGGCAATTCCAGCCCTTTGCGCAGGAAAGAGCGGCCGTTCCATAAAAACAGGTTCTTCGCCGTCTGCATCGGAATGGTGCTTGCGCCACGGGTGGAGGCGCCGTCGAGTGCATTGCTGACCACGGACTGCATCTGGTTCCAGTCCACACCGCCGTGGAAACAGAATTGCCCATCCTCGGACATCATTACGGATTGCACGAGGCGCGGCGAAATATCCTCGAGCGGCACCCAGCGCCTGTCATAACCCTGCAGGGTCACGAGATCGGCAAGCATCAGCGTTGAAACAGGCCGGATGAACGGCAACGCATAAACCGGGATCAGCAGATAGGGCAGGATCAGCAAGGCCAGCAAGGTCATGATGATGCGCTTTGCCAACGTGCGAAAATCCACCTTCGGACTGCTCCGGTCTTCCGCCGGCACGGCGTAATCTGCGTCGCTTTCAGGCGTACTGCTCAATATTCGTCAAAGCCCCGCACCAATTTAAGCCTTTCATAGTCCATTGCCGCCTTCAAGGCGAGTCCGGTCACACTGTTGCGGCGCAGGAATCACGAAAAGGTTTGCCTGCATTCGCGCGGCATGCCAAAGAGCGCGGCATGGACGCTCAGATGACGAATTTCGAAACAAGGCTGCGCGAAAACGCGGCAAAAACCGAAGCGCTGCTTGGCCAACTGCTTTCCGGCAAGGCACGCGCGGATGAGATCACACGCCCGCAAAACCTGCTCGAGGCCATGCGCCATGGCGTGCTGAACGGCGGCAAACGCCTGCGGCCTTTTCTCGTCATAGAAAGTGTCGCGCTTCTCGGCGGAGATGCCGAAGCCGCCCTTTATGTCGGCGCGGCACTCGAATGCCTGCATTGTTATTCGCTTGTCCATGACGATCTGCCGGCCATGGACGACGACGACCTGCGCCGTGGTCAGCCGACCGTGCACCGCAAATTCGATGAGGCAACCGCCATCCTCGCCGGTGACAGCCTGCTGACGCTTGCTTTCGACATCATCGCCTCGGATGAAAATCCGCTCGCGGCCGAGCGCAAGGCCGCACTCGTTCTTTCGCTCGCGCGCGCCGCCGGTATTGGCGGCATGGCTGGCGGGCAGGCCCTTGACCTTGCTGCCGAAAAGAAAGCGCCTGATGAGGACGGCATTATTACATTGCAGGCTATGAAAACCGGCGCCTTGCTGCGTTTCGCCTGCGAGGCCGGCGCGATCATTGCCGGCAGCGATCAATCCGAAAGGCAGCGACTGCGTCACTTCGGCGAAAAGATCGGCCTCGCCTTCCAGCTTGCCGACGATCTTCTGGATCTGACCGCCGATGCCGCCACCATGGGCAAGGCGACCGGCAAGGATGCCGCACGCGGCAAGGGCACGCTGGTGTCTTTGCGCGGCGAAGACTGGGCACGCAGCAAACTGCAGGAACAGGTGGCCGAGGCCAGCGAACTCCTAACCCCTTATGGCGAAAAGGCCGCGATTCTCATCGCCGCCGCAAGATTCATCGCCGAACGGAAAAGCTGAGCGGAACCGCTCAGCTTTTCATCATCCCATCAGCCCTTGAGCGGCGAAATCAGCACTTCGACGCGACGGTTCTGGGCACGGCCGTCCGAGGAGGCATTCGAAGCGATCGGCTGGGACGGGCCGTAACCGAGCGTCGAAATACGGCGCTGGTCGACGCCGCGTGCACCGAGATAATTTGCAACAGAGGCCGCACGACGCTCGGAGAGCGCCTGGTTATGCTGCAGGCTACCGGTGGAATCGGTGTGGCCGTTAATATCGATCAGCGTGCGGTTGAACTTGTTCAGCACGATGGCGACGGAATCGAGCGTCTGGTAGAACGGCGGAATGACCTGGTCCTGATCCGTGGCAAAGGTGATGTTGGACGGCATGTTGAGAACGATGCTGTCGCCACGGCGGGTCACCGAAACGCCGGTTCCCTGAAGCTGGGCGCGAAGCTCGGCTTCCTGCCCGTCCATGTAGTTGCCGATGGCGCCGCCAGCGAGAGCACCGATACCAGCACCGATAAGCGCGGCGTTACGGCGACCAACCGGCGAACCGCCGACAGCCAGACCACCGAGAGCACCAACAACAGCGCCGATACCGGCACCGCCGGCGGTGTTCGACATCTTCTGCTCGCCCGTATAGGGATCGGTGGTGGTGCAGGCGGAAAGATAGGTGCCGCAAAGGGCGACGATCGCGATTTTTTTGATCATGTGTTTTGATGCTCCGAGAGGTTCAGGAGGTATGACAGTGGAATTCCGGCCTTTTCACGGTCGTTTTTACTCCGCCGCATCTTTCTGGCCAAAACGCTTTTCGATGTAATCGATCACAAGCGCTTCAAAATCGGCGGCGATATTGGGACCACGCAGGGTGAGCGCCTTTTCGCCATCGATGAAGACCGGTGCAGCCGGGCTTTCGCCGGTTCCGGGCAGCGAAATGCCGATATCGGCATGTTTGCTTTCGCCGGGGCCGTTGACGATGCAGCCCATGACGGCAACATTCAGCGCCTCGACACCGGGATATTTCTCACGCCAGATCGGCATGTTCTTGCGAATGTCGTTCTGGATGTTCTGCGCCAGTTCCTGGAACACGGTGGACGTGGTGCGCCCGCAGCCGGGACATGCCGCCACAACAGGAATGAATTGCCGAAAGCCCATGACCTGCAGCAGTTCCTGCGCCACCTGCACCTCGCGGGTGCGGTCACCATTCGGCTCCGGCGTCAGCGAAACGCGGATCGTATCGCCGATACCGTGCTGCAGCACATAACCCATGGCGGCGGACGAAGCGACGATGCCCTTCGAACCCATGCCCGCCTCGGTCAAGCCCAGATGCAGGGCGTGGTCGGAGCGTTCCGACAGCATCGAATAAACGGCGATCAGGTCCTGAACCTGGCTGACCTTGGCAGACAGGATGATGCGATTGCGCGGCAGGCCGATCTCTTCGGCAAGTTCGGCGGAAATCAGCGCCGACTGAACGATGGCTTCTCGTGTGACCTGACGGGCGGAGAGCGGAAAACCCTGCTCCTTGTTCCTGTCCATCAGCGTCGTCAGCAGTTCCTGATCGAGCGACCCCCAGTTCACGCCGATGCGGACGGGCTTGTCATAACGGATCGCCATTTCGACGATCTCGCCGAACTGCTTGTCCTTCTTGTCCTTGAAACCGACATTGCCGGGATTGATGCGGTATTTGGCCAGCGCCTCTGCACAGGCCGGGTGATCGGCCAGAAGCTTGTGGCCGATATAATGGAAATCGCCCACAAGCGGCACATCAAGCCCAAGGCGCAGCAGCCGCTCACGGATTTTCGGCACAGCGGCCGCACTTTCGTCGCGATCAACGGTGATGCGCACGATTTCCGAACCAGCTCGAAACAGCGCCGCCACCTGCTGCACGGTGGCGTCGATATCCGCCGTGTCGGTATTGGTCATCGACTGCACGACGACGGGTGCGCCGCCACCCACGATGACGCCGCCCACGTCTACGGCGACGGATGCACGGCGGGGCTTCGGGTCGTAATCGGCATGTGACGTCATGGCGGTCTCTGGAGCTTGCGGCAAGGTCTTGCAATTGAGGTGAAACAAGGGGGGCTGCTTGTCAACACCCAACGCACTGGAGCTTCTACTTTACCGCAATCATGGCAAAATTCGAGACGCCTATTCCTTGCCCGCACCATCCGCATGGCGGGCGAGCCGCGAAAGCAGAAAAACCACCACATGCAGCAGGGGCAGCGCGATGAAGACACTGGCAAGGCCGGTATGTTCTGCAATGAAACCGATGGCGGACGGTGCCACCAGAATACCGGAGTAACCCATGGTGGTAACGACCGAAAGGCCGATTCCCGGCGCCAGCCCCGGCATATTGCCTGCGGCCGAAAAAGCGATGGGCACCATGTTGGAAATACCGATGCCGGCAATCGCGAAGCCGATGATCGCAATGGTGGAATTACCCGCAAGACCGGCAATGACGAGGCCGATGATCGACATCGCCGAGCAGAACCGCAGGGTCGTCACGGCGCCGAAGCGGTCCCGCACCAGATCGCCGGCAAAACGCATCACCGCCATGGTCATGGAAAAGGCCGCGAAGGCAAAACCGGACTGCGATACGGAAGCGCCGAGCTCATTGCGCAGATAAAGGGCACCCCAATCGAGGATGGCCCCTTCCGGGATCATCGAGAACAGCGCCATCAGGCCGATGATCCACGGTAGCGGCGTCAGCGGCAGGCCACCTTTCGGACGCTCCTCCTCGGGGTGCGGACGATCCGCCAGAACCCGTGGCCATGCGATGACCAGAAGCACGAGCGCGATGACGGTGAGCGCAATGGCGTGGCCCTGCACGCCAATGGCCGTGATGAGGTAACCGCCAAGACCGGCCCCGATGAGGCCGCCGAGGCTCCAGAAGGCATGGCAGGACGACATGATCGCCCGGCGCATATCACGCTCCACAGCCACGGCGTTGGCATTCATGGCGACATCCATTGCCCCCGTCAGCCCGCCGAACAGGAAAACTGCGATCACCCCTGCCCAGACGGTGCCGGCCCAGGAAATGAAAAGCAGCGTCGGCAGAAAGATCGCGGCGGTGACAAGGCTCACCGTACGCGATCCAAAACGGGCGATCTGCGAACCGGCAATGGGCATGAAAACCAGCGAACCTATACCAAAAACCAGAATGATCAGGCCGAGCGCACTTTCGCTGAGGGACAGCCGTGCGGCAAATTCCGGAATCTTGGGCGCCCATGATCCCATCATGAAGCCGTTCATCAAAAACAGCAGCGAAACGCCAAGCCTGTGCCGCGTCAGATAGGATGAGCGTGTGCCTGTCGGCGAAAATGTCGTGGGGCCATTCATCGGCAATATCCTTCAGACTTGACCATGAGAAAACTGAGCAGCGTCATCGTCGCCGCAATGAACGTCTACGCCCTTTGCCGAGAGCGACTCGACCAATGCACGGTCGGCATCCCGTTCCAGCACGAGGCAAAGCGGTGGGGAAAAATCATGAACGTGGAAAGCGGCCTTATGGCCGAGCTTTTCCGTGGTGATTGCGGCGATGACCCGCTGGCTGGCACTACAGGCAAGCCTCTTGAACACCGCATCCTCGAAAACATCCGCCGAAAGGCCCGTCTCAACCGCAACACCACAAACACCGAGCACGCAGAGATCGGGCCGCATCAGCTCAAGCTGCCGAAGCGCCATGGCATCGATTGCCGCACCGACGGCCGGATCGACCTTGCCGCCAATCAGCACCAGATCGATATCGGCCCGCCCGGTCAGCTCGGCGGCTATGGCGGGCGTATTCGTCACCACGGTCAGATTAAGGCCGGCTGGGATCGCTCTTGCAATGGCGAGATTGGTCGACCCTGCATCGATGAAAACCACCATGCCCGGTTCAATGAGCGGAATGACGGCGCGCGCCAGCAGGGCCTTGCGGTCGGCATCCTCGGCAATCCGCGTTTTCAGCGGCACTGTCGTGCTGTCGGAAAGCAGTGCCCCGCCATAAACGCGAAGGCATTCCCCGCGCGCCGCCATCTCGCGCAGGTCGCGGCGCACCGTGTCTTCGGAAACACCGAAATTCTGGGCCAGATCCTGCGCCAGCACACGGCCGCTTTGCCGCAACTGCGCCAGAATGAGCGCCTGCCGCTCGCTGACAAAATGATCACTCATGGGGACTCATGCATAAACAAGAATAAACGTGCACGAACATGCATAATCAAGTTTCTGCCGGAGCGCAATAAAAAACGCCCGCCGGGAAGGCGGGCGTCTGTAACCTATTGCCGATAAGGTAAGCCGTTATTCGGCGTATGAGATCAGCAGATCCTTTGCATCGATCTGGTCACCGGGCTTTACCAGAACTTCAGCGATCTTGCCGTCACGCTCGGCATGCAACGCGGTTTCCATCTTCATGGCCTCGATGGAGAGCAGCACGTCGCCGGCCTTGATCTCCTGACCCTGATTGACGAAGACCCGGCTGATCACGCCCGGCATCGGCGCGCCGATATGAGACGCATTGCCGGGTTCTGCCTTGCGGCGCACCGCGGAGCCGGAGGCGCCATGGGCGCGATCCGGTACCTTGATGCGGCGCGGCTGACCGTTGATCTCGAAGAACACCGTCACCATGCCCTTATCATCCGTGCCGGACGAGGCCTGATTGACGATGACAAGCGTCTTGCCGCGCTCGATATCGGCAAACAGCTCTTCACCATCCTCCATGCCATAGAAATAGGCATGGGTCGGCAGCACGGAAACCGGGCCGTAGGTCTCGGCAGTAAGCGCGAAATCGGTGAACACCTTCGGATACATCAGATAGGATGCGAACTCGAAGTCATCGACCTTGCGCTCCAGCTTGGTCTCGATCACCTTCCGTTCGGCATCAAGATCGGCATCCGCCAGCAGCGAGCCCGGACGCACCGTATAGGGCGCGTCACCCTTCAGCGCCTTTTTCTGCAGCGCTGCCGGCCAGCCTCCCGGTGATTGGCCAAGGTCGCCCTTCAGCATCGACACCACCGAGTCCGGGAAGGATACTTCACGGTCAGGGTTTTCGACATCGGCCACCGTCAGGTCCTGACTGACCATCATCAGTGCCATGTCACCGACGACCTTGGAGGACGGTGTCACCTTGACGATATCACCGAACATCCTGTTGGCATCGGCATAGGCCTGCGCCACCTCGTGCCAGCGGCTTTCAAGACCCAGCGAACGAGCTTGTTCCTTGAGATTGGTGAACTGGCCGCCCGGCATTTCATGCAGATAGACTTCCGAAGCCGGTCCTTTGAGATCGCTTTCGAACGCCGCATATTGATTGCGCACAGCCTCCCAATAGAAGGAAATGCGACGGATCCATTCGGTATCGAGACCCGTATCGCGTTCCGATCCGGCGAGTGCCTCCACGATCGAGCCGAGGCAAGGCTGCGACGTATTGCCGGAGAAGGCATCCATTGCAGCATCGACGGCATCGACGCCGGCATCCACAGCCGCAAGAACGGTCGCGGCGGAAATGCCCGATGTATCATGGGTGTGGAAGTGGATCGGCAGACCGGTCGCCTCGCGCAGCGCCTTGAACAGAACCCTGGCGGCAGCCGGTTTTAGCAGGCCCGCCATATCCTTGACGGCGATGATATGGGCACCGGCCTTTTCAAGCTCGGCGGCAAGGCTGGTATAATATTTGAGATCATATTTCGGACGCGCCGAATTCAGCAAATCGCCAGTGTAGCAGATGGTTGCCTCGCAGAGCTTGTTCTCCTCGGCAATCGCATCCATCGAGACGCGCATATTCTCCACCCAGTTCAGGCAGTCGAAGACGCGGAAAAGATCGACCCCGCCCCTTGCGGCCTGGCGGACGAAATACTTCACGACATTATCGGGATAGTTCTTGTAACCGACGCCGTTCGCACCGCGCAGCAGCATCTGCAGCAGCAGGTTCGGCGCGCCTTCGCGGATCAGTGCCAGGCGCTCCCACGGGTCTTCGGTCAGGAAGCGCATGGAAACGTCGAAGGTCGCGCCACCCCAGCATTCCAGCGACAAAAGCTGCGGCAGAGCCTTACCGTAAACGCTGGCGACACGGGCGATATCATGGGTGCGGACGCGGGTGGCCAGCAGCGACTGATGTCCGTCGCGCATGGTCGTATCCGTGACCAGCACGCGCTTTTCGTTGCGCATCCAGTCCGCAAAGCCCTTCGGCCCGAGCTTGTCCAGCAGCTGCTTGGTGCCGTCCGGCGTCGGCGCATCGATATAGGGCACGATGGGCTTTGCCGCCTTTTCGGAAGGCTTGGCACGACCCTTGGTTTCCGGGTGGCCGTTGACGGTCACATCAGCCAGATAGGTCAGGAGCTTGGTGGCGCGGTCCTGACGCTTGACCTGCGCGAACAGTTCCGGCGTCGAATCGATGAAACGCGTCGTATAGGTGTTGTTGCGGAAACTGTCGTGACCGATGATGGCTTCGAGGAAGGTGAGGTTGGTGGCAACGCCGCGGATACGGAATTCGCGCAGCGCGCGGTCCATGCGGTTGATCGCCTCATCCGGCTGCGGCGCCCAGGCCGTGACCTTGACGAGCAGCGGATCGTAATAACGGGTGATGACGGCGCCGGTATAGGACGTGCCGCCATCCAGACGGATGCCGAAGCCCGAAGCGGAACGATAGGCAGTGATGCGGCCATAATCCGGAATGAAGTTGTGTTCCGGGTCTTCCGTCGTGATGCGGCACTGGAGCGCATGGCCGTTGAGGCGGATATCTTCCTGCTTGGGCACGCCGGATTCCGCCGTGCCGATGGCAGCACCTTCGAGAATATGGATCTGCGCCTTGACGATATCGATGCCGGTCACGACTTCGGTGACCGTGTGCTCCACCTGGATGCGCGGATTGACCTCGATGAAGTAGAATTTACCGGTATCGGCATCCATCAGATATTCGACCGTGCCGGCACCGATATAGCTGGTCGCAGCGGCGATCTTCAGGGAGTAAGCGGCCAGCTCCTGGCGCTGCGCTTCTGACAGATACGGTGCAGGCGCGCGCTCGACGACCTTTTGATTGCGCCGCTGGATCGAACAATCACGCTCGAACAGATGCACGACATTGCCATGCGTATCACCGAGAATCTGGCTCTCGACATGGCGGGCGCGCTCAACGAGCTTTTCCAGATAGACTTCGTCCTTGCCGAAGGCAGCCTTCGCCTCGCGCTTGGCTTCCGTCACCTCACGGGCGAGGTCTTCCTTTTTGCGGATGGCGCGCATGCCGCGGCCGCCACCGCCCCAGGAGGCCTTCAGCATGACGGGATAGCCGATTTCCTCGGCCATGCGCTCCACTTCCGCTATATCGTCCGGCAGCGGATCGGTGGCGGGAACAACGGGGACGTTGACCGAGATCGCGAGATTGCGGGCGGCAACCTTGTTGCCGAGCTGGCGCATCGTATCCGCCGTCGGTCCGATGAAGGTGATGCCGGCCTTGTTGCAGGCCTCCACGAACTCAGGGCTTTCGGACAGAAGACCGTAACCGGGATGGATCGCATCCGCTCCGGAGAGCCTGGCCACACGGATAACCTCCTCGATCGAAAGATAGCTCTCGATCGGTCCCATGTCCTTGGCAAGATGCGGGCCCCTGCCGACCTGATAGGATTCATCCGCCTTGAAGCGGTGCAAAGACAACTTGTCCTCTTCCGCCCAAATCGCAACGGTTTTGATCCCAAGCTCGTTCGCTGCCCGGAAAACGCGGATCGCTATTTCGGATCGGTTGGCAACAAGTATTTTCGATATCTTCAAGACGGTCTCCCCACACGCCAAAACAAATTTTCTGCTGCACTGCGGAATTAAGCAGCAAAAACCCGTCTTGGAAAGGGCAATTCCGGCGAGAAATGTCCTGTTTGCGCTAGCTCAGCAGACCGTGGCGGAAAGCAAGCGCTACGGTATGTTGCCGGTTCCTGGCGCTGAAACGGCGCTGGATTCCGTTGATATACCAGTCGACAGTGTGGTTGGAGATCGATAGCTGGCGTCCGATTTCGGTGGAAGTCATGCCATCCGCCATCAGCGTCAGCACCTCCATTTCTCGCCTCGTCAACTCAAGAGCCGAAACATCCGGCGCATTGCTGAGATGATGAGCCTGACCCGAAAGATCGAGCAGGCGCCAGAACACCGCACGCGTGGCCGCGTCGAGCAATTCGACCTGCAACGAGGGCAATTGCCGGTCCTGACCGCCGATGAACACCGCGCCGATGAAGCCCGCGCGGCCATGCACGGGAAAGGCATAACCGCCCTGCAGACCGTAACGCCCGGCATCATGAAAAAAGACACTCGCCCTTTTCCGATGCATCGCGCGCGGCAGGCCTTCAAGCGCTTCCTTCCACTGGAACGGCTTGTGCACCATGCCGATCACTTTGCGGACGGGATCGACGAGATTGTATTTCTTGGCCCTGTAGACCTCGATCCAGCCCTCGGGAAGATGTTGCGCAAGAATCTGGCCGGTCGTGGCGAGTTCGCCGGTCATTCGCCTGCTGACGAGGAAATACTCGAAACCGTATTCGCGAATAAGCGTCACGAATTCAGAGCGAACGCGGTCGGCGTTTCCCGCCTGGTAGCACGCAGAGATGAAGTGAAGAATATCATGCATAAAGACACATGGTCCGGGGCTTGGCTTGAAGGGGATGACACGAAGGACATGGTCCCGCGATGACGTCATGTTACTCGGGCGCCGGTCGGTTCAGATTGAACATATCGTCGTTAGCAATCCCTGAAACGAAGATGCGAAATCTAGTGACGGCAGGCCCCGGGAAACATCGGGTTCGGTTTTTTCGGTTCGCACGCGCGGTCAATCTGTTAAGCCGCCATTCAGACAGAAAGAGCGATAATTACACAAAATTCGCCGTCTCATGCAACCTTGCTAAAGCAGCAGAGTATTGAGGCCGAACAATCAACCGCTTGAAAAGACGCCCGGACTGGATTGAAAATTTGACCTTGTTTCAGGTTTACACACGCGCTCTGCGCTATCTGACCGTTCATAAATGGCGTGTGACGGTGGTCGTCATCGCCAACGTCATTCTTGCAGCGATCACCATCGCCGAACCCGTGCTGTTCGGCCGGATCATTGACGCCATTTCCTCCGGCACCAATGTCACGCCCATCCTCATTCTGTGGGCGGGTTTTGGCGTCTTCAACACCGTCGCCTATGTCGCGGTCGCCCGCGAGGCCGACCGTCTGGCCCATGGCCGGCGCGCAACGCTCCTGACGGAAGCCTTCGGGCGCATTATCTCGATGCCGCTCTCCTGGCACCATCAGCGCGGCACGTCCAATGCCCTGCATACGCTGCTGCGCGCCAGTGAAACTCTGTTCGGCCTCTGGCTTGAATTCATGCGCACGCATCTCGCCACCTTCGTGGCGCTGGTGCTGCTCGTCCCGACTGCCATGGCCATGGACCTGCGCCTGAGCTTCGTCCTGATCGGCCTCGGCATCGTCTACTGGTTCATCGGCAAGTGGGTGATGGACCGCACCAAGGACGGCCAGGCTTCGGTCGAGGAGCACTATCACAGCGTTTTTGCCCATGTCAGCGATTCCATCAGCAACGTATCGGTGCTGCATAGCTACAACCGCATCGAGGCCGAAACGAAGGCGCTGAAATCCTTCACCGAGAAGCTCCTGAGCGCGCAATATCCCGTGCTCGACTGGTGGGCTTTCGCGAGCGCTCTGAACCGCACGGCCTCCACCGTTTCGATGATGATCATCCTCGTCATTGGCACCGTGCTTGTAAAGAACGGCGAGCTGCGTGTGGGTGATGTCATCGCCTTTATCGGTTTCGCCAATCTCCTGATCGGCCGTCTGGACCAGATGCGCCAATTCGTGACGCAGATTTTCGAAGCCCGCGCCAAGCTTGAGGACTTTTTCGTTCTGGAGGATTCCGTCAAGGAACGGGAAGAGCCGGGCGATGCCCGCGAATTGTCCAATGTCTCCGGCACCGTGGAGTTCCGCCACATCAATTTCGGTTTTGCCAACACCAAGCAGGGCGTTCACGACGTTTCGTTTACGGCCAAGGCCGGTGAGACCATTGCGATCGTCGGGCCGACCGGCGCTGGCAAGACCACGCTGATCAACCTTCTGCAACGCGTCTACGATCCCGATTCCGGTCAGATCCTGATCGACGGTACCGATATTTCGACGGTCACGAAAAACTCGCTGCGCAACTCCATCGCGACCGTGTTTCAGGATGCCGGCCTGCTGAACCGCTCCATCCGCGAAAACATCCGCCTCGGCCGTGAAACGGCCACCGATGCGGAAGTGGTGGAAGCAGCAGCAGCGGCAGCGGCAACGGATTTCATCGACAGCCGCATCAACGGCTATCTGACCCAGGTGGGCGAGCGCGGCAACCGCCTGTCCGGCGGCGAGCGCCAGCGTATCGCCATTGCCCGCGCCATCCTGAAGAACGCCCCCATTCTGGTCCTCGATGAGGCGACCAGTGCGCTGGACGTTGAAACCGAAGCCCGCGTGAAGGCGGCCGTGGATGCACTGAGAAAGAACCGCACGACCTTCATTATCGCCCACCGTCTTTCCACGGTTCGCGATGCCGATCTCGTCCTGTTCCTCGATCAGGGCCGGATCATCGAAAAGGGCACCTTCGATGAGCTGAGCCAGCGCGGCGGACGCTTCACCTCGCTGCTGCGCACCAGTGGCCTGCTGACGGAAGACGAAGGCCAGCAGCCCCGACCGAAGGCCATAGCCTCCTGAGGCCTTGGCCGAGGCAATAAAAGCAAGGGCGGACAGGATTGTCCGCCCTTTTTCTTTGCGTGCTTTCACGGGACTTGGGCGAAACCATGGATCGCCTATCGGAGAATTCCGGCCAAAGAGTTCGACAGCCAAAAATCTATCTGCCCGAAAGGGAGGACATTCCCCAGGAAGGCAACTAAACCTGCAGCGATATTGAATGCGAAAATTCCGAGAAGCACGCCGAACAGGATTCCAACGCTCGTTTTCCGAGGATAGCGTGCCGACCAACACGACAACGCCAGGGAAAGAATGGCGAGCAAGACCAGCAAGCCGGTTTCTGTGAAAGATGCGCTGAACTGCAAAGTCCCCTCCTCCCCGATTGGCCAGGTTCATCGAGAAGCCCACGGAAACCCCAGCGTTACGGTCGTTTTCTGAAACGGACCATACATGCCGGCTTCCTGTCATGGAACATCTTTGGGGAATGGCTCGCTCGCGACCACCGTCCATGCTCGGAGTCATTGACCATCGTGACCTGGCAATCCGGCCCCGCTGATCGTGGCTCTCGTGGACGCCCGCTCATTGCCGCCGATCTTCAGCCGGTGATTTCGAAGGCGACTGCGACGGGCCTATGATCCGGTAAACGTGCCGAAGCATAGGCAAAGGCTGCCAAAAAAAATCAGGCCCCTGCGTCACCGCAGGAGCCTGAGTTTAAAAGCGAGCAGAGACCTGATCGTCTCAGTCGAGGGAGATCACCCCATCACCAACCGCCAGGTCTTTACCGTCGACGGATACGGAAACCTCCGCCGTACCGGCCTTGCGGCTGACGGTGATGTTTCTTGCCTTGCCGTCGAGCGCGATCTTGACCGAGAAGCCGCTCCAATCCTCCGGCAGTGACGGCGAGATGTGAAGCTTACTATCCGTCCGGGTGATACCGAGAATGCCCTCGACTGCGGCGCGGTAGAGCCAGCCGGCGGAGCCGGTGTACCAGCTCCAGCCACCGCGACCCGCATAGGCGCCTTCACCATAAACATCGGCAGTCACCACATAAGGTTCGACCCGATAGGTTTCCGAGGATGCCGCGTCGAGCGCATGGTTGACCGGGTTGAGCAGCTTGAAGCAGTTCCAGGCCTCCTGCGCGCGGCCCTGCTTGGCAAGCGCAAGAACCACCCAGGTCGCCGCATGGGTATATTGCCCGCCGTTTTCGCGCACACCCGGCGGATATCCCTTGATGTAGCCGGGATCATGCGGCGCACGCGAGAAGGGCGGTGTGAACAGCCGGATGATGCCGGTCTGTTCATCGACCAGATGTTCCATGACCGCATCCATTGCCTGCCGCGACCGACCTTCCTCACCTTCACCGGAGAGGACGCTCCAGCTCTGGCCGAGGGAATCGATCCGGCATTCCTCGCTTTCGGCGGAACCGAGCGGCGTGCCATCATCGAAGTAACCACGACGATAATAGCTGCCGTCCCAACCAGCGGTTTCGAGAACATTACGCAGCTTTTCACGATGCGCCGCCCACTTGCCAACACGGTCGGCATCACCACGCTTTTCGGCGATCTCGATGAAATCGCGCAAAGCCCCTGAGAGGAACCAGCCGAGCCAGACGCTTGTGCCCTTGCCACCGACGCCCACGCGGTTCATGCCGTCGTTCCAGTCGCCGCCGAGGATCAACGGCAGGCCGTTTTCACCGGTGCGATGGATGGCAAGATCAAGCGCCAGCGCCGCATGTTCATAAAGCGTGCCAGACCTGTCACTCGTTTCCGGCTGGAAGAAAGCATCGTGCTGACCGGGCATCAATGCCGGCCCCTTCAGGAAGGGAATGCTCTCATCGAGGATGGCAGCGTCGCCCGTCGCCGAGACATATTGGTTGATGGCATAAGCAAGCCAGACCACGTCATCGGAGATCGTCGTGCGGACACCGGCGCCCGTCAGCGGCAGCCACCAGTGCTGCACATCGCCTTCCGGGAACTGGCGGCCTGCCGCGCGCAGGATCTGCTTGCGGGCGAGATCCGGCTGGTAGAGCAGGAAAGCCAGCGTATCCTGAAGCTGGTCACGGAAACCGAAGGCGCCGCTCGACTGGTAAAAGGCCGTGCGCGCCAGAATGCGGCACGCCAGCGCCTGATAGGGCAGCCAGTTATTGACCATGTGGTTGAAGCCGGCATCAGGCGTGGAGACCTGCAACTGGCCGGTAAAGCCCGTCCAGAATGCCTTGCTCTCGTCCAGTACCGACAGGAAGTCCGCCTGGCGAACATCCTTCACCAGCGCTTCAGCCTCTTCCGCATTGTCGGCATCGCCGAGAATGAAGGTCATGTGCCGTTCTTCGCCGGGCTTCAGGTGGATTTCCTGCATCAGTGCCGCGCAGGGATCACCATCGACCTCGGTGGTGCCGCTGAGCGCCGCACCGGACACGATGCCCTGCGGGGCCTGTGCCGAACCGAAGCGGCCGATGAATTCCCGGCGGCTGGTGGTGAAGCCGCTGGCTTCACTGTCGAGCGTAAGGAACGCGGTGCGGGCGCTATAATCGATGCTGTAGGGGTTCGACGCGAAGATCGCGTTGCTGTCCGCATCATGCCTGCTCAGGATGAACGGCGCGGATTTCTGGCCATTATTGCCGAGCACCCATTCCACATAGGCATAGACCTTCAGACGGCGGCTTTTCGAACCCTTGTTGCGCACGATGACCTGCGAGAACTTGACCGGCTTTTCACGGTCAACGGTCTGCGTCAGCTCGACTTCGAGCGTATCCGCCACGCTGGTCAGCACGGAATAACCGAGACCATGGCGGGTTTCGAACATGGCTTCGGGATCGCGCGACAGCGCGGCACAGGGCGTATAGAGCTTTCCTGTTTCCACATCGGCAACATAGAAGGCCTCACCCGGCCGGTTGATGACCGGGTCATTGGTCCATGGCGTCAGCTGATAGTCACGCGAATTGCGGCTCCAGCTGAAACCGGCGCCTTCGGCTGAAATATGGAAGCCGAAATTCTCGTTCGAGATAACGTTGATCCATGGATGCGGCGTGGACTGCCCGCCATTGAGGCGCACCACATATTCCTGGCCGTTCCTGGCGAAGCCGCCGAAACCGTTCCAGAAATCGAGATCACCCGCATCCTCGACCGGCTCCGCAACCGGGAAGGCCGGCACGGGCAGACGGGCCTGTGCAGCATCAGAGGTGCCGTCAGGACCGCGATTGGCCGCAAACAGCGAGACCGCGCGGTTGATCTGGTCGACGATCTTGCCGTTGCGCACGTGCAGCACAACGCGGGAAGCGGCGAGAAGCGCGCTCCATGTCTCTTCGTCCATCAGGTCGCGGCGAACGGAGAAGACGTGCGGGCGACCACCATCGGCAGGATTGATGCGGCGCTGCGTCTCGGAAATATGATCGAGCGCATGCTGCATATCCTGCGCATAGGACGCAGCCCGTTCGTTGACGATGACGAGATCGAAGATCACGCCGCGTGAACGCAGATATTCGTGGGCGCTCAGCGCTTCACGGGCGATATCCATGTCCATGTCATCGTTGATGCGCAGGCTGAAGATCGGGAAATCGCCCGAAATGGCAAGCGGCCACAAGGCGCGCTGCGAAGCGAGGCCCGTTTTCAGCGTTTCCGAATCCGCACGCAGATGCATGTCGGGATAGGTCAGATAACGACCGAGATGCTGGAAGGCGGCCGCCTGCTGCGAGGTGACGCCGACATGACGCATCTGCACCTGCGTACGCGTCCAGGCATGCACGAGTTCGTGGGCGAAAGCGTCCGGATGACGATAACGATCGATCGCCTTGTCGACTTCCTCACGGCTCGGTGCAGCAATCGTCCAGAAGATCACGCTCACCTTCTTGCCGGCAGGCACACGCACGGTGCGCCGCAGCGACAGGATCGGATCGAGCGTGAAACCGTCGGTGCTGGAGAGCGTCGCACCGGCATCGAATGCCGCCGCTTCGCGCAGCGACCGTCCGCGGCCGATGAACTTGGCGCGGTCCGTCTCGAACTCCGTCGGGCGCGACGGACCGGCATTGTCGGCGGCCAGATGCGCGATGACGGTGCCCGGCTCGTTCGGGCTGCGGCGGTTGCGCCAGGCGCGGATGACGTCACCGCGGCGGCCGATTTCCGTCTGCACGAACATGCGCGAGAACAGCGGATGGGCGTTGTCATCATCCTCGGACGCGATGACCGGCTCCATATAGGAGGTCACTTCAATGTAACGATCCTCGGAACCGACGTTCAGCAGGGTGATGCGGCGGCCTTCGGCATCGTGCTCGGTGGCAACGATGCACTCGACCACGCTCTGCAGATCGCCGATGGTCTTGTGGAACTCGGCCTTGTCGTCGGTGAAGATCGTCTTGGTCTTTTCACCTTCGATGACACGCGGCTCGGCCGTCGCACTCCACCATTGTCCATTGGTGGTGTCGCGCAGGAAGATGAAGGTGCCCCAGCGGTCGTCGGTCGGATCCGCCTTCCAGCGGGAAATCGCCTGTCCGTTCCACTTCGAATAACCCGCACCCGTCGAGGTGAGCATCGTCGAATAATGGCCGTTCGAGAGGAACACCACTTCGCGGTCGCGCACCGCCGGATCGGCAATGGAGCGCACTTCCGCACGCAGGAGGTCGGCCTGTTCCTTGCCGGGAGTTTCCGGCTCGTATTTTGCGCTCATGACGGGCACTTCGCGCGGCGCCTTTTCCTGCAGCAGCAGTTCGGCCGCTTCGATCACCGGATCGGAATGGAAAAGCTCGCGCAGCACGCCATCAAAGGCGACGTTGGCAACGGCCGCGATCGACATGCCGTGGTGGTGGGCATAATAGTTGTAGACCACCGCGCAGACCTTGCCGTCAGGCACACGCGTCGGCGTGAAATCCACCGCATCGTGGAAGCCGTACTGGCCAAGAGCGCCAAGCTTGCGCAGCTTGTCGAGGTTCTCAAGCGCACCGTCAGGATCGTACTGGCTGGCGAGGATCGACGCATAAGGCGCGATCACCGCATTCTGGCCAAGGCCACGCTTGAGGCCAAGCGTCGGCACACCGAAGTTGGTGTACTGGTAATTCATGTTGTGATCGCGGGCGTTGAATGCCGCTTCGGAAATGCCCCATGGCGTGCCGAGGCGGCGGCCGTGGTTCATCTGTTCCTTGACGATCAGATTGTTGGTCTGGTTGAGAATGCCACCCTGACGCTCCTGCATGACAAGCGGCGGCATCAGATATTCGAACATCGAGCCCGACCACGACACCAGCGCGCCCTGCGCGCCGATCGGCACGACCTGGCGGCCGAGACGGTACCAGTGTTCGGTCGGCAGATCGCCTTTTGCGATGGCAAAAAGGCTGGTCAGGCGGCATTCGGATGCCAGAAGGTCATAGCAGGCCTCGTCCAGCTCCTTGCTTTCGACGCGGTAGCCAATCGACAGAAGACGACGATCCTTGCGGTAAAGGAAGGTGAAGTCCATCGAGAAAGCGAGGTTGCGGCTGCGGTCGCGCAGCGATGCGAGACGCTGGCGCAGCGGTTCCATATTGGTGAGATCGATGGCGCTGTCGGAAATATGCGCCTCGCAGGATTCCACCAGCAATTGCGCCCAGCGGGTCACTTCCGCGCTTTGTGCGGACTTTACCTCGTGATCGACGTTGGTGGCGAGCTTCTGGATGTCACGTGCCAGAACCGCAAGGTTGATGACGCGGATCGAGGCGAATTCATGCTCGCGCTTGACGGAGGCAAGAGCGTTCGAGAAGCCGATGATGCGTTCCTCGAGACGGCGATGCAGCGGACGCAGGTTCTTGCGGTCGTCGGGCAGCGCCTTCAGCGTTTCGCGCAGAATGCCGGCGACATCACCGATACCGTCCAGATTACCCTGAAGATGGGCCGACGGCGCTTCGGCCCAGTCACGGCAGGCGGACGAAACCGCAATCAGGTGGCCGGCGAGATTGCCGCTGTCCACCGCCGAAACATAGCGCGGTCCAAGCGTCTGCAGCGTATCCGTATGATACCAGTTGTAGAGATGGCCGCGATGCTTCTCCATCTTCTCGACGGTCTGGATCGTGTTTTCGATCCGCTCCAGCGTATCGGCAAAGCTGATCCAGCCGAACTGGCGCGCCGATATGACGGACAGCAGATAGACGCCGATATTGGTGGGCGAGGTGCGGGAGGCAACGATCGGCTCCGGCGTTTCCTGGAAGTTGTCCGGCGGCAGGTGGTTTTCCTGCGGCGTCACGAAGGTTTCATAATAACGCCAGGTGCGACGCGCGATCTTGCGCAGCTCGAAGGAGACGTGTTCGGAAACGAACAGCCGGTCTTCGGTTTCCGCCGACTGGCTGACATACCAGGCAACAGCCGGGGAGAGAACCCAGAGCAGCGTGAAGGGAATGCCGATCAGGAAGGCATTGTCGCCGGGCAGCGCCGCGAACAGGAGGCCGAGCATGGCCACCACGGGCGCATGCCACATCTGCCGGTAATAATCGACGATGCTGCCCTGCGCACTGGACTGCATGCTAGCGGCCGTGCGCCATTCCAGCATCAGCTTGTGGCTGACGAGCAGGCGATAGAGCGAGCGGGCAATCGCATCCGTCATCATGCAGGCGGCATCGGCGATGAAGACAATGCGCAGCGCCACCTGCGCATTGGTGGCGCGGATTTCCGACCAGATGGTGTGGAAATGCGCCTGCGGCACGATATCGGTGGAGCGCGGCACGAGGCCGGACAGCAGCGACAGCGTGGGCGCAACGAAGAGCGAGAAGATCAGCAGGATCTGCCAGATCAGGGCACCGAGCGGATCCATGAAATACCAGCCCAGCACCGAAGCGAAGAACCAGGCAATCGGCGTCAGCGAACGGCGCAGATTGTCGACCATCTTCCAGCGGCCGATGGCGGTGACGCCACGGGCACGGTCAAGGATGAAGGGAAGCAGCTGCCAGTCGCCACGTGCCCAGCGGTGCTGACGGGAGACTTCAACCTCGTAGCGGGTCGGGAAATCCTCGACCAGCTCCACATCGGTCACCAGCGCGCAGCGCGCGAAGGAGCCTTCGAGCAGATCGTGGCTGAGAATGGAGTTCTCCTCGATACGGCCCTTCAGCGCCGCTTCAAAGGCGTCCACATCATAAAGACCCTTGCCGGTGAAGGTGCCTTCGGAGGTCAGGTCCTGATAGACGTCGGAAACGGTGAAGACGTAAGGATCGATACCGCGATTGATCGAGAAGACGCGCTGGAAGACGGATGCGTCCTTGCCGGTCGTCAACGAGGGTGTCACGCGCGGCTGCAACAGGCCGTAACCTTCCACGACGCGGCCGGACACCGGATCGATCTTCGGACGGTTGATCGGGTGGTGCATCTTGCCGACGAGCTTGGTCACCGCATCGCGCATCAGGCGCGTATCGGCATCCAGCGTCATGACGTATTTGACATCGGCCGGCACGATGTTCGCACCGCTGAGGAACGTCGTGTCCTTGTCGCCGCGCAGCAGCATGTTCAGCTCATGCAGCTTGCCGCGCTTGCGCTCCCAGCCCATCCAGCAACCTTCGGCCGGATTGTAGATGCGGCGGCGATGCAGCAGGTAAAAACGTGTCTTGCCGTCGAAGGCATAACGGTTGTTCAGCGCCGCAAGCTCGCGCCTGGCATAATCGAGAATCTCGATATCGTCTTCGGACTGCTCGTACTGCGCATCGCGCCAGTCGCTCACCAGCGAGAAATAAATCTCGCCATGCGGGTTGGCGAGATAATGCACCTCGATATTGCGCATCATCTCATCGACGCTGTCGCGGCTGGTCAACATGCAGGGCACGGCGACCAATGTTCGGGCATCCTCAGGGATGCCGTTCTTGAATTCGTATCCGACGAGGCGGAACGGCTTCACGAAGAAGGTGACGAGCGTGTTGAAGAGGCCGGTAGCACCTTCGGATGCCGGCAATGCAAACATCAGCAGGAAGGCGGTGACGACATACCAGGGCATGCCCGCCTTTGCCAGGAACCAGCCTACCGCAAGCATCGCGACCGCCGTAATGAGAAGCACCGGCGCGGCGATCGCAAGCCAGTTGAACTTGCGCATCGAGCGGACGATGTGCTGCGACGCGAGCGGCCGATACCCCAGCGCCTTTTCAAGCTCGAAGCGGCGCTGACCGACGAGCACCGAGCCGACATTGACGCGATGGTTCTCGTCAGCGCCCGCAGGCAGATCGGACCGTGCCATTTCGACGGCGGCACGCGCCACCTCCACTTCGGTCTTGGGTGAGCGGCGAGCCAGAAGCTCGATCGTGTTGCGATAGGTGTTGCGCGAACCGAAATCGAGAACCTCGTAATCGGTCTCCTCGCGCAGGACCTTGTCGATATGGCTGACTTCCTCGAACCACACCGACCATTCGGTGTCGTCGATTTCACGCAGGCTCTTGACGATGTTGCCCATCGTCACATTGCCGGAGGCCAGGCGGTTATGTTCCGACATCATGACGTTTTCGGCGTCGGTGCCGGCGGCATGCAGACGCTCTTCGAGCCAGGCAACCGCGAAGCCCGATGTCTGCGAACCGTTGCGCAGACGATAGAGGAACTGCGTCGCAAAGGTCGGATCATCGACCAGTGAATCGACCTGCTTGAGAAGTGCGGCCGATGCTTCGGCATCATTCAGCCGGATGATCTCATCGACGACCTCATTCGCCTTCTGGCGCATGCGGCGCGAGCGCTCGACGCGAATGGAGATGCGGCGCAGATTTTCGATGAGAACAAAACGGATGATCGAAGGCAGCGCCCACAATTCGCCGATCTGCAGCGTTTTGGACGTCTGGTAGCCATCCACCAGCGCCGTCATGTTTTCGCGCGAAACCGTGCTGTGGGTATGGGCGACATAAAGCCAGCCGAGCGCCATGACGCGAGGAATGGTCACTCCGCCCACCGTCATCGTCGGCAGCTGGCGATAGAATTTGCGCGGGAAATCGCGCCGCACTTCCTGGATCGCCTCTTCGATGACGTAATGATTGTCGAGCAACCATTCCGCCGCCGGCGTGATCGTTGCACCATTTTCCGCATCAACGGCCGTCGTGCGGTAGACCCGCAGGATTTCCTTCTCATTCTCGCGGTGACGCTCGAAGAAATCGAATTCCATGAAGCCGGGCAGGCTGTCGGCACCGTCGCGGGAAAGCGCGGCACCGGCATCATGCAGTTCCTCGATCGTCATGTAGGACGCACGGATCGAATCGTTATGATCGATCTGCTTCGTCTCGGAATCACGGGCGGCGGCGGTCGGGGTGATATGAAATGACATCGGGCTCGTATTCTGAACTTTATGGAGATTTGTTCGACTGGACCGGCATTTCGTTCATGGCGGAAACACGAACGAAAATCAGGCCACGCTATATTTATGACTTATCCTGAACCTTCGGTGAACCGGACGCGACACCGAGCGGAACGGGTCATCAGGTGGAAGGCACCCGCAGGCCTGGCATCTTGGTCTGCATTTATTCCGATATACTTGCAAAACCGGAGATCGGTGCGGCAACGAGATTTTCGATAATGGGAAGAAAATGACGTCCTGCGGCCCGGCATCGCCGTTCCGACCGCATTTCGCACCCTCCCCGACGGCGAAAACTGTTCGCGCAAAGTCCGATATTCCCCCGTTGACAACCTGAAAGGCAACGCGGAACCGGGACTGCCCGCGCTACATCCGAAAGAAGCTAATGCCCCAGGACGTCAATAGTTCCATGCCACCTGTCGCGGCACGATGCAAGCGCTGAATTTCAGGCCGTTTCGGCACCGGTAACGCCCCTTACGCATGTTCGCATATGCTGCTATGTCCTTTGTAAAAGGCGCCAGAAAAAACGGCCGAACCCGGGACTTCGAAAATGACCAGACAGACCGCGAATATCGCATCCTTCGCCAACCATATGCCAGATGTGGTGGCTATTCGCCGCCACCTGCACCGCAATCCGGAAATCGGCCTTTCCGAGTTCAAGACCTCGGATTTCATTGCCGAACAATTGCTGGCAATGGGCTATGAAGTGACGCGGGGGCTCGCCGGAACCGGCATCGTCGCGACGCTACGCAACGGCGACAGTGCGCGCACGCTGGGCATTCGCGCCGATATCGACGCCCTGCCGATCCACGAGGAAACCGGGACGGATTATGCAAGCGCCAATCAGGGTGTGATGCACGCCTGCGGCCATGACGGTCACACGGCCATGTTGCTGGGAGCGGCGAAGATCATCGCCGAACGCAGGAATTTCGACGGAACCCTGCATCTGATCTTCCAGCCGGCGGAGGAAAATTTCGGCGGCGCCCGCATCATGATCGAGGACGGCCTGTTCGAGCGTTTCCCCTGCGATGCGGTCTTTGCCCTGCATAATGATCCCGGCCTGCCCTTCGGGCAGTTCGTGCTGCGCGACGGGCCAATCCTTGCCGCCGTGGACGAATGCAAGATCACCGTCAAGGGTTATGGCGGCCATGGCGCCGAACCGCAGGATGCGGCCGACCCCATCGTTGCCGGCGCAAGCATCATCATGGCCTTGCAGACGGTGGTGTCGCGCAACATCCATCCGCAACTGTCGGCCGTCGTCACCGTGGGCGCATTCCATGCTGGTGCTGCCAGCAACGTCATTCCTGAAACGGCGGAGATGCTGCTGACCATCCGCTCCTTCGACCCGGGCGTGCGCGACGAGCTGGAAAAGCGCATCCGGGCCATCGCTGAAGGCCAGGCGGCCAGCTATGGCATGAGCGTGACCATCGATTACGAGCGCGGTTATAACGCAACCGTCAACCACAAGGCGGAAACGGATTATGTCACCGATCTCGCCCGCCGTTTTGCCGGGCCGGAAAAGGTGGCAGAGATGCAGCGCCCGTCCATGGGTGCGGAAGACTTCGCCTATATGCTGGAGAAGCGGCCGGGCTGCTATTTCTTCCTCGGTACGGCGCGCACCGATAATGATCCGCCGCTGCACCATCCGAAATTCGATTTCAACGACGATATCCTGCCGATCGGTGCTACCTTCTGGGTGGATCTGGCAGAGGATTATCTGAAAGCGCGATAAATATAAAAAGGCCGGTCGGAGGAGCGACCGGCCTTTATTCTCCAGTTACCTGATGGAAAAGATCGGGAGGATCAGGGAACGAGACCGAATATGACCGCGGCGACAAAAGCCACGCAGACGCCGACAAGAGCCGCATGCACCGAATCTCTCCAGTTACGCGGCGACTGGGGCTGCGAGACAAAGTCTTTTACTTTTCCTGCCTTGGAATAAGACATTGTACAACTCCCTTCCTGCTCAGCCCGTCAAAGCGGGCATTGCTTAGTTCCAGCAAAGAATAGCTTTATTCCCCACTGTTTCGGTAGAGATAAAATTCCATAAGATCGGCGCATCGGGAAAAATACGGATTGCGACTTGCCCGTTGGCAAGCATCAATCTACCCATTGCGCAGCATCAACGCGGCGGAGGCTGTTTCCGTTCAAAATCAGGGCCAATGCGCAAGAGACCATGACGGATATCGACGCCATCATCATCGGAGCCGGTGTGATCGGGCTTGCGACAGCCCGCGAACTGGCAAAACGCGGCCTTTCCGTCATCATCCTCGAAAGCGAAAAGGAATTCGGCTCCGCGACGTCTTCCCGCAATAGCGAAGTCATCCATGCGGGCCTCTATTATCCGGCCGGAAGCCTCAAGGCGAAACTCTGCGTCGAGGGCAAGGAGCGGCTTTATGACTTCTGCCGGAGCCATGGTGTTGCGCATCGCCGCTGCGGAAAACTCATCGTCGCCACGAGCGATGACGAAACGCCCCTGCTCGCCGCCCTTCGCGAAAAAGGCGAAGCCAATGGGTGCGACGATCTGGAGCTGATCGGTGAGCGACACGCACTTTCACTCGAACCTGCCCTTGCCTGCAGCTCCGCCCTGCTATCGCCCTCGACGGGCATCATCGACAGCCATGGCTATATGCTGGCCCTGCTTGGCGAGGCGGAAGACCATGGCGCGGCCCTCGCGCTCAACGCGCCGTTCGAACGGGCGGAAGCGATCGGCAACGGTTTCCGGGTTCATGTCGGCGGAAAGGAACCTGTCAGCCTCACATGCCGGCTGCTCGTCAATTCCGCCGGCCTTGTCGCGCCGATGGTGGCGGCAATGATTGAGGGACTACCGTCAGAAGTGATCCCGCAGGCGCGTTTCGCCAAGGGCAGCTATTTCTCACTGACAGGCAAATCGCCTTTTTCGCGGTTGATCTATCCCGCGCCACACACCCACGGCCTGGGTGTACACCTGACGCTGGATCTTGCCGGTCAGGCCCGGTTCGGGCCGGATGTGGAATGGGTGGACGCGATCGATTATGCCGTTGATCCCCGCCGCATGGAGGGTTTCGGCGACGCCATAAGGCGTTATTGGCCGGGCCTGCCGGAACACGCGCTGGCCCCGGCCTATTCCGGCATCCGCCCGAAAATTTCCGGGCCGGACGAGCCGGCCATGGACTTTCGCATCGATGGCCCGGAAACCCATGGTCTTGCCGGCCTCGTCAATCTGTTCGGCATCGAAAGCCCCGGCCTGACCGCGTCACTGGCGATCGCCGGCGAGGTCGCGGCACGGCTAGAGGCCTGATATCAGCCGCAGCTTCAACCGAAGCGAGACAGAGCGTCCGCCATGATCCCCGGATCGACATTGCCGCCGGAGGTGACTGCAATCGCCGTCTCGCTTTCCAGCTCTTTGCCGTGAAACAGGGCGGCTGCGAGCGCTACTGCGCCGCCGGGTTCGACGACGATCTTCAGCCGGTTGAAGGCAAGCACCATGGCCCGCAACGCTTCCTCTTCGGTCACGGCGATGCCTTTTCCGCAAAGCCGGGCCATGATGGGGAAGGTGATGTTACCCGGCTGCGGCGTGATGATCGCATCGCAGAGCGAGCCTGACGTCGTGGCATTGCGCTCTATCCTGCCGGATGCAAGCGAGCGCGCCACATCGTCGAAATGCTCCGGCTCCGACGTCCTGACCTTGTAATTCGGGGCTTTTGCAGCAAGCGCGAGCGCAATGCCGGAGGTCAGCCCGCCGCCGCCGCAGGGCACCAGAACCTCGGCCGCGCCAATGCCCAGTTCCGCGCCCTGTTCGGCAATTTCCAGCCCTACGGTCCCCTGCCCGGCAATGACCAGCGGTTCATCGAAGGGTCTGATCAGCGTCAATTCGCGTTCACGCGACAGCCGGTCGCCGATGGCGTCGCGATCCTCGTTTGCCCGGTCGTAAAGCACCACTTCAGCACCATAGGCGCGGGTATTGTCGATTTTGATCTTCGGCGCATCCGAGGGCATGATGATGACGGCGGGTACGCCGTGCAGGCGGGCGGCCAGCGCCACGCCCTGCGCGTGGTTGCCGGAAGAGAAGGCGATCACGCCCTTGGCGCGCACCGCCGCCGGCAGGCCGGACACCGCCGACCAGCCGCCGCGGAACTTGAAGGAGCCCGTCCTTTGCAGGCATTCCGCCTTCACGAAGAGCTTGCGCCCGGCAATCTCGTCCAGAAAAGGCGATGTGAGCAGCGGTGTCCGCACCGCATGGTTGCCGATGCGCTTACGCGCCGCCTCGATCATCGAAATATCTGTCATGCCCTGTCCCCGGAAATGCGGATGTAACGCGGATTCGCAGCTACATTAGGAGGTCGCAATCAAATGCGAAACCGCCCCCAAAAGAAAAATCCCCGGTCTTGGCCGGGGATTTTGTCAGTGATTGTGCCGCGGCATTTTTTCGGCAATCCTGCGGAAATCCGCAGCGCCTTCCAGCACCGCACCATCCGAAAGCTGGGTTACCGATTGACGATAGATGCGCTGCCAGGGCGTCGCGTCCGCCGGCACGGCGGGAATGCCATCGGCCTTGCGGGCGGAAAGCTCTGCATCCGGCACCAGCGCGTTGCATTCGCCCTTGTTGAAGTCAATGCGGATCACATCGCCGGTGCGCAGCCATGCCAGCCCGCCACCCGCCGCACTTTCGGGCGAAGCATTGAGGATCGACGGGCTGTCCGCCGTTCCTGATTGGCGGCCATCGCCGATGGTCGGCAGGCTGGTAATGCCCTTTTTCAGAAGCGCATCCGGCGGCTGCATGTTGACGACCTCGGCCGAACCCGGCCATCCTAGCGGCCCCGCGCCGCGAATGACGAGAATGGTGCGCTCGTCAATATCAAGTGAGGGATCGTTGATGCGGGCGTGATAATCCTCCGAACCGTCAAATACGACGCACTTGCCTTCGAAGATGCCTTCGCGGCCCGGCTCGCTCAGATAACGCTGGCGGAATTCCGCCGAGATCACGCTCGTCTTCATGATGGCAAAATCGAAGAGATTGCCCTTGAGGACGAGGAAACCAGCGCGTTCCTTGAGCGGCTGATCATAAGGCAGGATCACGTCGCGGTCGGTCGATTCCCGTCCTTCCAGATTTTCCGACATGGTCTTGCCGGTTACGGTCGGACAGCTTCCGTCGAGCTTGCCGGCCTTCAGAAGCTCCCACATGATGGCGGGCGTGCCGCCGGCGCGGTGATATTTTTCACCCAGCCATTTGCCGGCCGGCTGGACGTTGGCCAGCAGCGGAATGTCATAGCCGTGGACCTGCCAGTCCTCTTCGTGAAGCTCTACGCCCGCATGTTTCGCCATCGCCGCCAGATGCGGCTGCGCGTTGGTGGAACCGCCGATCGCCGAGTTGACGCGGATCGCATTCAGGAACGCTTCACGTGTCATGATGTCGGAAGGCTTGATATTCTCGATGACCAGTTCGACGGCGCGGCGGCCAGTGCGATAGGCCATCTGGCCGCGCTCACGGTAAGCGGCCGGGATAGCTCCACAGCCGGTGAGCGACATGCCGAGCGCTTCCGCCATGGCATTCATGGTGGAGGCCGTGCCCATGGTGTTGCAATGGCCGACCGACGGAGCCGATTCCAGCGCCGCCTGCAAAAACTCCTCGCGGGTGATTTCGCCGGCGCCATATTTGCGGCGCATGCGCCAGATGACGGTGCCGGAACCGACCAGATCGCCGTCATGATACCCATCGAGCATCGGCCCACCGGAGAGCACGATCGCGGGAATATCAACCGTGCTCGCCGCCATCAGCGCCGAAGGAGTGGTCTTGTCGCAGCCCGTTGTCAGAACGACACCGTCGAGCGGGTAGCCGTAGAGCACTTCCACAAGGCTGAGATAGGCCAGATTGCGATCAAGCGCCGCCGTCGGGCGCTTGCAGTTTTCGAACATCGGATGCGTCGGAAACTCGATCGGGATGCCACCCGCATCGCGGATGCCGTCGCGCACCCGCTTGACCAGCTCCACATGGACCCGGTTGCAAGGCGTGAGATCGCTGCCGCTCTGCGCAATGCCGATGACAGGCTTGCCGGAGCGCAACTCTTCCGGTGTCACGCCGTAATTCATGAAGCGCTCAAGATAGAGCGCCGTCATGTCGAGATGATCGGGGTTGTCGAACCAGTCCTGGGACCGCAGGCGGCGCATGGGGGTCTTGTCGTCGCTCATGAGATCGCTTCAGCCCTGTTCCCGGTTGTTGAGTTTTTCGAGGTAAAGCAGAATGCCGCTATGGTCGATATCGGCCCCGCCATCGCCAACGAAATCATCGAATTCCCGCGTGACCTGCTGGGTGAGCGGCAGGTTTAGAGCGAGATCCTTCGCCGTGGCCAATACGCCGTTCAGATCCTTCAGCTGGAACTTGGACGGACCGCCCGGCACGAAATTGCGCTTCACCATACGCTCGCCATGCAGTTCCAGAATCCGGCTTTCGGCGAAACCACCGCGTATGGCATTGCGGAAGCCTTCGCGCGAAGCTCCGCCCGCTTCCACCAACATCATCGCCTCGGCGACCGCGCCGATGGTAATCGCGACTATCTGCTGGTTGGCGAGCTTGCAGAGCTGGCCCGCACCCGAAGGACCGACATAGGTAAGCCGGCCCATAGGCGCGAAGACATCTGCAAGTCCGGCGATCAATGCCTCGTCCCCGCCTGCCATGATGGCGAGCGTGCCGGCCGTTGCACCGGGTACGCCACCGGAAACCGGGGCATCAACGTGATGAATGCCAAGCGTCTGAAGCCGGGAGGAATGGTCACGCGCGATCGGCGGCGCAATCGAGCTGCTATCGATGACGACGGCACCCTTGGCCAGCACTTCGGCCACGCCCGCCTCGAACAGTACCTCGCCCACGGCATTGCCGTCGCTCAGCATGGTAATGACGATATCGGCACCCCTGGCGGCCTCCGCCGGAGATGCCGCCAGAACGGCACCATCGGCAACCAGCGCCTGCGCCTTATCGACGCTACGGTTCCAGACCGTGACTGAAAAACCGGCACCCAGCAGACGCCGGGCCATCGGCCCGCCCATCAGGCCCGTGCCGATAAAGGCGACAGACCGCTTCTTCTCCTCCCCGCCAACAGTCATTTCAGCGAACCTCCCAGCTCGTCCTCGATATGAACCTGAATGATTTCTTCAAACGAGCTCTCGGCCGTGAAGCCCAGCTCCCGGGCGCGCTTGGCTTCGAAACCGGGCGCCCAGCCTTCACACATGCGCATGATCATCTCGTTCGGCTCGCGGCGGATGAGGGCAACGGCCTTTTCACCGGCAACCTTGCGCAGCGCCTCGATCTGTTCGCCAACGGTGGCGCTGAGGCCCGGCATCGAAAGGTTGCGGCGCGGGCCGACCTTTTCGACGTCGATCGTCGCACCATGGATGAGGAAACCGACGGCGGAACGCGGCGAGGCGTGCCAGTGGCGAATGCTCTCCGGCACCGGCAGAACCGCTTCCTGGCCGACCAGCGGCTCACGCAGGATATTGGAAAAGAAGCCGGAGGCAGCCGCGTTCGGCTTGCCGGGGCGAATGCAGATGGTGGGAAGGCGGATGCCGATACCGTCAAAGAAACCGCGGCGGCTGTAGTCGGAGAGCAGCAATTCGCAGATCGCCTTCTGCGTGCCGTAGCTGGTCAGCGGCGTGGTGTGGAATTCATCCGGGATCGGATAGGGAAGCGGCGCACCGAAAACGGCGATCGACGAGGTGAACACCACGCGCGGCTTGTAGCCATCCTTGCCGTTGGCAATGCGGATGGCGTCGAAGAGATAACGCGTGCCGTCGAGATTGATGCGATAACCCTTGTCGAAATCGAGTTCGGCTTCGCCGGAGACGATGGCCGCGAGGTGGAAGATGACATCGGGACGGGCTTCGACCAGCTTTTCGGCTTCGCCCGGCGCGGACAGATCAGCCGCCCGCGCATCGACCACACCCGAAAAACCGGCGGGCGCTTCGGGCTGGAACACGTCGATGAGCGTGAATTTCTCGACCGGCTTGCCGCCGAGCGATCCATCCTTGACGAGACGCTGTGTCAGCTTGCGGCCAACCATGCCTGCGGCGCCGATGATTGCGATATGCATGTCTTCCTCCTCTATGTCCCGGCCGTTCTCCCGGGACCGAAAATCACCATCGGCCTGGTGACCGATAAATTAGCTTGTAAGGTTGTCTGATAACCTTATATGATCCGATTGAAAATAGTATTTTTCACAAACCGGTAAAAGCAAGGGCTAAAGACCCCTGCCCGGATATTTTAGGGCGGATTGGACGGAGAGGGTGGAATTGAGCGAACACAATATCGAGGAATTGCGGTTCTCGCTGAAGAACAGGCTGGGCGAAGCCTTGCTGCTGACGTCGCAGGAAGACATGCTGCGCTATTGCCGTGACTGGCATGGCGACGTCACCAGCTCGGCCGTGGCCGTCATCCGCCCCCGTTCGACGAAGGAAGTTTCCGACACGGTGCAAGCCTGCGCCGAACTCGGCCTCGCCATCATCCCCCAGGGCGGCAATACCGGTCTTGTGCTCGGCGGCATTCCCGATGCGCCAAAACATCAGGTCGTGCTGAGCCTCGAGCGCATGAACGCCATCCGCACCATAGATGGCGACGATTTTTCGGCCGTGGTCGAGGC
The DNA here is from genome assembly GCF_047445855.1 of Rhizobium sp. BR 250. Classification (NCBI taxonomy): domain Bacteria; kingdom Pseudomonadati; phylum Pseudomonadota; class Alphaproteobacteria; order Hyphomicrobiales; family Rhizobiaceae; genus Rhizobium; species Rhizobium sp. BR 250. Next base: position 218,493 of record NZ_JARWKW010000005.1, read on the forward strand.
CGGCTGCATCCTCTCGGAATTCAAGGATGCGGTTCAGGACAAGGGCATGTTCTTCCCGCTATCGCTCGGCGCGCAGGGCAGCTGCCGCATCGGCGGCAACGTCTCCACCAATGCCGGCGGCATCAACGTCCTGCGTTACGGCATGACCCGCGAACTGGTGCTGGGCCTCGAAGTGGTGCTGCCGGATGGCACCATCTGGAACGGCCTCTCGACGCTGCGCAAGGACAATCGCGGCATCGACCTGAAACAGCTCTTCATCGGCGCGGAAGGAACGCTCGGCATCATCACCGCCGTTGCGGTCAAGCTTTACCCCAACCCCGAACATGTCGAGACGGCACTGCTTGGCCTCAATTCGCTTGATGACGCCATCAAACTTTACCGCCGCGCCCGCCGCGAATGCTGTGATCTCATGTCCGCATTCGAATTCATGCCGCCCGTCGCCTTCACGCTGGCGATCGAGGCTATTCCCGATCTGAAGATGCCGATCGCCGCTGATTATCCCGCCTATGTGCTGATGGAGATTTCCGGCTCGGGTCTGGTGGACACCGCCGATCTGATGGGACGTTTCCTTGAAGGCGTAATGGAAGACGGGCTCGTGCTGGATGGCGTCATCGCCTCCTCCCGCGCACAGGCACAGTCGCTCTGGCTGTTCCGTGAAGGCATGAACGAAGGCCAGGCGCTGCGCGGCAGTCATATGCGCACCGATATCTCGGTACCGCTCTCCAAACTCGCGGCTTTCGTGGCTGAAGCGGAAGCGGAACTGGCGGAAAAGCTGCCCGAGTGCCTCGCGGTTTCTTACGGCCATGTCGGAGACGGCAATGTCCACCTCAACGTGCTGCCGCCGAATGGCGCCACGCCGGAAGAGCGGGAGGCCTTCATCTACAAGTCCAAGACACTCGTGAACGAGGTCCTCGATCGTTATGTCGGCAGCATCAGCGCCGAACACGGCATCGGTCGCCTGAAACGCTCCGATTTCGAAAGCCGGCTATCTGATGTGCAACGTCGGATGATCACGGGATTGAAAAACGCGTTCGACCCCGATTTGCGGATGAATCCCGGTTGCCAGATAAGCCTGCAACCGGATAGCTAATCGAGAAATGGCAAAGGCGGCTGAAAATGCCGCCTTTGAAAACCCCGCTGACGGCGAAGGAGGAAGTCGCCTGCTGCGGGAAAAACGAACCAATCGTTTCTGTGGAACGGGAGCAATCATGACGCTGGAGTTCAATCAGATACATCGCAACGACCATCTGCCCGGCCGTATCGCCGCGGAGATCGCCCGCGAGATCAATGATTCGAAACTCGGGCCGGGCGACAGGCTGCCAACGGAACATGTCCTTGCGAAAACCTTCGGCGTCAGCCGCTCGGTCATTCGCGAGGCGATCGCGCAATTGCGCAACGAAGGTTTCGTTGAAACCCGCCAGGGCGTGGGCGCTTTCGTCACCGATCCCCGTCAGAGAATTTCCATCCGTATCGAGCGCTCCCGCCTGAACGACCCGGAAAATTTCCGCGACCTCTTCCAGCTTCGCATGCCGTTGGAAATCGAGGCGGCAGGGCTTGCGGCGCTGCATCGCAGCCCGCAGCAACTGGCACGGCTGGCAACGGCACTGGAAAAAATGAAGACCGCCGACGACTGGTCGACGGAAGGCGTTGCGGCCGATCTCGACTTTCACCGCATTCTGGCGGAGGCGACCGGAAATGAATATTTCCTGATGTTCCTCGGCTTCATCGCGGAACGCATCAGCTCCGCCATCAACATCGCTTTCTCCCGCGCGGTTTTTGGTGAAATTCTCGAGGTGACGATCGCCGAACATGTGGCGATCTATGAGGCCATCGAGAAGGCGGATGCGGCCGCCGCCAAGAACGCCATGCGCAAGCACCTGATCGGCGCGGCAAGCCGGGTCAATCTCGAACTGGATATCTTCTGAAGATAGAATAAGGGCTGAACCGCAAAGCTATAGGACAGGTTTCACAGCTTTCCGGTAATCCAGAAACAAAAGGCGATAATTTTGTCCGCGAGACCGCTAGACTCGTCCGAAAAGTCATACTAAGAAGAATAAGATTAGGTTGTCAGACATCCAGACAATAAGACCGCAGGAGGCGGCCTGTCAGATGCTGAAGGGGAGGAATACATGACCGGTACAAGGTCCATCGACGCTACCGCAATTTTGCCTGACGATTTCGAAAACGCGCTGCTCGTCGGCCGCGTCTGGTCGAAAAGCGAAAGCGGCCCCTGCCCCGTCCTGCTCAAGGGTGGTGTGCTTTATGACCTCACCTCGCTTTCTCCCACCATGTCCGAACTTCTGGAAAAGGCCGATCTGTTGGAGCGGCTTGCCGACACCAGCACTTTCGTCGCGCTCGGCGCGCTTGACGCGTTTCTGGACGGCTCCGCCGGTGAGCTTCTTGCTCCCAACGACATTCAGGCCGTAAAGGCCGCTGGCGTCACCTTTGCCGACAGCATGCTGGAACGCGTGATCGAGGAGCAGGCCAAGGGCGACCCGCTGCGCGCGCAGGAAATCCGCGGACGGCTGGCACCGGTTCTCGGCGACAATCTCAAGGGTCTCGAGGCCGGTTCGGAAAAGGCCGCCGAGGTCAAGAAACTGCTTCAGGAAATGGGCCTCTGGTCGCAATATCTGGAAGTTGGCATCGGTCCGGATGCGGAAATATTCTCCAAGGCGCAGGCCATGGCCTCGGTCGGCTGCGGCGCTTTGATCGGCGTTCACCCGAAATCGCAATGGAACAACCCGGAGCCGGAGGTGGTTCTGGCCATCACCTCCGACGGTCGCATCATCGGCGCAACGCTCGGCAACGACGTCAACCTGCGCGATTTCGAAGGCCGTTCCGCCCTGCTGCTCAGCAAGGCGAAGGACAACAACGCATCCTGCGCGATCGGTCCCTTCATCCGCCTGTTCGACGGCAACTTCACCATTGAAGATGTGAAGAAGTCGCAGATCTCGCTTCTGGTCGAGGGCGAAGACGGTTTCACCATGACGGGCGTCAGCCCCATGGAGGCGATCAGCCGCACGCCGGAAAACCTCGCTTCGCAGCTTTTGAACCGCAACCATCAATATCCTGACGGCGCAGTCTTTTTCCTTGGCACGATGTTCGCGCCGGTGAAGGACCGCCATGGTCCAGGTCTCGGTTTCACCCATTCAAAGGGTGACCGTGTCGAAATCTCCACGCCCAAGCTCGGCAAGCTGATCAACTGGGTCACGACGACCGACGAATGCCCGGAATGGACATTCGGCACCGCGGCCCTGATGCGCAACCTGGCGAAACGAGGGCTGCTCTAGATATTTCTTCGGGAGGGGAAAATGCAAAAGACCATCAATCTCTTTTACCGGATTCTCGAAATCATTCTCGTCCTGCTGCTCGCCGGCATGTCGATCATGGTCTTCGTCAACGTCGTCATGCGTTACACGATGAATTCCGGCATCAACGTCTCGGAAGAACTGTCACGCTATTTCTTCGTGTGGCTGACCTTCATCGGTGCCGTGCTGACCTTCCGCGAGAACAGCCACATGGGCATCGAAACGCTGGTGATGTTCCTGTCGCGCCGTGCCCGCATCGTCTGCATGATCGCGTCAAACATCATCATTCTGGCCTGTTCCGCCATCTTCTTCTGGGGAACCTGGAAGCAGTCCGGCATCAATGCCAGCATGCATGCACCGGTCACCAAGCTTTCGATGATCTGGGTCTATGGCGTCGGCATGTTCACGGGCGGCCTGATGTTCATCATCGCGTTGGAACGCCTGTACCGTCTTTTGACGGGCCGCGTTACGGAAGACGAAATCGCCCAGTTCGCGGGCGAGAACCTGACGATCGAACAGCTTTCGGAGCGCTGATACCATGACACTTCTCGTTTTTATCGGCTCTCTTCTGGGAGCCATGGCGATTGGCGTTCCCGTCGCTTTCTCGCTGATGTTCTGCGGCGTCGTGCTCATGTGGTACATGGGCATGTTCAACACCGCGATCATCGCCCAGAACATGATCTCCGGCGCAGACACCTTCACGCTGCTCGCCATCCCCTTCTTCATTCTGGCCGGCGAACTGATGAATTCGGGCGGCCTTTCCCGCCGCATCATCGATTTCGCCATTGCCTGCGTTGGCCATATCCGCGGCGGTCTCGGCATCGTGGCCATCGTCGCAGCCATCATCATGGCCAGCATCTCCGGTTCGGCCGCGGCCGATACCGCGGCTCTCGCTGCCATCCTCATCCCGATGATGGCCAAGGCCGGCTACAACATTCCGCGCTCCGGCGGCCTCATCGCCGCAGGCGGCATCATCGCCCCTGTCATTCCGCCGTCCATGGCCTTCATCGTTTTCGGTGTCGCCGCCAACGTCTCGATCACCCAGCTGTTCCTCGCAGGTATCGTTCCCGGTATTCTGATGGGTATTTCGCTGATCGTTGCCTGGCTGATCGTGGTGCGTAAGGACAATATCAAGCCGCTGCCGAAAACCACCGCCAAGGAACGTCTCGTCGCCACCGCACGCGCCGGCTGGGCGTTGGGCATGCCCGTCATTATTCTGGGCGGTATCAAGGCCGGCATCATGACGCCGACGGAAGCCGCCGTCGTCGCCGCCGCTTACGCGCTTTTCGTCGGCATGGTGATCTATCGCGAACTGAAGCCGGCGGATCTTTTCCACGTGCTTCTGCGCGCCGCCAAGAGCACCTCGATCATCATGTTCCTCGTCTGCGCAGCACTCGTCTCCGCATGGCTCATCACCGCAGCGAACATTCCGAACGAAGTCGCAAGCTACATCGAGCCGCTGATCGATCGTCCGATGCTGCTGATGGTTGTCATCATGGTGCTGGTCTTCATCGTCGGCACCGCGCTCGACCTGACGCCGACCATCCTGATCCTGACGCCTGTTCTGATGCCCATCATCAAGCAGGCGGGCATCGATCCAGTCTATTTCGGTGTTCTCTTCATCATCAACAACGCCATCGGCCTGATTACCCCTCCGGTTGGCGTCGTGCTGAACGTCGTCAGCGGCGTCGGCCGCATTCCACTCGGCAAGGTTACGATCGGCGTCTGGCCGTTCCTCGTTGCCGAGACCATCGTACTGGCGCTGCTCGTGATTTTCCCGGACATCGTCATGGTTCCGTTGCAGTACCTTCGTTAATCCGCATCCGTTTCTCGAACACAATCCAAGGGAGGATATTATGAGAAAGCTTCTTCTGACCACCACGGCCATCGCTTTCGCCGTTGGCGCAGCAGCGCCGGCAATGGCCGAATTCAACAGCCGCAATATCCGCGTTTCGAACGGCATCAACCAGGACCACCCGGTCGGCAACGGCATCAAGGCCATGCAGGCCTGCCTGGACGACAAGTCGGGCGGCAAGCTGAAGCTGACGGCATTCTGGGGCGGCGCTCTCGGCGGTGACCTTCAGGCAACCCAGGCACTCCGCTCCGGCGTTCAGGAAGCCGTCGTAACGTCCTCTTCGCCGCTCGTCGGCCTCATCCCGTCGCTTGGCGTCTTCGACCTGCCGTTCCTCTTCGCCAATGCCAAGGAAGCCGATGCCGTCATGGACGGCGCCTTTGGCGACATGATGAACAAGAAGCTGGAAGAACAGGGCCTCGTGAACCTGGCTTACTGGGAAAACGGTTTCCGCAACCTCTCCAACTCCAAGCATGCCGTGAACAAGTGGGAAGATTTCTCGGGCCTTAAGGTCCGCGTGATGCAGAACAACATCTTCCTCGACACCTTCCAGAACCTCGGCGCCAATGCGACGCCGATGGCCTTCGGCGAAGTCTTCTCGGCGCTGGAAACCAACGCGATCGACGCACAGGAAAACCCCTATGTGACGATCGACACCTCGAAGTTCTACGAGGTGCAGAAGTACATCACCGAGACGAACCACGCTTATACGCCGTTCCTCTTCCTCTTCTCCAAGCCGATCTTCGACAGCTACACGCCCGAAGAGCAGGCAGCGCTGCGTGAATGCGCAGTCGTCGGCCGCGATGAAGAGCGCAAGGTCATCCGTGAACTGAACCAGAAGTCGCTGGAGAAGATCAAGGCTGCCGGCCTTGAAGTGAACACGCTGTCTGCAGAAGAGCAGACCCGCATTCGCGAAAAGTCGATGGTCGTTTACGAAAAGCACAAGGCTGAAATCGGCGCCGACGTCGTTGATGCCGCTCTTGCGGACCTGAAGAAGATCCGCGGCCAGTAAGCCCATCTGGTTGAAATGAAAAACACCCGGAGGTTTCCGCCTCCGGGTGTTTTTGTTTGCGGAAAATTCAGGCCGGAAAAAAGCTGCCGGAGCAGCCTTCTCAGGCAATCAGGATGCCGTGCGGTTCTGCCGGTTGGCGATGAGATCTTCGACCACCGCCGGATCGGCGAGCGTCGATGTATCCCCCAACGCGCCAAAGTCATCCTCGGCGATCTTGCGCAGGATACGCCGCATGATCTTGCCGGAGCGGGTCTTGGGCAGGCCCGGTGCGAACTGAATCTTGTCCGGTGTCGCGACCGGCCCGATCTCGTTACGCACGTGCTTTACCAGCTCCTCACGCAGCGCATAATCGCCATTCTGGCCCGCCATCAGCGTGACATAACAATAGATGCCCTGCCCCTTGATGGCATGCGGGTAACCGACCACGGCCGCTTCCGAAACGAGATGATGCGACACCAGCGCCGATTCCACCTCGGCCGTGCCAAGACGGTGGCCGGAAACGTTCAACACGTCATCGACGCGGCCGGTGATCCAGTAATAACCATCCTCGTCGCGACGGCAGCCATCGCCGGTGAAGTACTTGCCCTTGTAGGTGGAGAAGTATGTATCGACGAAGCGCTGGTGATCGCCATAGACGGAGCGCGACTGGCCCGGCCAGCTGTCGATGATGCAGAGATTGCCGTCAGCGGGGCCTTCCAGCACATTGCCCTCCGCATCGACAAGCTGCGGCTGCACGCCGAAGAACGGCCTCGTTGCCGAACCCGGTTTCAGATCGGTTGCACCGGGCAACGGCGAGATGAGGATGCCGCCGGTTTCCGTCTGCCACCAGGTGTCGACGATCGGGCTCTTGTCCTCGCCGACCACATGGTAATACCACTCCCAGGCTTCCGGATTGATCGGCTCGCCAACCGTGCCGAGAAGCCGCAGGCTGTCGCGAGATGAACGCGTGACGAACTGGTCACCCGATCCCATCAGCGATCGGAGCGCCGTCGGCGCGGTATAGAAGATATTGACCTTGTGTTTGTCGATGACTTCCCAGAAACGGCCCTGATCCGGGAAGTTGGGCACACCTTCGAACATCAGCGTCGTCGCGCAATTCGCGAGCGGCCCGTAGACGATATAGGAATGGCCGGTGACCCAGCCGACATCGGCGGTGCACCAGAAGACCTCGCCATCCTTGTAGTCGAAGACATATTCATGCGTCATCGACGTATAGACGAGGTAGCCGCCCGTGGTGTGCAGCACGCCTTTCGGCTTGCCGGTGGAGCCTGAAGTATAGAGGATGAACAGCGGATCTTCCGCGCGCATCTTCACCGGCGGGCAATCCGGCTTCACCGTGGCGATTTCCTGATGATACCAGACGTCACGGCCGGGCGCCCAGCCGGTCTTGCCGCCGGTGCGGCGCACGACGAGAACCTTGTTGACGATGACGTATTGCTTGGCGGCGATATCGATCGCCTTGTCCGTGTTTTCCTTGAGCGGGATCGGTTTGCCGCCGCGCACGCCTTCATCGCAGGTGATGACGAAGGTTGATTCGCAGTCGACGATGCGGCCGGCCAGCGCCTCCGGCGAGAAGCCGCCAAAAACGACGGAATGCACGGCACCGATGCGGGCACAGGCGAGCATGGCATAGGCCGCCTCGGGAATCATCGGCATGTAAATGGTGACGCGGTCGCCCTTCTTGACGCCGTGCTTCTTCAGCACATTGGCCAGACGGCAGACATAATCATAGAGCTGGTTATAGGTGATCTTCTTGTCGATATAGGGGTTGTCGCCTTCCCAGATGATCGCGGTACGCTCGCCATGCGTCTTCAGATGCCGGTCGATACAGTTATACGAAACGTTCGTCAGGCCGTCCTCGAACCACTTGATCGGCACCCGGCCCTTGAAGGACGTGTTCTTGACCTTGGTATAAGGCTTGAACCAGTCGATACGCCGGCCGTGCTTGTCCCAGAATTTTTCAGGATTCTCGACGCTCTCCTGGTACCATTTCTGGTAACGCTCATTGTCGATGAGCGTGCGGGCTTTCGCCGACTTGAGCACCGGATAGATTTTGGCAGACATTAACTCCTCCTGGAACCGGGTATGGCTTTTGACGCGGCCCGAGACTCCCACCTCAGGCATGTGTTGAATTCATAGCAGGTCAAATGCGCACGGCAATTAGACAAAGGTCATTTGTTTCGCAAAGAATTGCAATTATGATGCAATCCGGTTATAGAGCGCCAATATCCCGGAAATCAGTGGTTGATACCACGCCCGCGACACCGGCGCGGACGGACAGAAGGACTGTATCTATGGCTCAACAATTGCTCATGCCAAAGGCAACGGCTGTATGGCTGGTTGACAACACCGCGCTGTCGTTCGATCAGATCGCCACGTTCTGCAAACTGCATCCGCTCGAAGTCAAGGCCATTGCCGACGGTGAAGCCGCGCAGGGTATCAAGGGCCTCGACCCGATCGCGACCGGACAGCTTTCCCGCGACGAGATCGCCCGCGCCGAAGCCAATCCCAACCACAAGCTCAAGCTTTCCGAGCCGAAAGTCCGCGTTCCAGAATCCAAGCGCCGTGGCCCGCGTTACACCCCGGTTTCCAAGCGTCAGGACCGTCCGAATGCCATTCTCTGGCTCGTTCGCAACCATCCGGAATTGAAGGACGCGCAGATTTCGCGTCTCGTCGGCACCACCAAGTCGACGATTGAACAGATTCGCGACCGCACCCATTGGAACTCGGCCAACCTGACGCCGATGGACCCGGTAACGCTCGGCCTCTGCAGCCAGATCGACCTCGACCTCGAAGTCGAACGCGCCTCGCGCGGCCGTCCGCTGCCGACTGCGGAAGAACTCGACAACACGCTGCAGCCGGCATCGGCAACGGAAGGCCTGGACTACAACTTCCAGCGTGAGGAAGACGAGCAGATCGACGCCGATGCAGTCTTCAAGAAGCTCTCTTCGCTGAAGTCCACGCAGAAGGATGAAGACGAAGACGATCAATACTGATCTCAACCCGTCTGAAGATTGAGAACCCGGCCTCAGCGCCGGGTTTTTTATTTTCCGCCCTATCGCGCGCCAAAGATTGCCGAGCCGACGCGCACGCTGGTCGCGCCAAATTCGACGGCGGTTTCGAAATCGCCAGACATGCCCATGGAAAGCTTTTCAAGGCCACATTCCTTCGCAAGCTTCGCCAGAAGCGCAAAATGCGGACCGGGATTTTCCTCCGCCGGCGGAATGCACATCAGGCCCTCCACTGGAAGTTTCAGTTCCTCCCGGCAAAGCTTGACGAAGGCGACAGTTTCCCGCGGATCGATGCCCGCCTTCTGTGGCTCAAGGCCGGTATTGACCTGGATGTAAAAACGCAGGTTGCGGTCCTGTTTCGTGCATTCTTCGGCAAGCGCGCGGGCGATCTTCTCCCGGTCGACACTCTGCACCACATCGAACAGCGCAACGGCATCCGCCGCTTTGTTGGATTGCAGCGGGCCGATCAGATGCAATTCTATGCCCGGCGCCTTCTCTTTCAGCTCCGGCCACTTGGCCTGTGCTTCCTGCACGCGGTTTTCACCAAATATGCGTTGGCCTGCATCGATGACGGACTGGATCGCTTCCGCATCAAATGTCTTCGAGACAGCAACGAGGGCTACGTCGGCAGGCTTGCGGCCGGATTTTTCCGCGACATCGCCAATGCGCTGCCTGACATCCTCAAGACGTGCTTCGATTTCCATCACAAGACCTTCTTTTACCATTCAAACCGCTAACTAGACGCCGAATGCCTTGATGCCAAGCGGGTTTAGCACCATTTGAGGCACGCTGGTCAAGATTGCACCTCCGAATGTCCCGCCAAACTTGACGCCCCGGTCGTTTCATGGTGAAGGTCAGCGCACATTTTTCCCCTCGATACCCGGAATTTTAGACAATGGCCATCGAACGTTACAATCCTCGCGACGCCGAGCCGCGCTGGCAGCAGAAATGGAACGAAGACAAGGTTTTCGTCACCGACAACAGCGATCCGCGCGAGAAATATTACGTTCTAGAGATGTTTCCCTATCCCTCGGGACGCATCCATATGGGCCATGTCCGCAACTACGCCATGGGTGACGTCGTCGCCCGTTACAAGCGCGCCCGCGGTTTCAACGTCCTGCACCCGATGGGCTGGGACGCCTTCGGCATGCCCGCCGAAAATGCGGCCATGCAGAACAAGGTCCATCCCAAGGACTGGACCTACCAGAACATCGCCACCATGCGTGGCCAGCTGAAATCCATGGGCCTGTCGCTGGACTGGACCCGCGAATTCGCCACCTGCGACGTGGAATATTACCACCGCCAGCAGGCGCTGTTCGTCGACTTCATGGATAAGGGCCTGGTTTACCGCAAGCAGTCCAAGGTCAACTGGGACCCGGTCGACCACACGGTTCTGGCCAATGAGCAGGTCATAGACGGCCGCGGCTGGCGTTCCGGCGCACTGGTCGAACAGCGTGAACTGACGCAATGGTTCTTCCGCATCACCGATTTCAGCCAGGACCTGCTGGACGAGCTGGATACGCTGGACCAGTGGCCGGAAAAAGTGCGCCTGATGCAGAAGAACTGGATCGGCCGCTCCGAAGGCCTGTCGCTGCGCTGGCAGACCGTCACTGAGACGGCTCCGGAAGGTTTCTCCGACATCACTGTCTACACGACGCGTCCAGACACGCTGTTCGGCGCCTCCTTCCTGGCAATCGCCGCCGACCACCCGCTGGCAAAGGAACTGTCGGCGAACAACCCGGCGATTGCCGAGTTCTGCGATGAATGCCGCCGCCATGGCACTTCGCTGGCAGCGCTGGAAACCGCGGAAAAGAAGGGCATCGATACCGGCGTCAAGGTCATGCATCCGCTGGACCCCAGCTGGGAACTGCCGGTCTATGTCGCCAACTTCGTGTTGATGGACTACGGCACCGGCGCGATCTTCGGCTGCCCCTCCGGTGACCAGCGCGACCTGGATTTCGCTCGCAAATACGGCCTGCCGGTCGTGGCGGTCGTCGCCCCCGAAGGCCCGGATGCAGCAAACTTCACCATCGACGACACCGCCTTCACCGATGATGGCGTGATGATCAATTCCGGTTTCCTGAACGGCATGAAGACGGCGGACGCCTTCGAAGCCGTCGTGCAGAAGCTGTCGGCGCAGACGCTGGGCAATACGCCGCAGGCCGAACGCAAGGTCAATTTCCGCCTGCGCGACTGGGGCATTTCCCGCCAGCGTTATTGGGGCTGCCCGATCCCGGTCATCCATTGCGAAGTCTGCGGCGTCGTGCCGGTTCCGAAAAAGGACCTGCCCGTCAAGCTGCCCGACGACGTGACTTTCGACGTGCCCGGCAACCCGCTGGATCGCCATCCGACCTGGCGCCATGTCTCCTGCCCGCAATGCGGCCATGACGCGCGCCGCGAGACGGATACGATGGACACCTTCGTCGATTCCAGCTGGTATTACACGCGCTTTACCGCGCCTTGGGAAGACGCGCCGACCGATCCGAAGGTCGCCAATCACTGGCTGCCGGTGGATCAATATATCGGCGGTATCGAACACGCGATCCTGCATCTGCTCTATTCGCGTTTCTTCACCCGCGCGATGCGCGAGACCGGCCATGTGGACGTCAAGGAACCCTTCAAGGGCCTGTTCACGCAGGGCATGGTGGTGCATGAGACCTACAGCCGCGGCGAAGGCATGACACGCGAATGGGTGCCGCCTGCCGATCTCAGGATCGAGGAAAATGACGGTACGCGCCGGGCGTTCCTGCTCTCTTCCGGTGAAGAGGTGAAGATCGGCTCCATCGAAAAAATGTCGAAGTCGAAGAAGAACGTGGTCGACCCGGATGACATCATCGCATCCTATGGCGCCGATACCGCACGCTTCTTCGTCCTGTCGGATTCGCCGCCCGATCGCGATGTCATCTGGTCGGAAGCCGGCGTCGAAGGTGCGAACCGATTCGTCCAGCGCGTCTGGCGCATCATCGGTGAAGCGGCTGAAGAGTTGAAGGGCGTGAAGCCGAAGCCGGCGACCGAAGGCGAAGGGCTGGCAGCCTCCAAGGCGGCGCACAAGACCCTGAAGGCCGTTCAGGACGATCTGGACAAGCTGGCTTTCAACAAGGCCATCGCCCGCATCTACGAACTGGTCAATGCGCTGGCCGGTCCGCTCGCGGATGTCGCTTCCGGCAGCAAGTCGGAGGACGTCAAGGCGGCGGCACGCGATGCCGTCGAAATCCTCATCCGCATCATCGCCCCCATGACGCCGCATCTGGCAGAAGAATGCTGGTCAGCATTGGGCAATGAGGGACTCGTGGCCCAGACGCCGTGGCCGACCTTCGTGGCTTCGCTGGTCGAGGAAAACGACGTGGTCATGCCGGTGCAGGTCAATGGCAAGAAGCGCGGCGAATTGACAATCGCGCGTGATGCGGATCAAGATGCGGTCCGCACGGCCGCCCTTGCGCTGGATGCCGTCAAATCCATTCTTGCCGGTGGCGAGCCCAAAAAAGTCATCGTGGTTCCGCAGAGGATTGTGAACATTGTTGTCTGACGTTTTTTCAAGATGGAGCCGCGTCGCGGCAGCAATTTCCGTCGTGATGATGGCTGCTCTTCTGGCGGGTTGCCAGGTGCGCCCGCTTTACGGCGAGGCTTCCGGGACCAAGGAAAGGCTGGCGGCCGTCAGCATTTCCGAGACCGGTGGCCGAGCTGGTCAGGAAGTCCGCAACCAGTTGATCTTCCTGATGGCCGGCGGCGCGGGCCAACCGGCCACGGCCCAGTATAACGTCAAGGTTTTCGTAAGTTCGAGTGCCACCTCGACGGAAGTGCAGAATTACGATCTGACGACCCGTTCGAACAACAATTACGACGGCCCCTACCCCGGCCGCGTCGTTATGAGCGGTCAATATGTCCTGACGCGCATTTCCGACGGTCAGATTCTGCGTTCCGCGCGCCGCAGCGTGACGGCGCAGGTGGATCTGCCGCAGCAGGAATTCGCCAAGATCCGGGCAACCCGCGATGCCGAGAACCGTGCGGCCCGCGAACTGGCTGAAATCATCCGCACCGATATCGCCGCCACCCTCGGCCGCTGAGAGCGGCGGCCATGGCGGAGATAAAGTCGCATGAGTTTGAGCGCTTCGCCGAAAATCCGGCGGAGCGCTTTCGCGTTTTTGTGCTCTACGGTCCGGATCGTGGCCTGGTATCGGAGCGGGCAGGCGTCATCGCCAAAAAGACCGGCATCGATCCCGATGATGCTTTCGCATCGCTGAAACTGACCGCATCTGATCTGCAGGGTGACCCTGGCCGCCTGCTCGATGAAGTAAACGCCATCGGCCTTTTCGGCGGTGAAAAACTCGTGTGGGTCAAAGGCGCCTCCGCCGAAAAGGCGCTGGTGGACGCCCTCCAGATTCTGGCGGACACGCCGCCGGAGGCGAGCTTCCTGATCATCGAAGCGGGCGATGTCAAAAAGGGCACAGGGCTGCGCAAGATCGCAGAACCTGCGCGCTCGATCGCCGCAATCCCCTGTTATGCGGACGATGCACGATCCTTGAATGCACTGATCGATCAGGAACTCTCCGCAGATAGTCTGCGCATTGCGCCGGCTGCACGGCAAAGACTGATCGAATCGCTCGGCGGCGACCGCATCGCCTCGCGCAACGAAATCCGCAAGCTTGCGCTTTATGCCCGGGGTGCGGAGGTAATCGAGGAAGATGACGTTCTGGCCATCATCGGCGATGCCAGCACCGTTTCCGCCGACGATGCCGTCGACGCCATCCTGAAAGGCGACAGGAACGCCTTTTTCCACGCCACCCAGAAGATCATTTCATCAAAAACACCGATCTTCCTCGTCCTTCAGGGCTGCCTCAAGCAATTCCAGCTGCTCGACCAGATGCGGGCCGAAATGGATGAGAAAAAGCAGCAGGCCGGTCAGGTCATGCAGACGCTCGGACGCCATATCCATTTTCGCCGGAAACCGATTATCGAAAGAGCGCTGCGGACATGGCAGCCAGCGGCGATCGCCCGCGAGATGAACCGTCTGCAGGCCGCCATCCTGCAAAGCCGCCAGCGGCAAAGCCTGGAGGAAAGCGTGGCCCTTCTGACATTGCTGTCGACCACACTTCAGTCCGGCCGAGGCGGATGAACAAAAGCCCTCGTGCTGATGCAACGAGGGCTTTTCAAATGTTGGTTCGGGACTTCTTAAATCTGAGGTCAGTCGCCCTTGCCGGGCTCAGCAGAGAAATAAAGCTCGAGCTTGCCTTCGACGCCGTCCATTTCCTTGGCTTCCGGCATGGGGTCACGCTTGATCGTGATGTTCGGCCAGATCGCGGCATATTCGGCGTTGAGCTTCAGCCACTTGTCGAGACCCGGCTCCGTATCGGGCTTGATGGCCTCAGCGGGACATTCCGGTTCGCACACACCGCAATCGATGCATTCATCGGGATTGATGGCGAGGAAATTTTCACCCTCGTAGAAGCAGTCAACGGGGCAGACCTCAACGCAATCGGTATATTTGCAGCGGATGCAATTGTCGGTCACGACATATGTCATGATGAACTCCAGAATATGCAGGCCGGGTCTTTGGGCTTCGGAACACAAGCCGTCGCCCGGAATTCAGACAGGGCAATTTCGCAAGTGACGTAATGCCTTTGCTTGCAGATAGCAAGGATAACAATTCTGAAAAACGGATGCGACCTGGAGGTTTATTCTAATCTTTGTTTCTGTCACTGTCAGACAGAAACCTGTCGAGCGCCCTGCGCTCCTTTTTGGTCGGACGCCCGCTACCGGGCTCACGCAGCGCCTGCTCGAGAGGGGTGAGCCTGTCGGACGGCTCCCGCGGCGGTGTCTGGTCGTCATAAAGAAGCCGGGCTTCCTCATAAGGTCCACGTCGCACTCCGCCGGATTTGACGACGAGCACCCTGTCCATCCGCTCGAAACCGATCTCCAGCCTGTCGCCCACCTTCAGCATGTGGCTGGGCTGGCGGATGGCAGTGCCGTTGACCTTCACCTGGCCCGACTGGATATAGCTCTGGGCCAGCGACCGGGATTTGGCCATGCGGGCAAAGAACAGCCACTTGTCCAGACGCTGTCGCGTACTTTCGAGTGGCTGTTCGTTGCTTCCCATGGGCTTACTTCTTCAGCTGCTCCTTGAGCGCAGCGAGCTTTGCGAAAGGCGAATCCGGATCCATCGGCTTCTCTTTGCGCGGCGGCTTGGCTTCGAATCGCTGCTGACCCTGCGGCTTTCCGCCACGGTCGTTGCGTTCCGGCCGGTCCTTGCGCTCCCCGCGATCATGACGATCATTGTTGCGGTTGTTGCCGCGATCGGGACGACCACCGTCACGCTTACGCTCGCCATCGCCACCGCGATTGGCCGCTTCGCGATTTGCACCGTCACGATTGTCGCGACGGCCTTCACCACGACGCTCACCCTGCTCACGTGCACCTTCACGACCCTGACCGCGATGGCCAGGGCGACGGTTTTCGCCACGCTGATTTTCGTTGCGGCCACCCGGGCGCCACAGAAGAACGGGCTTCGGCTCGGAAGGCTCAGCACCTTCGGCAGAAGCGGTCTCGCTTGCGGCAACCTCTTCACCGGCAGCTTCCGCAACCGGAGCCTCGGAAGCTTCGCCTTCAGCGGCAGCAACCGTTTCGGCCTGCTGCTCTTCGGAAGCGGGCTCGTCCTGCTCGGTCTCGGCGCTTTCGTCTTCGCCCGTCACCGCTTCTGCGACGGCAGGAGCGGCAGCACCAGCCTGGCTCGCGAGGAAGGCCTGCGCCTCCTCGGCCGTTACCTGATCGGCACGGTAACCGAGGCCCTTGAGAATTTCTTCCATGTCATCGAGCGTTGCGCCAAGAATGGAAAGCATGGCGGTCGTCGTCGTGAAACGGCGGCCGTCATAAGCACCTTCCGGGCGCGGCTGCTGGCCGGGTTTCCACTGAAGTAGCGGACGGATGAGATCGGCCAGACGCTCGAGAATGTCGATACGCACAGCGCGCTTTCCGAGGAAACGGAAACCCGCAAGCTTGTAGAACATCCGCTCGAAGCTCGCATCTGTCACGACCGAGGTGCGGCCTGCGGCCAGCACCGGAATGAGATCGCCATAACCCGGCTTGCCGAGGCCATCATTCTTCAGCGCCCAAAGCAGCGTGACGAGCTCCGCCGGAGCGGGCTTCAGAAGCGCGGGCAGGAAGACATGATAGGCGCCGAAACGCACACCATAGCGGCGCATGGAAGCGCGCGCATCCTGATCAAGCGACTTCACGTCCTCGGCAACGTCGCGACGGAACAGGACGCCAAGATTTTCGACGAGCTGGAACGCCAGCCCCTTCGCCAGACCCTGAAGGTCTTCGGCGCGGGAAATGTCATCCAGCGGCTTCAGCACGGTCGCGATCTGGTGGTTGACGAAACGCTCGATCCGCGCAAGCGCGTGATCACGGGCATTGCCGTTCAGCTGCTCGTCGGCAAGCAGGATCACCCGCGGCTTCATGATGTTGTCGCCGGCCGAAAGGCGGGCAACCGGCTCGCCCAACCAGCGCACCAGACCATCGGAGCTCAAAGCGAGATCGCCATTTCCACTGGCATGCAGACGCGCGGCACGCGCCTCGAATTCGAGCGCAAGCGCCTTCTGCGCTGCAGCCTGCACGGCCTTCTGATCCGGCCCTTCCATTCCCGGCACCGGTGTGAACCGGAACCCGGCCAATTGGCCGACGTGATGGCCTTCTACGAAGACATCACCATTTACACTGATTTCAGCTTCAAGCATCGCATTCTCTCTCAGGCGCCTCATGAGCACAGATGTCCTGCGATCAACAAAGCGTTTCGTCAACCTTTCATGTAGCGCATCGGACAATCGATCCTCGATTTCCCGAGTCTTTTCTTGCCAGTGTGTCGGATCGGCAAGCCATCCTGGGCGGTTCGATACATAAGTCCATGTTCTGATCTGCGCAATCCTCGCAGACAAGGTATCGATCTCTCCATCCGTGCGGTCGGCGCGGCGCACCTGCTCGGCCATGAAATCCTCGTTCACCGCCCCGCGCTTGACGAGGTCGAAATAAAGCGTGGAAATCAGATCGGCGTGCTGTGCGGGGGCGATGCGGCGATAATCGGGCAGCGCGCAGGCCTCCCAGAGTTTTTCTACCCGCGCATCCGTCGTCGTCACGTCGATGATCTCGGGGTAGCGCGACAGATATTCCAGCGCCTGCTGGTCGATGGCCGGCAGGGCGCGCGAAAGCCCCTGGATCGTCGGGGCGGCATCAAGGCTCGTGCGCAGATTGGCGATGGAGGAAAAATCGAAGTTTTTCGTCCGCCATTGCAGAACCTTCACCGCATCGAACTGATGGGTTTCTATCCGCTCCACCAACTCGTCGTCGAACGGATCGACGCGACCCGTCACGCCGAATGTGCCGTCGCGAAGATGACGGCCGGCGCGGCCGGCGATCTGGCCGATCTCGCCCGGATTGAGATTGCGGAACTGGTAACCGTCGAATTTGCGGTCCTGCGCGAAGGCGACGTGATCGACATCGAGGTTGAGGCCCATGCCGATGGCGTCCGTCGCCACCAGATATTCGACGTCGCCCGATTGATAAAGCCCGACCTGCGCATTGCGCGTGCGCGGCGAAAGCGCGCCGAGCACCACCGCCGCTCCACCGCGCTGGCGGCGCACCAGTTCGGCGATGGCATAAACCTCGTCTGCGGAAAAGGCGACGATCGCCGTGCGCTGCGGCAGGCGGGTGATCTTCTTCTGGCCGGCATAAAAAAGCTGCGACAGGCGCGGCCGCTCCACCACGGTTATTCCGGGCAACAGCTTTTCAAGGATCGGGCGCATCGTGCCCGCCCCCAGAAGCAGCGTCTCTTCCCGCCCACGCAGATGCAGCACCCGGTCGGTAAAGATATGACCGCGCTCAAGATCACCGGCCAATTGCACCTCGTCGATGGCGACGAAAGCGGCAGTCGTCTCGCGCGGCATGGCTTCCACGGTGCAGACGGAATATTTGGCCTTGGGCGGCGCGATTTTTTCTTCGCCGGTGATCAGCGCCACATTCGGCGCCCCCACCTTCTCGACCAGACGGGTATAGACCTCCCGCGCCAGAAGACGCAGCGGCAGGCCAATGACACCGCTGCCATGCGCGACCATACGCTCGATCGCGTAATGGGTCTTGCCGGTATTGGTGGGGCCGAGAACGGCCGTGACACCGCGGCCGCTCAGGATCATGGGGCGAAAATTCAACGTAGTATCCGCGAATCGACTTCATCTGCTTGTCGTACCGCCAATCATCACAGATGCGGGCCGCACGCACCACACATGGCAATGCCCGCCGACAAAGGCAATAGGCCTCACCCGTAAAGTAGCGGAGGAGGATTTCGCAGACGAATTTTCCGTTCATATTCAGTGACTTGAAGGTTCAAAAAGAATCCGGCGAAAATGGAATCGATTCGGCTGCGGAACAGTCTGCGAACGAATCGAATACGAATCGCTGACTCAGCCTGATTCCGCTTTTGTTCTCCGCAATATCTGGTTGGAGAAGCCATACCTCATACCAGATTGTGAATCCGGGTAAGTCATTGCCCGGATTCAGCTTTCCGTGACCGGCAAAAGACAGAGAATGCCCCAACAGCCTGTCAAGCGACAATCGTCAGGAGACCTCTCCACCGCCCGGCGAAGGGTCAGGTCAGAGCGCCTCCCCGGCAAGAAGGCGCGGCGCGTTCGCATCTGTCGTGCCGGCGGCCTGGCCGATGAAATAGGATTTGAGACCCGGCAAACGATCCACCACGCCCAGACCGAAATCGCGCATGATGCGGATGGGTCCGACATCGTTGGAGAAAAGCCGGTTCAGCACATCCGTCGTCACACCCATGCGCAGCGTGTCGAAACGACGCCAGGACTGATACCGCTCAAGAACGTTGAGAGAGCCGATATCGAGACCGAGACGGTCGGCCTCGACCACGGTTTCGGCGAGCGCCGCCACATCCTTGAAGCCGAGATTGAGGCCCTGTCCGGAAATCGGATGGATACCGTGCGCCGCATCACCCGCAAGCGCAAACCGTGGCGCAACGAAGGAGCGCGCCAGTGTCAGACCGAGCGGAAAGGCGCGGCGGGGACCAACCGGGCGGACGGGACCGAGCTTGTGGCCGAACCGGCGCTCCAGCTCTTCCTCGAATACCAGATCGTCGGAGGCGGCCAGCCTTTCGGCGTCGGCCGTGCGTTCGGTCCAGACGAGCGAGGAACGGTTTCCCTTGAGCGGCAGAATGGCGAAGGGGCCGGAGGGCAGGAAATGTTCTTCAGCACAGCCCTCATGCGGTCGCTCATGCTCGACCGTGGTGACGATGCCGGACTGGTCGTAATCCCAGCGCACGGTCTTGATGCCGGCCATGTCCCTGAGCGCCGAGCGAACCCCGTCACAGGCAATGAGCAGCCGCGTTTCGAGCGACGAGCCGTCCGAAAGGCCAATGGCCGTCAATTGCGGCCCTGCGGTAAAGCCTGAAACGCTGAGACCATGGCGCATTTCGACACCGAGGCGCTCGCACAGGCCACGCAAGGCACCCACCAGAGCGACGTTCGGAACCATATGGGCAAAAGGCCTGCCCGCTTCCACCGCGCCATCGAAGGTCAGGAACACCGGGCGAACCGGATCGGCGGTCTTCGAATCGGTAACGATCATCTTGTGGATCGGCTGAGCCTCGGGCTCGATCTCGTTCCATATGCCGAAGACATCGAGCATGCGCGTGGCCGCGGCAATGATGGCGGAGGCGCGCATATCCTTCTTCCAGACGTCCTCGGGAGCGGCCTCGACCACCTGCACATCAAGGTGCGGGGCCGCCTGCTTAATTGCGACAGCAACGGAAAGACCGACATATCCGCCACCTGCGACCACCACGTCCAGCATCGCGCTTCTCCTCAAATCTTGTGCACGCATCGTCGGCGCACTATAGACCATGTGACGTCTTCCTACAGCCGGAGCAGGCCGAAAAAATGTCGCATCCCTCGCAAACGTCAGACCCGATGGCCAATCTCATCGCCACGCTCAATCTCGAAAAGCTGGAAGAGAACCTGTTCCGCGGGGAAAGCCCGCAGATCGGCTGGCAGCGGGTTTTTGGCGGCCAGGTCATCGCACAGGCCCTGATCGCCGCACAAAGAACCGTGGATGACGACCGTTTCGTGCATTCATTGCATGCCTATTTCATGCGCCCCGGCGATCCGCTGGTGCCTATCGTCTACCAGGTGGAGCGTATCCGCGACGGCGCAAGTTTCTGCACCCGCCGCGTGGTCGCCATCCAGCACGGCAAGGCGATTTTTTCCATGTCGGCGTCATTTCAGATCTTCGAGGACGGCTTCGACCATCAGATCAAGATGCCTGATGTGACGCCGCCCGAAAAATTGATGAGCGAGGAGCAGATGCAGGCGGCCTTCCTCGCCAAGGCGCCCGCTTCCATCCGCAAATACTGGAGCAACAAGCGGCCTATCGAGATAAGGCCGGTTTCGCTGACCCATTATATCTCGAAGGAAAAGCTGGAGCCGCAGCAGGATATCTGGGTCCGCGCCGTTGGCGACGTGCCGAACGATCCGCGTCTGCAATCGGCCATTCTCGCCTATCTTTCCGATATGACGCTGCTCGACACCTCGCTCTACGCCCATGGCACGACCATCTTCGATCCATCCATTCAGGTGGCGAGCCTCGATCACGCCATGTGGTTCCACCGCCCCTGCCGGCTGGACGACTGGTTGCTTTACACGCAGGACAGCCCCAGTGCATCCGGCGCGCGCGGCCTGACCCGTGGCAATATTTTCACCAGACAGGGTGAACTGGTCGCCTCCGTCGCGCAGGAGGGTCTGATCCGCAAAAGGGCAAATGATTAAATAATGTGCTTTTTCTAAAAATCGCACATTTTATGGACGCTTTTTTTGGCGACAAATGCCCCTTTTTCAGACGTCCGTCATATAAGTTTTATATTTCAATAAGTTACGTGCACATCCAAAACTGGCACGCCCTTTGAATGTATGTCCGCAGTCGCTGTTACTGATCTGCCAGCGGCAAGGAGAGTCGGCTCCGTGCCGAGGACAAACAAAGGATGGGAAACCAGATGAAAATTGTGATGGCCATTATCAAGCCGTTCAAGCTGGATGAAGTGCGCGAAGCGCTTACCGGCGTCGGCATCCAGGGCCTGACCGTGACCGAGGTAAAGGGTTACGGACGCCAGAAGGGGCATACCGAGATTTATCGCGGCACGGAATATGCGGTGAGCTTCCTTCCCAAGCTGAAGATCGAGATCGCGGTTCCGTCCGACGTCGTCGACAAGGCCATCGAGGCGATCGCGTCTGCGGCAAAGACCGGGCAGATCGGTGACGGCAAGATCTTCGTCTACTCTATCGAACAGGCCGTGCGCATCCGTACCGGCGAAACCAACACAGAAGCGCTTTAAAGCACGGCTGACAGGGGAGTTTTCAAACTATGCAACTCAACAAGTTTTTGACGCTCGGCAAGCTGGGCGCCGCAGCGACGGCCCTGATGGCCCCGGCCATCGCCTTTGCCCAGGACGCAGCGCCGGCAGTGGCGGCAGCGGCTCCTGTTCCGGAAAAAGCCGACACCGCCTTCATGTATGTCGCGACCATCCTCGTGCTGTTCATGATCATTCCCGGCCTGGCGCTGTTTTACGGCGGCCTGGTCCGCACCAAGAACATGCTCTCCGTTCTCATGCAGTGCACGGTCATCGGCGCGGTCATGATGCTCGTCTGGGTCATCTACGGCTACTCCTTCGCCTTCGGCGGCGGCACCGGCCCCTATTTCGGTGGCTTCGGCAAGCTGTTCCTGTCGGGCGTTTCGCTTGACAGCACCTCCGCGACTTTCTCGCAGGGTGTCGTGATCTACGAATACACCTTCATCGCCTTCCAGATGACCTTTGCGGCCATCACCCCGGCCCTGATCATCGGTGCTTTTGCAGAACGCGTGAAGTTCTCCGCGGTCATCCTGTTCACCATCCTGTGGGCCACCTTCGTTTATTTCCCGATCGCACACATGGTCTGGGATGCAAACGGCCTGATCTTCGGCATGGGCGCTCTCGACTTCGCCGGCGGCACCGTCGTTCACATCAATGCCGGTATCGCTGGCCTGATCGGTGCGATCATGGTTGGCAAGCGCACCGGCTTCGGCAAGGACATGATGGCTCCCCACTCCATGACGCTGACGCTGGTTGGTGCGGCCATGCTGTGGTTCGGCTGGTTCGGCTTCAACGCCGGTTCCAACCTCGAGGCATCGGGTGGTGCGGTTCTCGCAACCATGAACACCTTCCTCGCAACCGCTGCAGCCATCGTTTCCTGGTCGCTGGTTGAAAGCTTCACCCGCGGCAAGGCCTCCATGCTGGGCGCCGCCTCGGGCATGATCGCCGGCCTCGTCGCCGTCACGCCTGCTGCCGGCTCCGTCGGCCCGATGGGTGCGATCGTTCTCGGTCTCATCGTTTCGCCGATCTGCTACTTCTTCGTCTCCGTGGTGAAGAACAAGTTCGGTTATGACGATACTGCCGACGTCTTCGGCGTCCACGGCATCGGTGGCATCATCGGCGCACTCGGCACCGGCATCTTCACCTCGCCGCTGCTTGGCGGCACCGGCAAGGCCGATTTCTCCATCGCCTCGCAGGTCTGGACCCAGTTCGTTGCCGTCGCCATCACCATCGTCTGGTGCGCCGTCGTCTCGGCTATCCTCTATAAAATCGTCGACGTGATCGTTGGTCTTCGGGTCCCGGTCGAAGCCGAACGCGAAGGTCTCGACCTCGCAACCCACGGCGAAGCCGCTTACCACTCCTGATATCAGGAAAAGGGGTTCTCCATCCCCTCTCCCGCAAGAAGGCCCGCTCCGGCGGGCCTTTTTCTTTGCCGCAAATCCGTGCTCAGCCTCAAAAAGCCGCATGGTTAACACGACATTAACCAGCAAGCGGTTAGTTTTCCCTGTCAATCCGGGATCAGGTCACCCTGCCGGATCTTGCCGAAACCACAAAACAACGGGTTCAGGGACATGGGCAGAATGCATTCTCCGACATTCGATGGTCGTCACACGCGCTTCGTGTTGACGGCGTTTTTCGTGCGTCAGATCATGGCTCTTGCCGGTTTCGCTCTTTTGGCCACGATAGCACTGGGGATTGCCGCGCTCGCCACATGGAATGTGGCGGATCCGAGCCTCTCCTACGCCACGGGCAACCAGCCCACCAATCTTCTGGGTTACAGCGGCGCGATCTTCGCCGATATCGTGATGCAGTTCCTCGGGCTTTCCGCAATCATCGCATTCCTGCCCATCATCGCCTGGGCAATCGCGCTCATCGCCGGACGCAAGTTCAATCGCATACCCGCCCGCCTCGTCGCATGGGTTGCGGGCGCCATCGTCTGCGCCGCCTCGCTCGGCTGTTTTCCGGCACCCGTCACGTGGCCCCTGCCGAACGGCATCGGTGGCGTCATCGGTGACATGATCCTGCGCTTTCCCGCGCTTTTCATCGGCGCTTACCCCACCGGCACAGTCGCCACCGTGCTCGGCGTCATATTCGCGGCTCCCGCCGCCTGGCTGATGCTGTTCGCTGCCGGTATTATCGGTGGCCTAGACGACGAGCTGGAGCGGGAAGAAGTTGTCCCGGTCGCCACCAGCAAAGCCCGCGCTGCCCGTGAAGCCGAAGAGGATGATGAGGACGATGGTGAAGGTTTCTTCGCCAACATGCTCGCCTTCGGCGCTCTGACGCATTATTGGTACATCACCCAGGCGCGTTTCCGCCGCCTGTTCGGCCTTAAGTCGAAATCCCTGCATGAGGAATTCGAACACCCCTACGACTTCAACGAATATGAATTCGGCACGCTGAACGAACCATCGCGCCTGAAGACCGCGATCAATCGTCTCGACCAGCGCGCAGAACCGTCTTTCGAAGAGCGTGCCGCATCGCGCCGACAGATGTCGCCGCCCTCCATCGCGCTCGATCATGACGACGACATGGATGACGAGCCGTCTTTTGACGCAGACGGACGCAACCTGCCGAACGGCATTCTTTCCGACGACGAATCCGACCAGAGATTTACCGCCAGACAAGCCCCGGGACGCGGGCAGACCAAAATTACCGCGCCTTCCGCGCGACCGAAACCAAGCGAGCGCGTGGCAAGAGAGGCGCAGGCCTCCTTCATCGCCGCCGACGGTTTCCAGCTGCCCACCGTCCATCTTCTGGCCGAGCCGAAGAATGTCGTGCGTGACAACATGCTGAGCGAGGAAGTGCTGGAGCAGAATGCCCGCCTTCTGGAAGGCGTTCTCGAGGATTTCGGGGTCAAGGGCGAAATCATTCACGTCCGCCCCGGCCCGGTCGTGACACTTTACGAGCTGGAGCCGGCGCCCGGTATCAAATCCTCACGCGTCATCGGCCTTGCGGATGACATAGCCCGCTCCATGAGCGCGATCGCCGCCCGCGTCGCCGTCGTTCCCGGCCGCAATGCCATCGGCATCGAACTGCCGAACCAGACGCGCGAAACCGTATTCCTGCGGGAACTGATCGGCAGCCGCGACTTCGAAAACAGCAAGGCCAAGCTTGCCATGGCGCTCGGCAAGACCATCGGCGGCGAACCCGTCATCGCCGATCTCGCCAAGATGCCGCATCTACTGGTCGCCGGCACCACCGGTTCCGGTAAATCCGTCGCCATCAACACCATGATCCTGTCCCTGCTTTACCGCATGTCGCCGGAACAGTGCCGCCTGATCATGATCGATCCAAAAATGCTGGAACTGTCGATCTATGACGGCATTCCGCATCTGCTTTCCCCTGTCGTCACCGATCCGAAAAAGGCCGTCGTGGCCCTGAAATGGACGGTGCGCGAGATGGAAGAGCGTTACAAGAAGATGTCGAAGATCGGCGTGCGCAACATTGACGGCTTCAACAGCCGCGTGCAGCAGGCGCTGGACAAGGGCGAAATCCTCACCCGCACGGTGCAGACCGGCTTCGACCGTCAGACCGGCGAGGCGATCTACGAAACGGAAGAATTCGATCTGAAGCCCCTGCCCTATATCGTCGTCATCATCGACGAAATGGCCGACCTGATGATGGTGGCCGGCAAGGACATCGAAGGCGCGGTGCAGCGTCTGGCACAGATGGCGCGTGCCGCCGGCATCCACGTCATCATGGCCACCCAGCGGCCGTCCGTCGACGTGATCACCGGCACCATCAAGGCCAACTTCCCGACCCGCATTTCCTTCCAGGTCACGTCGAAGATCGACAGCCGCACCATCCTTGGAGAACAGGGCGCCGAACAGCTGCTCGGCATGGGCGACATGCTCTATATGGCAGGCGGCGGACGCATCCAGCGCGTGCACGGCCCCTTCGTCTCCGACAATGAAGTTGAAGAGATCGTCGCTTATCTGAAAACACAAGGCGCGCCGGAATATCTGGAAGCCATTACCGAAGAAGACGACGAGGACGGTGCTGGCGGCGGCCCGGTCGGCGGCGGCAGCTTCTCCGATTCCGAAGACCCCTACGATCAGGCCGTGGCCGTAGTGCTTCGCGATGGTAAAGCCTCCACCTCCTATGTGCAGCGGCGCCTCGGCATCGGCTACAACCGCGCCGCCTCGCTGATCGAACGCATGGAGCAGGAGGGCATTATCGGCCCCGCCAATCATGCCGGAAAACGCGAAATCCTCGTACCGACAGAAGCAGACATCATCGAGCGATAGAGCCGCAACCAAGCGGGGCCGAGAAGCGTTATTACACGCTTTCAACGTCATGAAGCCGCCGCCTTTTATGCGGACAATCGCTGCGATGAAGGAGAACAGAATGAACGACCTCACCACCGGCGAAACGGCCAATGCAAACGCGGCGCAGAGCGGCGTGACGCGACGTGGCGTGCTGACGGCATTTTCCATGGCTGCGGTGATCGCCGGCCTCGCGCCGCTCGATGCATTCGCCCAGGCAGCCGGCAATACCGCAACCGCGCAGAAAATCGCCAACCACTTCTCTTCGGTCAAAACCATGATGGGAGAATTCGTGCAGTTCGGCCCGCGCGGTGAGCAGACCGGCGGCAAATTCTACATCGAACGCCCCGGCAAGCTTCGCTTCAATTATGAAGACCCCTCGCCCATGCGCGTCATCGCCGATGGCAAGAATGTCGTCATCGGCAATATGAAGCTGAAGACATGGGATCTTTATCCGCTGTCAAAGACCCCGCTCAGCCTGCTTCTGTCCGACAAGATCGATCTCGGCAACCAGAAGGTCCGGGACGTGAAGGAAGAATCCGACCTGACCACCATCGTGCTCGGCGACAAGAGTGTGTTCGGCGATTCCACCATTACCCTGATGTTTGATCCGAAAACCTTCGATCTGCGGCAATGGACCACGACTGATGCCCAGAACAAGGACACGACCGTCATGATCTTCAACGTCCAGACCGGCGTGAACCTCGATGAGCGTGTCTTCAACATCAACTACGAAGAAGTCCGCAAAGGCGGCTGAGGCTTCAAGCCCGGGAAACGCTTCGAAAGGCGGCCTTACGGCCGCCTTTTTCATTTTGCCGCTAAAATACATTCCCGTTTTCGTCACGATGTTATAAGCCTGCGCCCCGGAAACTTGCCGCGAACCATGCGGTTCAAGGCCGTAAAAGCGGAGCACATGCATGTCGTTTTCGATAACCACCTGGAACATCAATTCCGTAAGGCTCAGAATGCCGATCGTCGAACAGTTTCTGGTGCGTTACAAACCCGACATTCTCTGCCTGCAGGAAACGAAATGTCCGAATGGCGAGTTTCCGATGAAGCCGCTGAAGGCGCTGGGCTACGAACACGTCATCATCCACGGCCAGAAGGGCTATCACGGCGTCGCCATCGCCTCGAAAATTCCGCTGACCGAAGATCACCGGCAGGACTATTGCGGTGTGGGTGACGCGCGGCACATTTCCGCGATTTTCCAGGTCGGATCGCGCCGCGTGCGGCTGCATAATTTCTACGTTCCGGCCGGCGGCGACGAGCCGGATCGGTCGATCAACCCGAAATTCGGCCACAAGCTCGATTTCATCGAGGAGATGAAGGCGCTACGCGCCGATGGCGCACCCGGCACCTCGTCCATTCTCGTTGGTGATCTCAACATCGCGCCGCTTGAAAACGACGTCTGGTCACATAAGCAACTTCTGAAGATCGTCAGCCATACGCCTATCGAAACCGAAGGCATGCTGGACATCATGAAGAAGGGCAACTGGCTCGATCTGATGCGCCTGAACGTACCGGAAACGGAAAAGATCTATACTTGGTGGAGCTACCGCGCCAAGGATTGGGAAGCGGCTGATCGCGGCCGTCGCCTCGACCATATCTGGTCGTCTCAGGATCTCGGTTCCTCGCTCGAAAAAATCGACATATTGCGCGAGGCCCGCGGCTGGAACCGGCCGTCGGACCATGTTCCGGTCACGGCCCATTTCCGTTTCTGAAGAATGGGGGTTTGACTGGCGTCAGACGAAGCGGTTCTGCAAACGGGCCGCACCCGCCGCCAGCGACGCAATATTATCGCGAATACGCGCCGAGACGATATCGGCAACCTCTGGAAACTCCTCCACCAGTCGGTGAAAGAGGATGCGCGTTATCCGGATGACTTCGGAATCTTCCGCCGCAACGGCAGTGAATTTTCTTTCGCAGAGGGTGAAAAGCGCAAGTTCCGAAAGCAGCGCCCCCTTGCCGGGTGTCGCCTGCAGCACGGGCTTGCCATCCCGCCCGGCCGTAAAAAGCTCGAAATGACCGGCCGTCACCGCAAAGGCGCATTCGGCCGGCGAATGTTCCCGGAACAATGTCTGGCCTGCCGAGACGCGACGGCGTTCGGCACCGAAGGCGATGAGCCGCAACTGGTCGTCGCTGAACCCGGCAAACAACGGCACTTGCCCCAGCAGAATGATATCGTCCGTCAAGGCCATGTCGTTCGTTACTCCGGAAAACCGCCTGCATCACTATAGCGGTTTTCCAATATCAGTCCTCAAAATACAAGATGTTGGAACGCCACGCATCTTTTCAGACGCGCGGCGTAAGCTTTCCAGCAATGAAAGGGCCCGCTCTCAGGGAACGATTTTATAGCCGCCGTTCTCGGTGACCAGAATTTCGGCATTGGAGGGGTCACGCTCGATCTTCTGGCGCAGGCGATAGACATGCGTTTCGAGCGTATGCGTGGTGACACCGGAATTGTAACCCCAGACCTCTTCCAGCAGGACATCGCGGGTCACGACGGTGCTGCCGGCGCGGTAGAGATAACGAATGATCGCCGCTTCCTTTTCCGTCAGTCGGATTTTCTTGCCGTCTTCCGTCGTCAGCAGCTTCTGGCTGGGCTTGAACTGATAGGGACCGACGGTGAAAACCGCGTCCTCGCTCTGCTCATATTGGCGCAGCTGCGCCCGGATGCGCGCCAGTAGCACGGCGAAGCGAAACGGCTTCGTCACATAGTCATTGGCGCCTGCTTCCAGCCCGAGGATCGTATCGGAATCGGTGTCATGACCGGTAAGCATAATGATCGGCGCCTTGAAGCCGCCCTTTCGCAATAGCTTCACCGCCTCTCGACCGTCCATGTCCGGAAGACCGACATCCATGATCAGAAGATCGACCTGGGCGGTCTTGGCGGTCTGCATCGCCTGCGCGGCATTTGCACCGCTGAGCAGCGAGAATTCCTCATAGGGAGACAGTTGCTCGGTCAGCGTCTCCCGAAGATCGTCGTCATCGTCCACCAGAAGGATAGTGCGAGCCGTCATTCGGATTCTCAGCCTTTCTTACTTTAGCGCACAGGCCCGAAAATCGCGTTCGATTTTCGCAAAGCACAATGCCTAGTTTAAAAGAGTTAGAGCGTTCTCTCTACGCCCCAAAGGACGCATGGTACTCTAATTGTCAGCCAATTCAGCGGTTTGCCGATAAAAGGTCAACCCATTGCCATGATATAACGAAGTGCTATGACTTCACGTTAGATAACCTGCAAAGCAAAATCTCGTGAAAAACATGAGCAAACAGCCCGTGAAGCAACATAAACGCGCATTGACGCTCATGGTTCGGCCCGCACCCTTGAAAATAAGCCGGGCGATCGTCCAGTTTGGGCATCTCACCTTTCCCGCCGCCATCGGGCGCAATGGCCGCACCGCGCTGAAACGCGAAGGAGACGGAAAATCCCCCATTTCCATCATCCGCCTGCTGCACGGATTTTATCGTGGTGACCGTAACACCGGCGTCACCACCGCTTTACCGATGCAACGGACGCAAAAATCCATGCTGTGGTGCGACGAGCCCCGTGACGCCAATTACAACAGGCTGGTCAAGGCGCCCTTTGCCCCAAGCCATGAGGAGATGATGCGCAAGGACGGCCTCTACAATGTCTGTCTGGTGCTGGACTGGAACATCACCTCAAGAAGCCGCAACCGCGGCTCGGCGATCTTCATGCATCTGATCCGGCCGGGATACGAACCGACCGCAGGCTGCGTCGCCCTGCACCCCCGCGACATGCGGCGCATTCTGCCGCATCTGCGCAAGGGCATGAAAATACGCATCCTGTGATGAGCGCCTTATCGACCAGGCAACAAAAAACCCGCCATCAAGGCGGGTTTTTTTAGAAGGAAAAGGCCGGTTATTAAGCGGCTTCGTCCTGAGAATCGTCCTCTTCAACGGTCTTGCCACGCTTGGGGCCCTTGGCAAGGTTGACTTCCACCAGGCGGACAGCCTCGGTTTCGGACATCTTGTTGACGGCGGCGATTTCGCGCGCCATGCGATCGAGAGCAGCTTCATAAAGCTGACGCTCGGAATAGGACTGCTCCGGCTGGTTTTCCGCACGGTAGAGATCGCGTACAACTTCCGCAATCGCGATGAGATCGCCGGAATTGATCTTCGCATCATATTCCTGCGCGCGGCGCGACCACATGGTACGCTTCACACGCGCCTTGCCCTGCACCACTTTCAGTGCCCGCTCGACAAAATCGCCTTCGGAAAGCTTGCGCATACCGATGCTGACGGCTTTGGCGACGGGAACTTTAAGACGCATCTTGTCTTTTTCGAAATCAATGACAAAAAGCTCAAGCTTCATGCCGGCGACTTCTTGTTCCTCGATGGCAGAAATGGTACCGACACCATGAGCGGGATACACAATCGCTTCACCGGTTTTAAAACCGTGATGTGCTGGAGATTTCTTCTGCTGGGTCGTCATTCGTTCTAAAAACTCCCTGTTACATACCCGGGGATGCCGGGGTTGGGTCGGTCAGGCCCTGATGAGACGGGGGAACCGTCAGGTGACTCCGCACTGGTCCAGCCGTGCACGCAAAAACACACCTTCCCGTCTTGCGGGGTTCGATAACGTAAACGCTCGATATGTCACGGAAACCGCGTGCAAAAGAGGTGTTGCTTTCGTGGTGTTTTTGGGCACACAAATGCCACGCTGTGGATCAGTGTCGTTGGTGTACCACAAAAATAGGCGCAAATCAATAATTTGCTTCGACCGTGGCCGCAACATCACATGGCAGCCAAAGAACCGCCTAAAAATTAGCCGCTAAAATACTGTCAAATGCTTCGCGACAGACCCTCATGGCAAAAGAAGCAAAAAAATTTCACTTACCGACTGAAGAAACACGAAAGCCTCTTAAACTCTTCGTAATTCCACGCCAATATCCGATTCGACTGAAAAGGCAAAATCCGTAAATTGGCGGTGCTTTTTTACATTAAAGTGTGATTTTTTGGAGGAATCCACGTCAAATGGGCTACAGAAATAATCCAAAACGCGAAAAACAGATCGAAAAAGCGCGTCAGCAGGCAATTGCCGAAAATGTCCAATTTCTTGATCCAGGTATTCTTTATGGAAGGTCAAGTGCCGACGATATAGAATATTATTCCGCGGAGATGCTGGCGGCGAGCGCAGCCCACAGCTTCGAGACGCTTTCGCACTGGACCGGAGAAGCGCCCCACATCAGCATCACCCCGGTGGAAGGAGTTTCACCGCGCGATATTCCGGTAACGGTTCTGACCATTATCGGCCGCAACATGCCCTTCCTCTACGATTCCGTCATGGGCGAAGTCACCAGCAGCTATCGCGGCCTTTATCTCGCCGTGCACCCCATCCTCGTTCGCGATGAGGACGCACAGGCCGGTTACCGCCTTGCCGAGCCCGAGGACGATCCCGCCGAGAATATCAGCCTTATCCAGCTGCATATCGCGCCGCTGACGCCGCAGGCCGCCGCAGCGCTGGAAGAGCGGCTGCGCTTCGTGCTGGCGCAGGTACAATCCGCCTATCGCGACTGGCGTCCCATGCTGGCGAAACTCGATGAAGCGCTGGATGAGTTGTCGAAGCGCGGCTCGTCGCGGCGCAAGGCCGAGCGGGCAGAAGCCGTCGAGTTCCTCAACTGGCTTCGCAACGACAATTTCACCTTCCTCGGCATGCGCGACTACACCTATTCCGGCAAGGGAAAGAACGCGAAGGTCGAACGCGGTGACGGCGTCGGCCTCGGCAGCCTGAGTGATCCCGATGTGCGCGTCCTGCGCCTCGGCAAGAATGCCGTGACGACGACGCCCGAAATTCTCGCCTTCCTCGACGGCCCGGATTTCCTCATCGTCACCAAGGCGAATGTGAAATCCATCGTGCACCGCCGCGCCTATATGGATTATATCGGTATCAAGCGCTTCGACGAGGACGGCAATGTCATCGGCGAATTGCGCATCGTCGGCCTGTTCACGGCGACGGCCTATACACGTTCGGTCAAGCAGATTCCGCTGCTGCGCGCCAAGGTGGCGGAAGTCGAGCGGCATTTTGGCTTCGATCCGAACAGCCACTCCGGCCGAATCCTGCAAAACACGCTGGAAGCCTATCCCCGCGACGATCTCTTCCAGATCGAGACCGATCTCCTCATCCGCTTCATTGAGCAGATCATGGAACTAAGCGACCGCCCGCGTGTGCGCGTGCTTGCCCGTATCGACCGTTTCGACCGCTTCGTCTCCGCCATCATCTTTGTGCCGCGCGAGGAATATAACTCCTATGTCCGCGAGAAGATCGGCGACTATCTGAGCAAGGTCTATGATGGGCACATTTCCGCCTATTACCCCGCCTTCCCGGAAGGCGCCGTCGCCCGCGTGCATTTCATCGTCGGCCGCACGGAAGGCAAGACGCCGCGCATCGCCCAGGACAGGCTTGAAGACGCCGTCAGTGATATCGCGGCACGCTGGATAGACCATTTCATCGCCCTTTCCGAACCCGGCGCGCCGGTGCTGGAGGTCGATCAGGCCTATCAGGAAGCCTTCACGCCGGAAGAGGCGATCGGCGACATGCAGGATATTCTGGGCGCTGCGAAGGGTGAGCCGGTCCGCATCGAATTCTATCAGCAGGAAGGCCAATCGGCCGAAACGCTGTCGCTGAAGATCTTCCACCGCGACGGCCACCTTCCCCTCTCAAGGCGCGTGCCTCTGCTCGAAAATCTGGGCTTCAACGTCATCAGCGAACGCACCTTCGATATCGGTGTCGTTTCGGAAGGCGAAAAGCGCGACATCGTGCTGCACGATATGGAACTTTCCGTCGCAGCCGGCACGACGCTCGACCTTCCGCATTACGGGCCGAAACTCGAGGAAGCTTTCCTTGCCGCCTTCTCCGGCAAGGTGGACAATGACAACTTCAATCGCCTGATCCTCGCCTGCGGCCTGACCGTGCGCGAAGTTTCCGTGCTGCGCTCTTATGCCCGTTATCTGCGCCAGACCGGCATCGTCTATTCGCAGGAGCATATTTCCGAAACGCTCTATAAATATCCGGCGATTTCCCGGAATATTTTCGCGCTGTTCAAGGCTGGCTTCGATCCATCCGTCGAAGAAAAGAAGCGGGTGAAGAAACTCGCGGAGATTCACAAGGCGATCGAAGCCGCGCTGAGCGGCGTTCCCAATCTCGATGAGGACCGCACGCTGCGGCGTTACGTCAACGCCATCGATGCGACGCTGCGCACCAACTACTTCCAGAAAAATGCCGACGGTACCCCGCGTGACCTTCTGGCATTCAAGTTTGATCCGAAACATCTGGATGGCCTGCCCGACCCCCGCCCCTTCCGCGAAATCTTCGTTTACGGCACCGAAGTCGAAGGCGTGCACCTGCGCTTCGGCAAGGTGGCGCGCGGCGGTCTACGCTGGTCGGATCGCGGTCAGGATTACCGCACCGAAGTGCTTGGTCTCGTCAAGGCGCAGCAGGTAAAGAATGCCGTCATCGTGCCGGTCGGCGCCAAGGGTGGCTTCTTCCCGAAGAACCTGCCCGCCGGCGGCTCCCGCGACGAGGTCTTTAATGCCGGCCGCGAGGCCTACAAGACCTATATCCGCACCCTGCTCTCGATTACCGATAATATCGTTGACGACGCCATCGTGCCGCCGGCCGATACGTTACGGCTCGACGGTGACGACCCCTATTTCGTTGTCGCCGCCGACAAGGGAACGGCTACCTTCTCCGACACGGCGAACGGCCTTGCCCGCGAAGCCGGTTTCTGGTTGGACGATGCCTTCGCATCGGGTGGTTCCGCCGGTTACGATCACAAGAAGATGGGCATCACCGCCCGTGGCGCCTGGGAGACAGTAAAGCGCCATTTCCGTGAAATGGACACCGACATCCAGACCACGCCGTTCACCGTGGCCGGTGTGGGCGACATGTCCGGCGACGTTTTCGGCAACGGCATGCTGCTATCGGAAAAGATCCGGCTGATCGCCGCCTTCGACCACCGCGACATCTTCATCGATCCGGATCCCGATACCGACAGGTCCTTTGCCGAACGCAAGCGGCTTTTCGAACTGCCACGCTCCAGCTGGCAGGATTATGACCGTTCGGCTCTCTCGGCTGGTGCGATGATTATCTCCCGCTCCGAAAAATCGGTGACGCTGACGCCGGAAGCTGTGGCCGCCATCGGCATCGACAAATCCGTCGCCACGCCCTTCGAGATCATGACGGCCATCCTGAAGGCGCCGACCGATCTCCTCTGGTTCGGCGGCATCGGCACCTATATCAAGGCGGCGGTGGAAACCAATGCCGAGGTGGGTGACAGGGCAAACGACCCGATCCGCGTCAACGCCACGGAGCTGCGCGCCAAGGTCATTGGCGAAGGCGCCAATCTCGGCATCACCCAGAAGGGCCGCATTGCCTATGCGCTTGCGGGCGGGCGTTGCAACTCCGATGCCATCGACAATTCAGCAGGCGTCAACTCCTCCGACGTAGAGGTCAATATCAAGATCGCGCTTGCTTCCGCCGTCAACAGCGGTCGCCTGACGATGCCGAAACGCAACCAGCTTCTTGCCTCCATGACGCCGGAAGTGGCCCAGCTGGTGCTGCGCAACAACTACCTGCAATCGCTGGCGATCTCGCTGACGGAGCGGCTGGGGCTGGCGAACCGCGAGGAACTCGGCCGCCTGATGGGTGCGCTGGAAGCGAGCGGGCAGCTGAACCGCAAGGTGGAAACTCTGCCGAACAATGCCGAGTTCAGCGAAAGATACGCCGCTGGCAAGCCGCTCACCCGGCCGGAAATCGGCGTGCTGCTGTCCTATGCCAAGCTGACCCTGTTCGACGCATTGGTAGCGAGCCCGCTTCCGGATGAGCCCTATCTTCAACATCTGCTGGCCGACTATTTCCCGGCCAAGATGCAGAAGAACTATGCGGACGATATCAAGGCGCATCGCCTGCACCGCGAAATCGTCGCGACCGCGCTCGCCAATGCCGTGGTCAATCGCGGTGGCCCGGGCTTCGTGCAGAAACTTGCGGATGCAAGCGGTCTGCTCGCCGCCGACGTGGTCAAGGCGGCGGTGATCGTCGAGGACGGTTTCGGCCTCAAACGCCTGTGGGGCGAGGTCGATGCGCTTGACGGCAAGGTGGGCGGTGAGGTCCAGAACGGGCTTTATGCCACGATCACCCGCATCTTCTCCGATGCGAGCAGGCTTTACCTGCAGACCGGCAGCGCCGGCGCGGCAACGGGTGACATGGCGGGGGAGATCGAACGCCTGAAAACCGCGATCAAGACGCTGTCGCCGGCGGCGGCGAAATATCGCCGCGAGCTTGGAATTACGGAAATCGACGGGGTTCCTGCCGGCCTTCTGGAAGAGCTGGATACGCTTTCCCTGCTGGTCTATGTGCCGGAGATCATGCGTATCGCGGAAAGTGCAGGCACAACGCTCGCTCGCGCAGCTGAAAGCTATGCCACCGTCTCCTCGACCTTCCGTGTGGCGCGTCTGCTGGATGCCAGCCAGCGCATCACGCCGGCGGACCATTATGAGAGCCTGGCTCTCCTGCGCAGCCAGGACCAGATTTCCTCGTCGAGACGCCGTATCGTCATCTCGGCCCTGACCGAGTATGCGAAGGAGAAGGACCCGGTTCAGGCATGGTATGCCGCCGACCGCGTGCGGGTAAACCGCATCGTCTCCGAACTTGGCGCGCTCAGTGAAAGCGGCGACACCAACCTCGCCCGCCTGACCGTAGCAGCCGGGCTGCTTGGTGATATCGTTCAGGCACGCTGATCGCCACCCGAACAACGCCATCCGGGTCATCGCCCGGATGGCGGCAAACGACGCACTTGCGCCAGCCTCGCGCATTTTATCCCCCGATTTCCCGATAGGACGATGAATGACTGTCCCCTCCCCAAACGCGGAAACAGTGGTTACCAAACGCGGCATCTGGGGCTGGGTCATGTTCGACTGGGCGGCGCAGCCGTTTTTCACGGTCGTCACCACCTTCATTTTCGGTCCTTATTTCGTCGCCCGCCTCACCGATGATCCGATTTCGGCGCAGGCGACGTGGAGCAACATGGCGACGGTGTCGTCGATCATCATCGCCCTCTTCTCCCCCATCCTTGGCTCCATCGCCGACCAATCCGGCGCGCGCAAACCGTGGATCGCCTTTTTTGCCGTCATCAAGATCGTCAGCCTGTTTTTCCTCTGGTTTGCGGCACCGGGCTCGCCAGTCATCCTGCCGGTCATCTGCATGATCCTCGCCTCCATCGCGGCGGAATTCTCGATTGTCTTCAATGATTCCATGATGCCGCGGCTGACCAATCCGCAAAATGTCGGGCGCATCTCCAATCTTGCCTGGGGGCTCGGTTATCTCGGTGGAATGGTGGTGCTGATTGCCGTGGTGGCACTTCTCGCCGCCAACCCGCAGACGGGGCTGACGATCGCCGGTATCAAACCTCTTTTTGGTCTCGATCCTGCAAGCGGCGAGGACGCCAGAATAACCGGCCCGCTTGCCGCGCTCTGGTATCTCGTCTTCATTCTGCCGATGTTCCTTTTGACCCCGGATGCTGAAAAGGGCCTGCCCTTTGCAGCCGCGATCCGCTCTGGACTTGGTGAGCTGAAGATTACGCTCCGCGAGCTTCGCTACCGCCCCACGCTGTTGCGGTTCCTGATAGCACGCATGCTCTATCAGGATGGCGTCAATGGCGTGCTGATCCTCGGCGGCGCCTTTGCCGCCGGCATGTTCGGTTGGGCGACAATGGAAATCGGCCTCTTCGGTATCCTGCTCAATATCGTCGCCATAGCTGGCTGCTTTGCCGCCGGCCGCGTCGACCAGAAGCTCGGCTCGCGCGTCACCATCCTCATCAGTCTGGTGCTGCTGCTGCTCGCCACGGTCGGCATTGTCTCGACGGAAAAGGGTTCCACCCTGTTCGGCTGGGTGCAATTATCGACCGCCGACAATGGCGGTATCTTCGCGACAGGCGCGGAAAAGGCCTATCTGCTGTATGGCGTGCTGATCGGCCTTGCTTTCGGTCCCGTTCAGGCCTCTTCACGCTCTTATCTCGCCCGCAACATCACCGTGGCAGAGGCCGGCCGTTATTTCGGCATCTATGCACTTTCCGGGCGCGCCACGAGTTTCATGGCCACGCTCTCGTTTTCCATAGCAACCTATATAAGCGGCTCCGCCCATATCGGCATGGCCACGCTCATCGTTTTCCTGGGGGCTGGGTTCCTGCTTCTGCTGCGCGTGCCGGAAAGAACGACAGGCTGAAAGTCTGAAGCAGCAGCCGATGCGGTAGTCCAATCCGGCATCGGCCTGGATAAGGCAGAATTAGAGCTGGTCGAGTTTTTGCTGCAATGCGCGTAGCTGCGCCTTCAGCTCATCGATCTCGGATGCATTCGGCTTGCGGGTTTCCTTCGGCGCCTGCGGCATTGCGAAAGGCGTGAAACCCTGCATGGCCTGCCGGAAAAGTTCCGTGTTGCGGCGAATCTGCTCTTCCATCATCTGCAACGGCGCCTGAAAATTGCGGGCAAGCGAACCGTCGCCGAAAGCCTTGGCCATATGCTCCTGCATCTGGCTCTGCTGGTCGGAAAATGTCTTCATCGAATGTTCGAGGAATGTCGGCACGACCATCTGCATCTGGTCGCCGTAATAGGAGATCAATTGCCGCAGAAACGCCGTCGGCAGCAGCGTATTGCCGGTTTTAGCCTCCTGCTCGACGATGATCTGCGTCAGTACCGCATGGGTGATGTCCTCGGACGACTTGGCGTCCTGTACCTTGAACTCCTCGCCGCGCTTGACCATCTGCGCAAGATCATCGAGCGTGACGTAAGTGCTCGTGCCGGTATTATAGAGCCGCCGGTTGGCATATTTTTTAATGATTGTTT
Source organism: Rhizobium sp. BR 250 (assembly GCF_047445855.1). Taxonomy (NCBI): domain Bacteria; kingdom Pseudomonadati; phylum Pseudomonadota; class Alphaproteobacteria; order Hyphomicrobiales; family Rhizobiaceae; genus Rhizobium; species Rhizobium sp. BR 250. Next base: position 256,197 of record NZ_JARWKW010000005.1, read on the forward strand.
CGCCGTCGTGTTTCGCCATGCCCGCCTCCTCGCGATGATGGTATTTTCTTGTTTTTTGGTGTTCTTGCTCTTCCCGCGCGAAGTGTATGCGCAAAACAAGCCGTCTGACAAATGTTTTGTGCATCGCAACAGTTTGTTTTTTGCGCAGCAATTTTCGGCAAGATTCTCGTGTAATTTAGCAACATCTTTTAAAGTAACTTTCGCCATTTGACTTGCATTAAAAGCTTTGTCAGTCTCCGCCGCCTGTGAGGAGAATTGATATGACCCTGCCTTCAATTGTGATTGCCAGTGCCGCCCGCACCGCCGTCGGCTCTTTCAATGGCCACTTCGCCAACACGCCCGCCCACGAGCTTGGCGCGACCGTTATCAATGCGGTGCTCGAGCGCGCCGGCGTCACCGCCAGTGAAGTCGATGAGGTCATTCTCGGTCAGGTTCTGACAGCCGGTGAGGGGCAGAACCCGGCACGGCAGGCGGCGATGAAGGCCGGCATCCCACAGGAAGCGACCGCCTTTGGCGTCAATCAGCTCTGCGGCTCCGGCCTGCGCGCCGTCGCGCTCGGCATGCAGCAGATCGTCACCGGCGATGCGGCCATCGTCATTGCCGGCGGCCAGGAATCCATGTCCATGGCGCCCCACTGCGCGCATTTGCGCGGCGGTGTGAAGATGGGCGACTTCAAGATGATCGACACCATGTTGAAGGACGGCCTGACCGACGCCTTTTACGGCTACCACATGGGCATCACCGCTGAAAATATCGCCCGGCAATGGCAGCTTTCCCGCGACGAGCAGGACCAGTTCGCCGTTGCATCGCAAAACAAGGCCGAGGCCGCGCAAAACGCTGGTCGTTTCACCGACGAGATCGTGGCTTTCACGGTGAAGGGTCGCAAGGCCGACATCGTCATCGATGCGGACGAGCACATTCGCGCCGGCGCATCGCTGGAAACCATGGCCAAGCTGCGCCCCGCCTTTGACAAGGAGGGTACGGTTACGGCCGGCAACGCCTCCGGCCTGAATGACGGCGCAGCCGCCACACTTTTGATGTCCGAGCAAGAGGCCGGAAGGCGCGGCATCAAGCCGCTGGCGCGTATCGCCTCCTGGGCGACAGCGGGTGTCGATCCGCAGATCATGGGCACCGGCCCCATCCCCGCCTCCCGCAAGGCGCTGGCCAAGGCCGGCTGGTCTATCGGTGATATCGGCCTTGTCGAGGCCAACGAAGCCTTTGCCGCCCAGTCCTGCGCGGTGGTGCGCGAACTGGGCCTCGATCCTGCGATCGTCAACGTCAATGGCGGGGCAATCGCCATCGGCCATCCGATCGGCGCTTCTGGCGCGCGTGTCCTGAACACCCTGATTTACGAGATGCGCCGCCGTAACGTGTCCAGGGGCCTCGCAACGCTCTGCATCGGTGGCGGCATGGGTGTCGCCATGTGCATCGAGGCTCTCTGAAACCACTTTACGGCTTTCCAAAAAGCAATTCCGGTTCGACGGACAATAGGGTAGAAGCGGCCTCCCATTGGCCGCATTTCTGTGGCCGTTGAGCACGGTTAAAGCAGTTCTGGAAATGGAGGCCGATATGAGCCGGGTTGCGTTGATTTCCGGCGGGACGAGCGGCATAGGCGCCGCGATTGCCCGCGCTTTGCAGGCGGCCGGTTACCGGGTGGCCGTCAACTACGCCTTCACGACGGACAGGGCGGAAGCCTTCCAGAAGGAAACCGGCATCCCGGCGTTCCAATGGGATGTGCGTGACTACGACGCCTGCGTCGGTGGCATCGCCAGGGTGGAAGAGACCTTCGGGCCGGTCGAAATCCTCGTCAACAATGCCGGCATCACCCGCGATGCGATGTTTCACAAGATGTCGCCGCAGCAATGGCGCGAGGTGATCGACACCAATCTCACCGGCGTCTTTAACATGACACATCCCGTATGGCCCGGCATGCGCGACCGTGGCTTCGGCCGCATCGTCAACATCTCCTCCATCAATGGCCAGAAGGGCCAGGCGGGACAAGCCAATTATTCCGCCTCGAAAGCGGGCGATATCGGCTTCACCAAGGCGCTTGCCCAGGAAGGCGCCAGCCGCAATATCACCGTCAACGCCATCTGCCCCGGCTATATCGGCACGGAGATGGTGCGGGCGATACCGGAGAAGGTTCTGGCCGAACGGATCGTGCCGCAAATTCCCGTCGGGCGACTGGGCGAGCCGGAAGAAATCGCGCGCTGCGTCCTGTTTCTGGTGTCCGACGAGGCCGGCTTCATCACCGGCTCCACGATGACGGCCAATGGCGGGCAATATTTCGCCTGAGGGCATCGATCCCCGCCCTGCCGGCCGGCGAAACCCAGTAAACTTTTCGTGATATCGCCGCCGGCAATTGTGCCGCGCACAAAAACTTGAAGACAAAATACCGGAAAGATCAAAACCCTAAACTAATGAAAACACGATAGTTTCCGTATAGTTTAGAATGAGTCTAGAAAACTTGCGACGGTTCGCCAGGAGGTTTTTCTTGACATTTGCTGTCCTGTTTTGGTTTAAGAATGAAAACAACGTGTTGCGTCATACAGGCAGTCCATCATGCTGGTTTGCAGCTGCAATTACATTACCGATCATGAGATCCGGGACGTCATCAACGAACTCCTCGACGAGGACTGTTGGCAGCTCATCGTTCCTGCAAAAGTGTATCACGCCATGGAAAAACGCGGTCGCTGCTGCGGCTGTTTTCCGACCGTTGTCGACCTGATCATCAAAACCACCGAAGAATATCACGCCCGTCGCCACTCGACTGAGGCCGATGTTTTTGATTTTATGTCCCGCCTGAAGCAATTCCATGAAGAGAACAGGAGAGCGGACATTGAAAGGCGACAAAAAAGTCATCGAGCGGCTTAACGAAGCCCTTTTTCTCGAACTCGGTGCGGTAAACCAGTACTGGCTTCACTATCGACTGCTGGAAGACTGGGGCTACACGAAGCTCGCCAAGAAGGAACGCGCTGAGTCCATCGAGGAAATGCAGCACGCCGACAAGCTGGTCGCACGCATCATCTTCCTCGAAGGCCATCCCAACCTTCAAACCGTTGCGCCGCTGCGCATCGGCCAGAACGTCAAGGAAGTTCTGGAATCGGACCTCGCCGGCGAATACGACGCCCGCACGTCCTACAAGAAGTCGCGCGAAATCTGTTATGAGGCCGGAGACTACGTCTCCATGAAGCTTTTCGAAGAACTGCTGGCCGATGAGGAAGGTCATATCGACTTCCTCGAAACCCAGCTCGAACTGCTCGGCAAGATCGGGGCTGAAAAATACGGCCAGCTCAACGCCGATTCCGCCAACGAAGCAGAATAAGCCTTTACCATTGAAAAGAGAAAGGCGGCCATTGGCCGCCTTTTTATTTGCCGGAAAGGTGCTGGAATTCCGTAACCACCTTCTCGTAAACCGCGCGCTTGAACGGCACGATCAATTCGGGAAGGCTTTCCATCGGCTTCCAGTCCCAGGCGTCGAATTCGGCTGTATGTCCCGTTGGTGGCGGATCGATCTGGATTTCGCTTTCGTCACCCTCGAAACGGAATGCGAACCAGCGCTGTGCCTGACCGCGATATTTGCCCCTCAGACCTATACCGATCAGTTCGGGCGGTAGATCGTAGTGAATCCAGTCGCTCGCCTCCGCAAGCAGACTCACCGTTTTCATGCCCGTCTCTTCGTAGAGCTCACGAATGGCGGCCGTCAAAGGCCGTTCGCCGTCGTCGATGCCGCCCTGCGGCATCTGCCACAAATGCGGTGAGCCATCATATTCGGAATTGCCTTCCTTGATACGCCGGCCGGCCCAGACAAGGCCATCGGCGTTCAGCACCATAATTCCCGCACAGGGACGGTAAGGCAAATCTTCTGCTTTGATTGTCATGGGAAACCCGCACTATCTGGGCGCCGGAAATGGCGCAGGCAAGGTTTACTGCCCTGCCTGCCCGGAAACAAGCGCAGAAACGCCGACGATCTCGATGCCGCGTCCGCCAGCCTCGCGCGACCACTTCGAGATCGCCGCAATGCTTTCATCGAAAGCCGAAGCAACGCCGATCGCCTGGCCATTACGCCTCGCAATTCGCTCCAGCTCATCCAGCTTGCGCAGAATGGAAGCTTCTGTCACTTCGCCGTCGAGCAAAATATCGGCAAAACCCTGTGGGGCGGAAATCGCCTTGGCGATACCACCGCTCAGCGACTGCGCCGAAGAGCCATCATCCAGAAACAGCAGGCCGCGCTTGCCGATATCGCGCATCACCGGCTCCAGCGCCGCCTGCTCGGCAAGAAAACGCCCGCCAAGATAATTCATGATGCCGGTATAATTGGTGATTTTCGCCATGGAGCGATGCAGCCGGTCGATATTGACCTTGGCTGGATCACCCGCCAGCAGCGTGTCCGGTCCGGGATTGGTACCCGGATAACCGAACGGTTCCAGCGGGATTTGCAGAAGAATTTCATGCCCTTCACGGCGCCCTTCCTGCATCCAGCGCTGCAGGCTGTTGCCGCTGGCGGCAAAACCGAGCGTTACCTCCGGCGGCAATTCCCGGATCGCTTTTTGCGATCCCGTCTGGCTGAGACCGAGGCCACCGACCACGATCGCCACCCGGGTGCCGCGTGCGCCGGACCATGGCCGCGCATATTGCTCCATCGGCCGCAAACCATCCGCGCCGATGATCGGCAACTTGCCGAATGGGGTCTCTTCCAGCAATTCCTCATTGGGTCGCGTCGCCATACGCGGGTCCTGACCATAGGTCTGGCCGCTCATCAGCACCGGCCCGTCGCCCTCGCGCGGGCGGGGAGAATAAACCGATACGACATTACCGTCCGGCATTGTCTCACGATTGATATTGGCGCCCGACCGCCCGCTTTGCGGCTGCAGGCCAGCGGTGTCGCCGGGAGCCGTCACATCGGCCGGTGCCGCTGCAGGCGTCTTTTCGGCAAGCTGAGGTTTTGCCTCCGGCCCGGTCGCCGTCTTCTGCAAATTGCCGGGCGAAAGCGCCGTATAGACGGACAAGCCGCCGATTGAGAAAACCGCAAGCACCGACAGAGCCATAATGACGGAAAAGCGCCGGTTGATACCGGCGCTTTTTTTCTGACGACCCAAAAGCGGTTTTCGCAGGTCCGAAGGCAATGAACGATCCGTCCAAACGGTTGGGCAATAGACAGAATGCGCCGGCTGACCGGCGCATTATCTTACTGCTTGTTGACCACAGCCTTTTCCGGATTCGGCGGGAAAGACGGATCCGTCTTGGTGCCGCGCAACAGGTCCAGAGCATAGTTGAGCTGGATGTCGTCCTTGGCTTCCGGCGGCACATAAGCGGAGGAACCCGAACCTTCGTCGGTTTCGCTCTGGCCCTTGATGTGGCCGGAAAGACCCGATTCACCTTCGGTGGTTATCTTGCCCTGCAGCTCAGGCGGCAATGGCTGCTCCACCTTGATGTCAGGCTCGATGCCCGTACCCTGGATCGACTTACCCGACGGCGTGTAATAGAGCGCCGTGGTCAGGCGCAGCGCGCCCGCTTCACCGAGCGGAATGATCGTCTGGACCGAACCCTTGCCGAAGGAGCGCGTGCCGACCACGGTCGCACGACGCAGATCCTGCAGGGCGCCCGCGACGATTTCCGAAGCCGAAGCCGAACCGCCATTGACGAGCACGATCACCGGCTTGCCATCGGTCAGGTCGCCGGCCGTCGCGTTAAAGCGGCGGGTCTCGTCAGGGTTACGGCCACGGGTCGAAACGACCTCACCACGCTCGAGGAAGGCGTCGGAGACATTGATCGCCTGATCGAGCAGGCCGCCCGGGTTGAGGCGCAGGTCGAGCACATAGCCCTTCAGCTTGTCGGCCGGCACATCCGCCTTGATCTTCTTGATCGCCTTTTCGAGATCGTCATAGGTCTTCTCGGTAAAGGAGATGACGCGCAGATAACCGACATTGTCACCTTCAACACGGGACTTAACGGCCCGCACGGCAATCACATCGCGCATGACGGTGAATTCGAGCGGCTTGTCGGCGCCCTGACGGATGATCGTCAGCTTGATCGGCGTCTTGACCGCGCCGCGCATCTTTTCGACCGCCTGTTCCAGCTTCAGGCCACGAACCGGCGTACCGTCGATTTCCGAAATGAAGTCGCCAGCGAGGATGCCTGCGCGGGAAGCCGGTGTATCATCGATCGGCGTGATGACCTTGACGAGCTCGTTCTCCATGGTCACTTCGATGCCGAGACCGCCGAACTCACCCTTCGTCTGGGTGCGCATGTCGTTGGCATCCTTGGCATTCATGAAGCTCGAATGCGGATCGAGCGAGCTCAGCATGCCGTTGATGGCATTTTCAACCAGCTTCTCGTCATCGGGCGGCGTCACATATTGTGCGCGCACGCGTTCGAACACGTCGCCAAAGATCGACAGTTCCTTATAGGTCGAAGGCCCGGCCGCCTGTGCCGGCATGCTCGCCGAATAAATCACGCTCATCGCCGTGGCGCCCATAAGCCCACCGATAAGGAGAAGCGAAACCTTACGAATCATTGTGCGCCCTTCCGGTATTTTTTGCGGTCCACCACGGTTGGGAATCAACCGGCACACCATCTTTCCTAAATTCAATGTAGAGCGTTGGCCTGTCGGTTTCCAGCGCCAATGCTGCTGCACTCGCTACTCTTTTTGCACCCATGGAGGCGATGGGCTCTCCGGAGAATACGAACATGCCCTGCCGTGTCCTCACATTGTCCATGCCCGTCATCACCACATGATATCCATCACCCGTATTAAGGATGATCATCCGGCCATAACTGCGAAAATCTCCGGCAAACACCACGAAACCATCCGCAGGTGCCGTCACGATGGCTTCCGGTCCGCTCGCGACAACAATTCCCTTGGAAAAGTGGCCCGTGCCATCCGCATCACCGAAGCGCCGAAGCACTTCTCCCGCAACCGGCACCTCCAGCTTTCCCTTCAAACTCGCGAAGGGATATGCGGGCGCAATGCGGTTTTTATCGGGCATTCCGGCCTCGGCCGCGGCGCGTTCCTTCTCCCGTTCCGCCTCGGAAAGACGGGCCAGACGCTGCTCTTCCGCCCGCGCCTTTTCCATTGCCTCACGCACCGAGGTAATCTCGCCTTCGAGCGAACTGACGAGCCCCTCAAGGCTTGTCGCCTTGCCTGCAAGCTCTTCGGATCGCTTGCGTTCCGCCTCCAGCTCCACCGCCGTCTGGGTGTTCCTGCGGTCGTTTTCGGCAATCAGCAGGTCGAGGCGTTTTTCCTCCTCCAGACTTGCCGTCATCATACCCGTAAGATCGTCCTTTTCGCGAGCGATTGCCTGCCTGAGATCGGTCAATTCGTTGAGAGCAGTGACCAGCTTGTCGGTTTCGCCGCGAATGCCGGGTACGACTGCTCCGAGAAGAATGGCGCTGCGCACCGAAGCTAGCGCATCTTCCGGCGAAACAAGAAGGGCAGGCGGCGGGTTCCTGCCCATGCGTTGCAATGCGGCCAGAACCTCCGCCAATACGCCGCGTCTTTCCCGCAGCGATGCCTTGACGCCATCCTCGCGCACCGAGAGCTTGGCCAGACGATCTTCGCCGTCGCTGATCTTGGCTTCCAGCGCCTTTCGGCGGGCGGCCGATGCGATCAGCTCCTCGCGAATGCGGGCGCTGTCCTGATCGAGGGAGGCGATGCTCTCTTCAAGCTTCCTTGTCTTGTCTTCCGAAAGCCCGATGCTGTCGACCAGCTCCTCCAGATCCTGCCGGTTCTGGTCGCGGCGTTTCTCCAGCGCCTGCAGCGCATCCGGCGACGAATCATCGCTTGCCGCCGGAACGGCGCCCGCATCATCCCGCGAATGGGTCGGACCGCTTGCCATGACGAAAGCAGCAAGAATCGCGCCCGCAAGGGCGGCGTGCCGTTTTCGTTGAGGCCTGGTGTCCATTTGAACTTTCTTTGCTGCCGAAGCGGGAGCGCCGATATTAGGGATTTTGCCGTGATCTTCCAAGAGGCCTGAAAAGGCCGCCGTGAAAGCCGTTGGCAGCCAGCGGTGTTGCGGAGCTTCATGTTGAAATTGAGACAATTACTGGAATCGAAACCCGTTCAAACACGGTGATAGGGATGGCCGGAAAGGATCGTGACGGCACGGTAAAGCTGCTCGGCAATCAGGATGCGAACGATCTGATGCGGCCATGTCAGCTTGCCGAGATTGAGAACGGCCGTCGCCTTGTCATAAAGCGCGGGATCGAGCCCGTCGGCCCCACCTATGGCGATCACGAGATCACGTTTACCGCTATCGCGCAGATCGCCGAAAAATGAAGCGAAAGCCGGACTATCAAGCGCCTTCCCGCGCTCATCCAGCAGCACAAGGGCTGCGCCATCGGCCAGATGCTTTTCCAGCATCGCCGCTTCTTCGCGTTTGCGGGTCTCGGCATTGGAAGCACGGCTTTCGCCAACCTCGATCACCCGCGAAAACTCCAGCCCGATCGCCGGGCCGGTCTTGGCCAGGCGCTCGATATAACGGGCCGCAAGATCCTTTTCAGGGCCGGATTTCAGCCGTCCCACCGCAAAAATTGAAATCCGCATCGCAAACCTGCATTCGTCGTGACCCAACAGGGTCCCGCTCTTAACAGCATAGTCTGCGGATTCCTATGCGGCCGGCCTGATTTCCGGCCAAAGGCACCGTTTCCGAAGTCAGAAGCGATCTTCGGCAAACACGACGCACTCGCTCAAAGGCTCACCGCATCAATGCAGCGTCTCTTCCGGCATATCCGGCGTCGCCCACATTTTTTCAATGTTGTAGAAGGCGCGGATTTCCGGGCGGAACACATGAACGATGATATCGCCGGTATCGATCAGCACCCAGTCTCCGGTCTCCAGACCTTCGACGCGGGCGTTACCGAACCCTTCATCCTTCATATCTTTGAGAAGATGTTCGCAAATCGCCGAGACATGCCTGTTCGACCGCCCGGAGACCACAACCATGTAGTCCGCAAGCGCCGATTTTCCGGCAATGTCGAGAGATACGATATCTTCAGCCTTGGAGTCCTCGAGGCTCGCGAGGACGGTGTCGAGGGCATGGCCGGCGGCATCGGCGCCACTGTCCTGGCCCTTCGGGATAGCAACAAATGCTCTTCCCTTGGCGTGTACTGTTGTCAGAGGTTTTCCTTTCCAAGAATGACAAAACAGGCACTGCGCGACGCGACTCTCTGCGTCACACAATGAAGGTGGCATCAAAGCATTAACTTTTCAAGATATGGAGCCTTCGACGGCCGCCCCATACATCATTTGTGATCGGACGTGTCATTTGCGCCCATTACGCAAGGCCGTGGAGCTGAGCGTCGAACGCGGGCCGTGAATGAAAACCCAGGCGGGTGCGCGTTTTTTCCACAGAACCCCCGCATCATCCTCATCTATCCGCGCCTGACTGAAAGCCTGCGCCATGGTGGAGGAGAGATAAGACAGGGTCGAACCCGGGCGATCGATCACCGCGATCGGGAAAGTCTCGGCGATGGTGCGCCATTTCTGCCAGCGATGGAAGCTCTTCAGATTATCCGCCCCCATGATCCAGATGAAACGCACATGCGGATTTTTTGCTTTCACCTTGGCGAGCGTATTGGCCGTATAGCTGATGCCCAGTGATTTTTCGAAGGCCGTGACCTTGATGCGCGGATCGTGAACCAGCTTTTCGCAGGCCGCGATGCGATCTTCGAGAGGCGCCAGTTCCGAGCGGCTTTTCAGTGGATTGCCCGGCGTGACCATCCACCAGAGCTGATCGAGACCCAGCCTGCGCAGTGCAATTTCCGCCACGAGCGCGTGGCCTGCATGCGGCGGATTGAAGGAGCCGCCGAAAAGCCCGACGACCATGCCGCGTTCCACATGCGGCATGGTGAGATAACGTCTGTCGAGGCGCTTATCGGCCGGCAAATATCAGGTCCGTGTCTGGCCGGTGCCATGCACCCGGTATTTGAACGAAGTGAGCTGCTCGACGCCAACCGGACCCCGCGCATGCATCTTGCCGGTGGCGATGCCGATTTCAGCACCCATGCCGAATTCGCCGCCATCGGCAAATTGCGTCGAGGCATTGTGCAGCAGAATGGCCGAATCGAGTTCGTTGAAGAAACGCCCCACAACGGCCGGATTCTCGGCGATCACCGCCTCGGTATGATTGGACGAATAGGTGCCGATATGATCGATCGCCCCGGAAATGCCATCCACCACGGCGACCGAAATGATCGCATCGAGATATTCGGTGCGCCAGTCCTCCTCCGTCGCAATCTTCAGGCCGTCAACGACATCGCGAACCGCCTGAGAACCGCGCACTTCGCAACCCGCGTCAAGCAGGGCTTTCACGAGCGGCTCAAGATGCGTGGAAACGGCAGCGGCATCCACCAGCAGGGTTTCGGCTGCACCACAAATACCGGTGCGGCGCATCTTGGCATTAACGACGATACGTTTTGCCATGTCGAGATCAGCCGAGGTATCGACATAGATATGGCAGATGCCTTCCAGATGCGCGAAAACCGGCACGCGGGCTTCAGACTGCACCCGCGCCACCAAGCTCTTGCCGCCACGCGGCACGATCACATCCACCGTGCTGTTCAGGCCGCTGAGAAGCGCGCCGACGGCAGCGCGGTCGGTTACCGGCACCAGCTGAATGGCATGCTCGGGGAGCCCGGCAATCTTCAGGCCCTCCACCAGGCAGGTATGAATAGCACGCGATGAATGTTGCGAATCCGAGCCGCCACGCAGGATCACGGCATTGCCGGCCTTGAGGCACAAAGCACCGGCATCCGCCGTCACATTCGGACGGCTTTCATAGATCACGCCGATGACGCCAAGCGGCGTGCGCACGCGCTCGATTTTCAGCCCATTGGGCCGATCCCAGGCCGCGATGACTTCACCGACCGGATCGGGCAGCGCGGCAACCGAACGGATGCCTTCGGCAATGCCGGCGATGCGCGCATCGTTGAGCGTCAGCCTGTCCACGAACGAAGCGGCAAGACCGGCGCTTTCCGCAGCCGCCAGATCCTTGCGGTTGGCGGCGAGGATCGCTTCCTTCGAAGCCTCGATGGCAGAGGCCATGGCGAGAAGCGCACGGTTTTTCTGGTCCGTGCCGGCGATGGACAACGGTCGCGAAGCAGCTTTCGCCTGAGCGCCGATGGTCATCATCAGCGCATCGATATCATGGCTCTGCTTCACGGCCTGTTCAGGCATGGACCTCATCCTTCTTTGCATTCTTAACTTTGACGGCGGTACCGGTCATGACAAGATCGTCGCGATGGATCATCGCCGCCCGTCCGACATAACCCAGGATCGCCTCAATCTCGTTGGACTTGTGGCCGATGATGAGACGCGCCTCTTCGGCGTCGTAACCCGCAAGACCACGCGCGACCTCACGGCCTTCCGCACCCATGATGGCGATGGCATCGCCGCGTCCGAAATTGCCCTTCACCTGCCGCACACCGGCAGGAAGCAGGCTTTTCCCAGCATAAAGCGCCTTTTCGGCCCCGGCATCCACATGGATTTCGCCGGCCGGCTGCAATTGCCCGGCAATCCAGGTCTTGCGCGCCGTCACCGGCGTACCAGAGGGCGCAAACCAAGAGGAACGCGCACCGTTTTCGATGGCCTTCAGCGGATTGAGCGTCTTGCCGGAGGCGATGATCATCCCACAACCGGCGGCGGTCGCGATCTTGCCCGCATCGATCTTGGTGCGCATGCCGCCGCGCGACAGCTCAGAAGCCGCCCCACCCGCCATGGCTTCGATCTCTGGTGTAATATCGGCAATAGTCTCGAGAAATTTCGCATCCGGATCGAGGTGCGGCGGGGCGGTGTAAAGCCCGTCAATATCCGACAATAGTACCAGGAGATCGGCACCCGTCATGGTGGCCACGCGCGCTGCCAGACGGTCATTGTCGCCATAACGGATTTCGGTGGTGGCCACCGTGTCGTTTTCATTGATGATCGGAATGGCGCCGATCTTCAAAAGCTGGTTAATGGTGGCGCGCGCATTGAGATAACGGCGGCGCTCTTCGGTATCGGAGAGCGTCAGCAGAATCTGGCCGGCAACGATCTCGTGCCGCGACAGGCTTTCCGACCATGCCCGCGCCAGCGCAATCTGGCCGACAGCCGCCGCCGCCTGGCTTTCCTCCAGCTTCAATGCGCCGGAAGGCAGGCCGAGCACGGTGCGGCCAAGCGCGATGGCGCCCGAAGACACGACCTGAACATCCGCGCCGTTTTTCTTGAGCGCGGCAATGTCCTCGCAGATGGCATCCAGCCAGTCTTTCTTCAGGCCGGTCTTCCGGTCCACCAGAAGCGCCGACCCGATCTTGATGACGATCCGGTGATGGCTCGCCAGCGACTTGCGCGTCAGGCTCATAGGCGGTCGTCCTCTTCCTCGGCCTCGCTATCCTCATGTGGCATGGACCGGTCGGGCAGGGCGGTCTCACCGCCCTCGCTTGCCGAGACGATGATATCACGCAGCGCACGAAGCGCTTCCGTCATGCCGATATGCGCGGCGGCCGACAACAGAAGCGGCGGACGGCCGCAGGCCTTTTCCAGTTCCTTGGCCTTCTTTTTCAGTTCTTTTTCATCGAGCACGTCGATCTGCGACAACGCCACGATTTCCGCCTTGTCGGTCAGCCCGCCGCCATAGGCATCCAGTTCCGCCTTTACGGTCTTATAGGCCTTGCCAACCTTTTCTTCCTGCGCGGAAACGAGGTGCAACAGCACGCGGGTGCGCTCCACATGGCCGAGGAAGCGGTCGCCAATGCCCACGCCTTCATGCGCGCCCTCGATCAGGCCGGGAATATCGGCCAGCACGAATTCGCGCCCGTCGATTGTCGCGACGCCGAGGTTCGGATGCAGCGTGGTGAAGGGATAATTGGCGATCTTCGGTCGCGCGCGGGTTACCGTCGCAAGGAAAGTGGATTTACCGGCATTGGGCAGGCCAACGAGACCGGCATCGGCGATCAGCTTCAGGCGAAGCCAGACCGTCTTTTCCTCACCTGCAAGACCCGGATTGGCGTGGGTGGGAGCCTGGTTGGTGGACGACTTGAAATAGGCATTGCCGAAGCCGCCGTTGCCGCCGGCGGCAAGACGAAAGCGCTGGCCTTCCTTGGTGAGGTCGACGATCAGCGTCTCATTGTCTTCTTCGAATATCTGTGTACCGACCGGCACTTTCAGCACGACATCCGAACCCTTGGCGCCGGTACGGGTCTTGCCCATGCCGTGCTGTCCGATCGAGGCCTTGAAATGCTGCTGGAAGCGGAAGTCGATCAGCGTGTTGAGGCCATTGACCACCTCGACCCAGACGTCGCCGCCGCGACCGCCATCACCACCGTCAGGGCCGCCGAATTCGATGAATTTTTCACGCCGGAAGGAAACGGCACCTGCGCCGCCATCGCCGGACTTGATATAGACTTTTGCTTCATCGAGAAATTTCATCGGACTGCCGTTCTGTCGGTTTGCGGGCACACCAACCAATCGTGCTGTGCCAAACAAAAATATCGTCGTTTCGAATACAAGCGCTTCTCCGCAACGTCAAAGACTATCGTGCGGCAAGCCCCTGCGCGGGACAAGGCCGGTTTGCCTCAAACCGGCTTCGTTTAACGCATCGGGCCGAAAACTCTCTCTGTTTTCGGCCCGATGCTCCTCAGTGTCAGCGGTGCGGCCGGATGAAATCTTCAGCCGTGATCACCGTATCGATATGCGCCACCATCGCGGCCCGCGCAGTGGCGTAGATCTGGTGGCAACCGGTCACCCGGAAGCCGAGTTTCTCCTGCACACGCAGCGAAGCGGGATTATCCGCAAACACGCCGGAATGAAGGGTTACCCCCGGCATGCGGCGAAAGAACCGCTCCACCACGCCGGCCACCGCCTCGGTCATGTAACCCTTGCCCCAGTAGAAGCGGTTCAGCCAGTAGCCAAGATTCCACTCGCCATGCCGCAATTCCACCGAGACGACACCGATCAGGGTATCGTCGCCACTGGTAATGGCGAAATCCCAGTCGGGCAGGGTGCCGGAGGTGCGCAGGACCAGCCATTCCAGCGCATCCTGCTTGTGATAGGGCGCGGGAACACGGGCCAGCATTCTGGTCACGGCGAAATCACCAAGCGATTCCGCGATGCTGCCGGCATCGGAAAGCCGCTGCGGTCGCAGCACCAGACGCCGCGTCTCGATGACGGGGCAGGGGCCGGGCGGCGCCGTGGTGGTGGCCGTCCGGCGACGGGTCAGTTCGAGCGCGCTCATCCCATATCCCCCCAGCTCTTCAGCGAAACCCAGGTCTTGCGATCCAGCCGGTACCATTCGACCGGCACCATGCCGCCGAGCGCCAGCGAACCGACCATGCCGGAGCCCTGGAACTGGAAACCACATTTCTGGATGACGCGGCGCGACGCGATGTTGGTGACCCGGCAACGGGCATCAATCTGGTCGATTTCACGCGTGCGGAAAGCCATGTCGATCAGCGCATGCGCCGCTTCGGTCATGTAGCCGTGGTTCCAGTAGGGTTCCCCCAGCCAGTAACCGATCTCCAGCGTCTTTTCGTCTTCCTGGGGTTCGAGCGCGCAGCAGCCTAAAAACTCGCCATTGTCCATGCGGGTAATCGCATAGACGCACTTGCCAATCTCGCCAGCTTTGGAGCGTCGCACAAAGTCCGCGGCGTCTTTCGCCGTGTAGGGGTGCGGCATACGCGACACCATGGTCGCGATATTGGCATTGTTGGCAAGATGGGCAAGGGCGTCGATGTCTTCTTCGTGAGGCTTGCGTAAAACCAGCCTCTGCGACAGTAAAACGGGGCAATCGCTCCTCGACCGATCGGGCCTCGGCCGCTCTTCGGGTGACCGTGATTGGTCAACCCTCAACAATTCAGCTTGCATGGTTCAGTCCCTCCTTGGGGGTAAAGAAAAAGGGGAGTTGGGTGGTGCCCCATCTCCCCTGTTTTCTTGACTGAACCTGATACGTCTCAGCCGGGTCGATGGGACACCGGCTGCATATGACGCTTACCGGCTTATTCTGCGGCTTCCGCTTTCGGAGCCACGGATACGAATACGCGGCCGTTAGCCTTCGTACGGAAGTTCACGTTACCTGCCGTCAGTGCGAAAATCGTGTGGTCCTTGCCGATGCCAACATTGGCGCCCGGATGCCACTGCGTGCCGCGCTGACGCAGAATAATGTTGCCTGGAATGACAGCTTCGCCGCCGAACTTCTTTACGCCAAGGCGCTTGGATTCGGAATCGCGACCGTTACGCGAGGAACCGCCAGCTTTTTTGTGTGCCATTGGAGTTCTCCTTTAAACCTTGTTTCCCGTGTCGCGCCGATCAGGCAGCAACGATGTCCGTGATGCGGACGACAGTGTGATGCTGACGATGGCCGCGCGAACGCTTGGAGTTCTGACGACGACGCTTCTTGAAGGCGATGACCTTCTTGCCGCGATTGTGCTCGACAACTTCAGCCTTGACGATGGCGCCCTTGACGAAGGGAGCACCGATCTTGGCGTCGGCGCCTTCGCCAACAACGAGAACTTCGGTGAATTCTACAGTTGCGCCTGCCTCTGCTTCCAGCTTTTCGATGGTCAGCACGGCGTCGGCCGCTACGCGGTACTGCTTACCGCCGGTCTTGATGACTGCGAACATTGTTTATCCTTTCATGTTCGTTCCGGCTCTGCCCGCAAATGCAAGCTGGCCGTCTTTTTATCAGTCGGAATTTGGTAGAAACCCGTCGGGACGGAATGCCCCTTTGAATATCTGCCGGTGAAGCCGCCTTTTAAGGGGCGGAATAAACGGAAGGCGCACTACGCCATCAATTTGGGTGCCGATTACGCGAGACGCCCGTTTATGTCAAGATGACGACGGCTTGAAAAGTAACTGTAACGCCAAGAATTTCATGCTTTTTCGGCGGGTGAAGCAGACGGGTCTCGAAATTTGCCCCGCAAGTGTTTATATGGGCCTTCCAACAAGGAGCAGAAATGGCCCGCATAGACCAGACCGACGATTGGCGGGACCGCCATGCGCCGACACTTTCCGCCTTCGAGTCGCTTGCGATCGAGGCATATGGCCACCTGCCGGAAGAATTTCGCGCATTGACGAAGGATCTCATCATCGAGATCGCCGATTTTCCGACCGATGACGTCTTCGAGGACATGGCACTCGAAACACCCTTCGATCTTCTCGGTCTCTTCGAAGGGCGCGGCATCTCCGAACGTTTCACCATGGAAACGGGTGAGATGGTGAACCGCATCACACTCTATCGCCGTCCCATTCTCGACTATTGGGCCGAAAACGAGGAAACGCTGGGCGACATCATCACCCACGTCCTCATCCATGAAATCGGCCACCATTTCGGCTTGTCGGACGATGACATGGAGCGGATCGAGGAAAGCGCCGACGAGGCCGCCACCGATCGCTGATCGGGCGGCGGCTGTCTCTCATTGCTCTCCGAGCTTCATGTCCGGTTGATATTCCTTGCCTTCGACCACCTTGGTCACGGCCTGGCCGCAATGCATGACGCCACTTGCGGCGTTGAAGGCATAGCTGGGTGAGCCGGCAAGCTCCCAACCCTTGTTCAGGGCTTCGGTGACCCGGTGACAGAATTTCGCGTCGTCCGGACCCGTGATGAAACGATAGACCTTCACGTCTGTTTTGCCTTTCCTTGTTCGATGGTATCGGCCATGGCGACCAGCCTTTCGGCCTCAACCACATGCAGCCGTTCAATCATGCGACCGTTCATGTTGATGACGTTCAATTCCACAGATTCCGGTTTTGCGAAAGCTGCAATGATCTCGCGCGCTTCCGCAACCGCCGCCTCATCCGGGCCGAAGTGCCGGTTGGCCGCTTCGATCTGGGCCGGATGGATCAGCATCTTGCCATCGAAGCCCATGGCGCGCCCCTGTTCGCATTCAGCTTCAAAAGCCTCGATATCGCGAAAATCATTCGAGACGCTGTCAATGACATCGAGCCCATAAGCCCGTGCGGCAAGAACCACCTGCGTCATCCACGGCACGAGATAGGTGCGGCCGGGAAGGCGCGGAACCCGCGTTTCCTTGCGAAGATCGTTGAGCCCGATGACGAAAGCGGCAAGCCGGGCATTCGGCGTATGGGCCGCGTCGGCAATCGAGGCGGCGTTGAGGACACCAAGCGGCGTTTCGATCATCGCCCAGATTTTCAGGTGCTCGGGCGCATCCGCCTCAGCCAGAAGATCGGCCACCTCATGAATGTCGGAAGGCTGCTCCACCTTCGGCAGCAGCACCGCATCCGGCCGGCAGGAAAGCACGAGCTGCAGGTCCGCCTTTCCATCCGACGTCGAAAGTGGATTGATGCGGATAATGGTTTCCCGTCCGTCGAAAGACGGACCTGAGAACAGTTTTTCCAGATTGTCCCGCGCCTTGCCCTTCATATCGGGCGCAACCGAATCCTCGAGATCGAGGATCACACCATCACAGTCGAGCTCCCGGATTTTTTCGAGTGCCCGGACATTGATGGCCGGAACTGACAGCAACGAACGACGTGGTCTCACGGAAATATTTTCGGAAAAATTGACGATGCCGCACTTGTGTCAAGCTTTTGTGACATCTGCAAGCTGACAATCCACCGAATCCTCTTGCAAGCCGGAAGAAGAAGGCCCACATTCGTCTGGATAGAAAGGTTTGGATCATGCAAGGCATACGTTCGTTTTTCATCGCCGCATCCGGCATTGCCATTCTGGCGATGGTCGCTCTTTTCACCGCGTCGCTGACGGTGGCATTTATCGGTGTACTCGCGGTTCTGAGTGCTGCCCGCCTGCTTACCGCGCGTCTGAAGCCGGCCCCAATTCCGGTCAAGCCCCGTAACCAGCGCGACATGCGCGTCTGGAACGACGGCAAGGGTACGATTATCGATCTCTGAGGTCGGTTTAATCCGGTCAGGATGCGAAAACGCCCAACGAGGCGTACCGAAGAACGCGGGTTTGCGCTTCTAAAGCGCCGAGTTTTGCAGTATTTCCCAGCAGAGAACATCCGGCAGGCTTTTGTCAGTGCCGGATTTTGTTCAAGGGAAACACGGGAAGCGACAGATGGAAAAATTCACCAAGCTGACGGGCGTCGCCGCGCCCATGCCGGTCGTCAATATCGACACCGATATGATCATTCCGAAAGATTATCTGAAGACCATCAAGCGCACCGGCCTCGGCAAGGGCCTTTTTGCCGAGTCGCGCTATCTCGAAGACGGCTCGCCCAATCCCGATTTCGTGCTGAACAAGCCAGCCTACCAGAACGCCCAGATTCTCGTCGCCGGCGACAATTTCGGCTGCGGCTCGTCGCGCGAACATGCGCCATGGGCGCTTCTCGATTTCGGCATCCGCTGCGTCATCTCCACCAGCTTCGCCGACATCTTCTACAATAACTGCTTCAAGAACGGCATCCTGCCGGTCGTTGTCAGCCCCGAGAACCTCGAAAAGCTGCTTGACGACGCCTCGCGCGGATCGAACGCGGTTCTCTCCATCGATCTGGAGCGCCAGGAAATCAGCGGCCCCGATGGCGGCACGATCACCTTCGAGATCGATGAATTCAAGCGTCACTGCATGCTGAACGGCCTCGACGATATCGGCCTGACGCTGGAACATGCCGGCGCCATCGACACCTTTGAAAAGGCGAACGCCTCGGTCCGCCCCTGGGCCTGACCACATTTCCGCTCTTCAAAAAAGCCGATCCCGTACCAAACCGTACCGGATCGGCTTTTGCTTTGCTTGAAAAGCCCTTGAGGCGGAGATAAGAAGCCCCCGATCCCGTCCGGCAGCAATATGACTTGGCATGCGCAGGACGGAACGAGTTTGACGCCGCGCTCGCCGCCATTGAAAACCCTTCAGGATGTTTTCCGGCGCGCCGCCCAAGGAGGGTTCTCATGACAGTCCGTTCGCTTTTCCTGCTGCCCGGTGATGGTATCGGCCCGGAAGCCATGGCCGAGGTCCGCAAGCTGATCGATTATATGAACAGCGCGCACAATGCCGGCTTCACCGTTTCGGAAGGCCTCGTCGGCGGTTCGGCCTATGACGCCCACGGCGTCGCGATTTCCGATGCAGACATGGAAAAGGCGCTTGCCGCCGATGCGATCCTGTTCGGTGCCGTCGGCGGTCCGAAATGGGATGGCGTGCCCTATGAGCATCGCCCGGAAGCCGGCCTGCTTCGTCTGCGCAAGGATCTCGAACTTTTCGCCAATCTGCGTCCTGCCATCTGCTATCCGGCACTTGCCGCAGCCTCCTCGCTGAAGCCGGAACTGGTCGAAGGTCTCGACATCCTCATCGTCCGCGAACTGACGGGCGGTGTTTATTTCGGTGAGCCGAAGCAGATCATCGATCTCGGCAACGGCCAGAAGCGCGGTATCGACACGCAGATCTATGACACCTTCGAAATCGAGCGCATCGCCAGCGTCGCCTTCGAACTGGCCCGCACGCGTGACAACCGCGTCTGCTCGATGGAAAAGCGCAATGTCATGAAGTCGGGCGTGTTGTGGAACCAGGTTGTCACCGAAACCCACGCTGCGAAATACAAGGATGTTCAGCTGGAGCATATGCTGGCGGATGCCGGCGGCATGCA
The DNA here is from genome assembly GCF_047445855.1 of Rhizobium sp. BR 250. Lineage (NCBI taxonomy): Bacteria > Pseudomonadati > Pseudomonadota > Alphaproteobacteria > Hyphomicrobiales > Rhizobiaceae > Rhizobium > Rhizobium sp. BR 250. Next base: position 275,724 of record NZ_JARWKW010000005.1, read on the forward strand.
GCTGGTGCGCAAGCCCAAGCAGTTCGACGTCATCGTGACCGACAACCTGTTCGGCGACATGCTGTCCGACGTGGCCGCCATGCTGACAGGCTCACTCGGTATGCTGCCGTCTGCCTCGCTCGGTGCACCTGATGCCAAGACCGGCAAGCGCAAGGCCATGTATGAGCCGGTGCACGGTTCGGCCCCCGATATTGCCGGCAAGGGCATTGCCAACCCGATCGCCATGATCGCGTCCTTCGCCATGTGCCTGCGCTACTCTTTCAACATGGTGGATGAAGCCACCAAGCTCGAAGCAGCAATCGCCAACGTATTGGACAAGGGCATCCGCACCGCCGACATCATGGCCGATGGTTGCCGTCAGGTCGCCACCTCTGAAATGGGTGATGCGGTTCTCGCCGAATTCAAGGCGCTTTCGGCGTAACGCTTGATGAAACGGGCTGGGCAGGCGGCACCGCCGTCTGCCCGGCCTCCTTCGGCAGAAGATGTTCATACCGCCTGTCGGTCAGCGTCTTCAAAAATGCCACGATGGCGTCCACCCGCTTGTCATCCAGCGCCGGCGCGGATGTCAGCTCCGTCATGGCGATGTTCTCAGGCACTTCCGGCGCATCCCATGTCTTGCCGGTTTCCGGATTGATCTGGCGGCTGGGCTTCTTGCTCTTATATTTCACGTAGAACAGCACCACCGTTCGCAGGTCTTTGAATACGCCATTATGCATATAAGGACCGGTGACGGCGACGTTGCGCAACGTCGGCACCTTGAACTTGCCCCGCTGGGCAGGATCGCCGGCGACGGCCGGATTCTGCGCCAGACCCAGATCGACAGCATCCGGCTTCGAGCCATTCACGGCCCTGACCGCCGTATTGGCGGGGACGCCGATGTTGAAATATTTGTGGTTGGTGAAGAGGCCGTCTTCCAGACCCTTGGCGCCACGGATTTCATGACAGGTATTGCAATTGGTGAACTGCGTAGACGAAATCAGAACGCGGCCCAGTTCCTCCTGGTCGGTCAGCTTTTCTTCGCCGCGCAGGAAGCGGTCATATTTCGAATCGAAGGTGGAAAATTCACCCGAGTGCTCGAAGCTCGCCAGCGCCTTGGTCATCGCGGCATAGGCGGTTTCATCGCTCTGGAACACATCCTTGCCGAACTGCGTGCCAAAGGCCGCGACGTAATCCGCGTTCTCCCTGAGCCGTTTCACGACAGCGGCCTTATCCGGCATGCCCATTTCGAGTGGATTGAGCGGCGGCCCACCCGCCTGATCCTCCAGCAACGAGGCGCGGCCATCCCAGAATTGCCCGCCCACATACTCTCCCGCCGCGTTCTTGCTGAAAGGCGGCGTGAACTTCGCGTAAGCCGCAGTGGGCGCATTGCGGTCGCCAAGAGAAATCCCGTCATCGCCCAGCGACACATCCCGCCCGACCTTTTCGCTCTCCCGCGCATCGGAAAAGCCGGCTGCCTGCATATGGCAGGTGGAACAGGCCATGGTGCGGTTCATCGAAAGATTGGGGTCGTCGAAGAGAGCCGCACCGAGCTTTTCCAGCGTCGCGTAATCTTCACCGCCATGGGCAGCGGTGCCGTCGAACCCGGCGCCCAAAGGGGTCAGCAGAATGGGTGCCGCGAGAGCGGCAGAGAGAAAAAATCCGGGTTTCATCATCGGTAGGCACGCTCGAAATAAAATGCGCAGTAACAGGCTCGAACCGGGAAATGTCAGGCGATTTTCGGTCCTGTCGCGCTTCACCGGACATGGGCAGCGGGCGCTAACTCGCTTTTCCATATCCCATAAAAAGATCTATAGCACTTTCCCGTGATCGGAGCCTACAAACTTTCGCAGCTTGCTCCACTTTGCCGCACGTCCACGAAGCTGAACCGTAGACGATTAACCGCCTCGGGCGATGGCGTGGAAGAAAGCGCCCGAGACGAAACCTCTCCTGCCGCCCGATGGTCCGAGCGGGCGGCCCTGCCCGTCGGCGATCTGGGCAAAGGGCTCATCGCGGCCGGGATCGGTGACCCGGGCATAATGAAACTCATGGCCGCGCAGAACATCCCCCGCCACGCCGAGCGGGCCGTCTGCCGCGATCGTCGCCTGCCGGTAACCGAGATTCATCTTGCGTGTCGCAAAGCTCGTGGCGTGCGACAGAAGACCGGTCATGGCATGGGTCACGCCGTCAGCATCCTGCAGCGCCTCGCCGAGCACCATGTAACCGCCGCACTCGCCATGCACCGGGTTTGTCTCTGCAAAACGGGAAATACCCGCCTTGAAGCCGGCAGCGCCGGCAAGTTTTCCGGCAAAAAGCTCGGGATAGCCGCCCGGCAGCCAGCAGATATCGCAGCTCTGATCGGGCGCCTCATCGGCGAGCGGCGAAAACGGCACGATCTCTGCCCCGGCCGCACGCCAATGCTTCCTGAGATGCGGATAAAGGAAGGTGAAAGCGGCATCCTCCGCCAGCGCGATGCGCTGACCGGGTGGCGCAATTGCCGCCTCCACCGAACCAGAAGGCATCTCCACCGGCGCGGCGAGTGAAAACAAGGCGTCGAGATCGATGGATTTCTCCATCGCATCCGCGAGCCGGTCTATATGTGCGTCAATTTCCGGATGTTCGCTCGCCTGCACCAGCCCCAGGTGCCGCTCCGGCAGGATGAGGGAAGGATCGCGCAGAACGCAGCCGACAACGGGCAGGCCGATTTTTTCGATGGCTTCCGTGCATAACGTCCGGTGCCTTTCGCTGCCGGCCCGGTTCAGCACCACCGCCCCCATGGTGACATCAGGATCGTAGTGGGCAAAACCATGGGCAATGGCTGCCGCCGTCTGCGACTGACCGGAAACATCCAGCACCAGCAGCACGGGAATGCCGAACAGCCGCGCCAGATCCGCCGCCGAGCCGGTACGGTTTTCCGCCACGGGAATCCCGTCGAACAGACCCATCGCGCTTTCGATGAGAATGAGTTCCGCGCCCTCGGTCTGCTGCGAAAACAGATGCCGCAGCAGGTCCGGCTGCATGGCCCAGCTGTCCAGATTGAGACCCGGCGTGCCGGTGGCGAAGGCATGGAAACCGGGATCGATATAATCCGGCCCCGTCTTGATGCCGCGCACCTTGACCCCGCGACGCGCAAAGGCGCGGAGCAGGCCGATGGTCACGCTGGTCTTGCCGGAGCCCGAGCGCGGCGCCCCAATGATGATTGCCCGCGCCGTCATGGACCGGACACTCCAAGACGGTCCCGCATCGAAACAATCTCGCCGATAACGATCAAAGCCGGCGCTTCGAAGCTTTCCCGCCTTGCATCGTCAGCTATGCTTTGCAATGTTCCGATGAAAATCCGTTCCTGCGCAGTGGTTGCCGACATGATGACGGCGACGGGCGTTTTTCCCGAACGTCCACCCTGCATCAAAAGACCGGCAATCGTGCCGATATTCTTCAGCCCCATATAAACGACGATGGGTTCCTGCGTTTTCGCCAGTGCCAGCCAGTCGAGATCCTCCTCAGTACCTGCTGCGTGGCCGGTAGCGAGCGTCACGGCGCGGCTGATGCCGCGCATGGTGGCAGGAATGCGTGCTGAAGCGAGCGCGGTGAACGATGAGGTCATGCCCGGCAATATGCGAAACGGAATGCCGGCGTGGACAAGCGCCTCCGCCTCTTCACCACCGCGCCCGAAAATAAAGGGATCTCCGCCCTTCAGCCGCAGCACCTTTTTGCCCTGCCGGGCAAAATCGATCAGCGAGGCGGTAATATCATCCTGCATCGCGGAGGGCTTGCCGCCCCTTTTGCCCGCAAAAACAATCTCTGCCTGCGGACCGAGCGCCACGACATCGTCGCTCACCAACGCATCGCGCACGATGATATCGGCCTGCGACAGCGCGAGCGCCACTTCGAGCGTCAGATAACGCACGTCGCCCGGCCCTGCACCCGCGAGCCAGACGTGTCCGGCTTCGAAGACCGGACCTTTTGTGGCGATGCTATCTAAAATCTGCGGTATCGACATTGTTCTTGGCTGCTTTTTAACGATGACGGAAAAAGCCGTCCCGGCTATAGGAATTCATATGGAAACGGATGGAAAGACCCTTCGCCGCGGCTGGACCACGGGCACCTGCGCGGCAGCCGCCACGAAGGCGGCCTGCGTCGCCCTTCTGACCGGCGAGTTTCCTTACCCTGTCGAAGTGGAACTTCCAAGCGGCGCGAGGCCGGCATTTTCCCTCGCCACCGAGGAAAAAGGTGAAAACTTCGCGCGCGCCGGTGTCGTCAAGGATGCTGGCGACGATCCCGACGTCACCCACGGCGCGCTGATCGAAAGCACGGTCAGACGGGGCGAACCGGGAAGCGGCATCACTTTCAGGGCCGGCAAGGGCGTCGGCACGATCACGAGGCCGGGCCTGCCCCTGCCACCGGGAGAACCCGCAATAAACCCCGTTCCGCGCAGGATGATCGAGACCGCCATTCGCGAAGTGGCCGGCGAGAATGCCGATTTCGAGATCGAGATTTCCGTCCGCGACGGCGAGAAGCTGGCGGAAAAAACCCTGAACGGCAGGCTCGGCATCCTCGGCGGCATTTCCATCCTCGGCACCACCGGCGTCGTCATTCCCTTTTCCTGCTCGGCCTGGATTCACTCCATCTGGCGCGGCATCGATGTGGCCCGCGCGACCGGTTGCACCCATGTGCTCGGCGCCACCGGCAATACATCCGAAAAGGCCGGGCAGGTGCTTTACGGCCTGCCGGAAACCGCTCTGATCGACATGGGCGATTTCATCGGCGGCATGCTGAAATATCTGCGCAGCCACCCGGTCGAGCGGGTAACGATCGCCGGTGGCGTCGCCAAGATGACCAAGCTCGCCCAGGGCATGCTCGACGTGCATTCCAAAAAGGGCCTTGCCGACCTTGAAGCATTGGCGGCATTGGCCACGGAGGCGGGAGGGGATGACAATCTCGCCATTGCCATCCGTCAGGCAAACATGGTCGCGCACGCCTTTCAGCTCGCCGAAAGCGCGGGGATAAACCTCGGCGCGATCGTTGCGGAAAAAGCCTGGGTGACCGCCGCCGCCGCGCTGAAAACGCCAGCCATCGCGCTCGATATTCTGGTGTTTGATCGTCAGGGTGTCCTCAAGGGGCGCACCGCCTCCACACCGTCGCATCAGCCCGCAGCATCCTCCTTCGGGGATCTGAACCGGCGTACATAGTCGGTACTATAAAGCGCACTTTCGCGGAAATCCGTCGAGGCCAGACCACGCCCGACGAAGATCAGCGCCGTGCGCTCCACCGGCTCGGCCACAAGCTTGCCCTCGACATCGAAAAGCGTGCCACGAATGACCCGTTCATCCGGCCAGGAGGCGCGCACGACAATGGCGACCGGGCAATCGGAGCCATAAAGCGGCGTCAGCTCCTCCACCACCTTGCCGATGGCATGGATGGCGAGATGGATGGCGAGTGTTGCGCCTGTCGCGCCGAAAGCCTTCAGCGTCTCATCCTCGGGCATTTTTGAAGCGCGGCCGGAAATACGGGTCAGCACCAGGCTCTGGGCCACTTCCGGCACCGTCAGCTCCCGCTGCAGGGTGGCAGCGGCGGCGGCGAAGGAGGGCACACCGGGGGTTACGGTATAAGCGAGACCCAGGCGCTCCAGCCGGCGGATCTGCTCACCCATGGCGCTCCAGACCGAAAGATCGCCGGAATGCAACCGCGCCACATCCTTGCCGGCCTTCGCAGCCGCCACGAACTCCGCCTCGATCTCGTCGAGCGAAAGTGCTGCCGTATCGACAATGCGGGCACCCGGCGGGCAATAGTCAATCAAGGCCTTCGGAACCAGCGAACCGGCGTAAAGGCAGACCGGGCAGGCCGCGATAAGATCGCGCCCGCGCACCGTGATGAGATCGGCAGCACCCGGACCGGCGCCGATGAAATGAACCGTCATTCTTGTTCTCCGTATTCGATGGCGCTGCAGCTACCACGCGGCGCGGCGATCGTCGTTGCGATAGCCACAGTTACCTCACCAACCACAAGGCGTGGCGCAACCAGCCTTGCACTTGCCCCAGCCGCCGCAAGCGCCGCTGCTTCGCTGACGCTTGGCGAACCAGCGTGATCGAGGCTGGCCTGTGAAAATGTCATTGTCTCGGCGGCAACCGCTTCGAGCCGTTCCTGCGCTACGATTTCAAGCGGCAGAGACAGACCCTTCGCCGCCGCCACAAGACCGGCCTCCTCGGCCTTGAGCGGCGCAGTCGCCAGATGGTCGACCGTCATGCCAAAGGCACGCTCAGCAGCCCGCACAGCCGCGATAATCGCATCCGAGGCGGCACCTTTGCGGCAGCCTATACCGGCCACGGTCACCATGGCTTGACCCAGTTCCATTGTGTTACCGGCATGGCCGGACGCCAGCCGGACATGGAACCGACAGCAGCAGCCCGCGAGACTTCCAGCCGGATCATCGAACCGCCGAATTTCGCATGGGTAGCCAGTAACACCGCCTCCATTTCCAGCGTCACCGCATTGGCCACCAGCCGCCCGCCCGGTTTCAGGGCGTCCATGGCGGCGTCCAGCACGCCCGTCTCACTGCCACCGCCCCCGATAAAAATCGCATCCGGCGGAGACAAGCCTTCAAAAGCCGCCGGTGCCCTGCCGATCATGACCTCGAGCCCTGGGACACCGAAAGCATCGGCATTGCGGGCGATCCGCTCTGCCCTTTCCGGATGCTGCTCGATGGCGATGGCGCGCAGCGAAGGGTGCGATAACATCCATTCGATGCCAATCGAGCCGGAGCCCGCACCAATATCCCACAGCAGCTCTCCCCGGCGGGGGGCGAGTGAGGAGAGCGTGACGGCGCGGATTTCACGCTTGGTGATCTGCCCGTCATGTTCGAACAGGCCGTCATCAAGCCCATGAGTAAACGGCAGGACACGTGCGCCCTCATCCGCCACGACTTCGATCGCCACGACGTTCAGCGGATCAATATCTTTAAAGCCAAAATCAGCTGCCCGGACCTGCCGCCGCTCTTCCCGGTCGCCCCCCAATGCTTCAAGCAGGACGAATTCCGAACGGCCGAAGCCGGACTCGGACAGCAGCCGCGCAATCAAGGCCGGGTCGCGCTCATCGGAGGTCAGCGCGATGATCCGCGCGCCATGATGCAGATGTGGCCGCAACAGATCGATGGGGCGACCATGCAGCGAAACGCATTCAGCCGATTGCAGGGCCCAGCCGAGCCGAGCCGCGGCCAGCGAAAAGGCGGAAGGCGAGGGATAACAGACCGTTTCCTCCGCAAGAATCCGCCGCAGAAGCGTGACCCCGACGCCATAAAAGAACGGATCGCCCGAGGCCAGCACACACACCCGGCGGCCGCGCAACGCGAGAACATCGCTCATTTCCACATCGAACGGCACCGGCCAGGCGCGGGCTTCGCCGCGAATGGCCGGTGCCGCCAGTTCCAGATGGCGTTTGCCGCCGAAAACCACCTCGGCCGCCTCTATGGCGCGGAGCGCGTTTTCACCCAGCCCCTTAAGCCCGTCCTCGCCGATACCGACGATGGAAAGCCACGGCTTTTCGTTCTTTTCAGTGGAAGCCTTTGCCGTTCCGGAATATTCAGACATCATGACACGCTCCATACTCATCCTTGGCGGCACGGCGGATGCCCGCATTCTGGCCGGCCAGCTGGCCGAGGACTCCGGCTACCGAATTCTGCTGTCCATGGCCGGGCGCACGCTCTCGCCGGTGGAACAGCCCGTGCCGATGCGCAGCGGCGGATTTGGCGGCGCGACGGGGCTGGCGAATTTCATCCGCACAGAGGGTTTCGATATTCTGGTGGATGCCACTCATCCCTATGCGGCCAGAATTTCCGCCAATGCCGTCGAGGCGGCAAGGCTTGCTGACATTCCACTGATCGTTCTTTCGCGTCCCGTCTGGCCGCGTCTGCCGGGTGATACATGGCAGAGCGTCCATACCATCGGTCAGGCCGTTGCCGCGCTCGGCAGCGACAGCAGACGCGTGTTTCTGGCCCTCGGACGGCAGGAGCTTCTTCCTTTCGAAGCCGCGCCCCAGCATAGCTACCTCATCCGCAGCGTCGACCCGGTCGAACCGCCGCTGAAGGCGCCGGATGCGCGTTACATCACTGCGCGCGGTCCTTTCCTGACGGAAGATGAAATCCGCATGCTGGAGGAAAACCGCATCGAGGTGGTGATATCGAAAAACTCGGGCGGCAGCGCCAGTTACGGCAAGATCGAAGCGGCAAGACGGCTTGGCCTGCCGGTCATCATGATCGAACGGCCGCAACAATTGAACGATACGCCCGCAAATAATGTGACCGTGCCGGATATCGCCAGTGCGCTCACCGCCATACGCCATCAGCTTTCCCTTTTCGAAAACCGTGGCGAATAAACGATCGGTTCCTTGCCGGAACGCGCGATCAGGCGGGTTTCCACCGAGCCGACGACGATGCAGGTAGCCATGTCGGCCATGTCGCTCGACGCCTCCGAGAGCGGCACGACCCGAATGCGCTCGTCCGCCCGGCCTGCGGCGCGACCGAAGATCACCGGCACCGGGCCGGGCAAATGTTTGCGCAACAGATCAAAGGCAGTACCAAGCTGGTGCGGCCGTGCCTTGCTGACGGGATTGTAGAAGGCCATCACGAATCCGGCTTCGGCCGCCGCAATCAGCCGTTTTTCGATGATGCCCCAGGGCTTGAGATTGTCCGAAAGCGAAATAGCACAGAAATCATGGCCGAGCGGCGCACCGGCTTTAGCGGCTACGGCCAGCATGGCGGTCACACCCGGCACGACGGAAAAATCAATGTCGCGCCATTCGGAAGGCCCGTTTTCAATCGCCTCGCAGATGGCTGCCGCCATGGCGAAAACACCGGGATCGCCGCCAGAAACCACGCAGACCTTGCCACCTTCGGCCGCAAGCGTGAGTGCCTGTTCGGCACGGGAGATTTCCTCACGATTGTCAGAAGCGTGGTGCCGCTGGTGAGCGCCAAGCGACAGACGATCGAGATAGGGAATATAGCCGAAAAAGTCTTCCGAAGCCTCGACGGCGGCGAGTGCCTCAGGCGTCACCTGATCCAGATTGCCGGGACCAAGCCCGACAACGACGAGTTTGCCGGTCATGGCGCTTCGCCCCCGGAAGGTCTGGTTTTCCAGCCCGGCACCAGAACCAGCGAAAAATAGGGCGCGGGCGAGGCATCACGTTCAATGAGCCGCACGGCATGACTGTTTGCCATGGTGCCGCGCTCGACATAAAGCGCCTCTTCGAGCTTGCCGGCCACTTCCAGCGCACGGCGGATTTTTGGCAGATTGCGGCCGACCTTCATGATCACGGCACCGTCCGTGCCGGAAAGCCGCTCCGCGAGTACATCTTCTGCCAGCGTGCCGGGAAGCACGCTCAGAATATCATCGCCCTGCACCAGCGGCAGGCCGGCCATCGACCAGCAGCCGGACATGGCCGTGATGCCGGCGACGACTTCCGCCTCATAGGACGGCGCAAGCCTCAGATGGAGGTGCATATAGGAGCCGTAAAACAGCGGATCACCTTCAGACAGTACGGCCACAGTGCGTCCCGCATCGAGATGCACGGCAATGTCCTTCGCCGACTGATCAAAGAACGCGGCAATCGCACCGCGATAATCCTCGCCGTTCTTGTCGCTTTCGACGGTGACGGGATAGACCAGCGGCATTTCCAGCGTGCCGGGACGAATAAAGGCTTCGACAATGCCACGGCCATTGCCGGTGCTGCCCTTCTTGCAGAAAAAGGCGAGAACATCGGCATTTTCGATGGCGCGCACGGCTTTCAGCGTCAGAAGTTCCGGATCACCGGGACCGGTGCCAACGCCGACGAGTTTACCCTTGGCCTGTTCAAAAAGAGCAGCACTCACAGGCCAGCCCTCGCAACCGCGTTGATGGCCGCTGCCGTCATGGCCGAGCCACCCAAACGTCCCTTGACGATGGCATAGGGAATGCCGAGCGCACTCGCCTCCAGCGCATCCTTCGATTCCGCCGCACCTACAAAACCGACCGGCATGCCGATGATGGCGGCCGGGCGTGGGGCGCCTTTTTCCAGCATTTCCAGCAGATAAAACAGCGCCGTCGGCGCGTTGCCGATAGCGACCAGCGCACCTTCCAGATGATCCGCCCAGAGATCGAGCGCGGCAGCGGATCGGGTGTTGCCAATGTTTTTCGCAAGTTCCGGCGTGCGTGGATCGCGAAGCGTGCAGATGACAGCGTTATCAGCCGGAAGCCTTGCGTGCGTCACGCCATGGGCAACCATTTGGGCATCACACAGAACGGGTTTGCCGGCGAGCAAGGCGCCGCGCGCCGCCGAAACGAAATCCGGCGAGAAGCGGAAATGGCCTGCCGCCTCTACCTGCCCGCAGGCATGGATCATGCGAATGGCGATATCCGCCTGCTCTGCGGTAAAGGCGGATAAATCCGCTTCTTCGCGAATAATGGCAAAAGAGCGCTCATAGATCGCATTGCCATCGCGAATATAATCATAGTCGGTCATTGGTTATCCTGTCGAAGCGCCGCACCGATTTCCTCCCGGCCCAGACGGGCAAGAAGGTCGGCGGCGTTTTCACCGGGCTTATGTTCTTTTTCGTAGAGACGGGCAAGCCGCGAAAGCGCAGCCTTCTGTTGCTCAAAGGGCAAAATCCCGACTGGCGGGTCACCGGCGCGGCCAGAAATCGAGAATGCCAGGCCATCCGAAGTGCCCGAGAGAGTCAAAAACGAGGGGGAGGGATGTGCGCAGCCCTTGCCGCAGCCGGAAATATGCAGCGTGAAGGAACCATCGAGCAACGTGGCACATTCTTCGGCAGCAAAAGCCGCCAGTTCGTGTGTGAGAAGAAAAGCCGAGGCACAGCCCGGCGCGCCGGGACAGACCGCGATGGAGGACCGCGCATCACCAGCAGTCGCGACGAAGCCGGATGCCCCCGCGGTCTTAAGCAAAGCCTCACAGGCCGACGACGACCCAAAAAATAGCAGGCTATGGTTTGGTGATGGCCGCAGGGCCTTGATACCAAGCGTATCGGCCCGCTTACAGAGATGCGCCAAGTCGGCACCTCGAACCTGTCCGAAAGCAGGCGCGATACCAACGGCGAAGCGGCCCTCTTCCGTCTTCATCATGCCCAAGGGTGAAAAAGGTGTCTGGGCTTTGCCCTCACTTACCCGATCCAGCAGGCGCTCACCGCAAACCGCCTTCACGGTCTGCTGATCCAGATCGCGACCACGGGCAAGCGGTCCCTTTTCAGCCAGAAAAACAAGAAGCGACAGGACCACACCGGCCGCCGCAACCGGCTCAACCAATCCCGCATTCAACGCCTTGCTTTCCGGCCCGCCAACAAGCAATTGCCAGAAGGTTCGACCTTCCAGCCGGATCGCTTTCAAACGAATATCGGCCAGCAAGTCGCCCATGGAGAGGTGTCCGCCACCATCAATGACGACAGAGGTTTTGGCCGCGAGTTTGTCATGCAGCGCCAGGGCGTCAGCCCCTTTTCGAATCTCCTCGGCGATAAAACGACCATCCGCGATTTCCGCATCATCCCGGCCGGCAAGGGGTGAAGTTTCGACCGCAAGCCCTTCGCGTAGCGGCAGATCAAGCGCCAGAACATCTTTTTCCAAGGCGCAGGCGCTTTCCGGCGTCAGGCCACGAAATTGAAGGCTGCCGCGCGCGGTAATGTCAATCAACCCATTGCCGTGGCGCTCGGCGAGACCACAAAGCGTCACCATGGCACGGGGCGAGATATCCGCCTCGAACGCGACCCGCGACAAAAAACCGTCGCCGGTCTGCATGGGGGCGGACAAGGCCGGACAAAGGCCACGGCGGCCAAATGGCTGAACGGGATCGGCAGCGGCCACCATCATGCACCCACCCTTTCGGATCGGGGCGGGATCAGCATTTCAAGCTCCGCATCCACCGCATTACGGCGGCTGTGCCAGAGGCCGCGGCGGCGAGCGGATAAAAAGCGCGTGGCCATCACCTCGGCTGCCTTCGGATTTTCCCGCAGGATAAAATCGCGCACTTCCTCATTGCCGAAATAGGCATCGTAAAGCGCCTCGATCAGCGAGGAGGACACCGCATGGGTCGTTTCGGCAAACCCAACCAGCCGGTCCACCGTTTCTGCAAATTCCGCTGCCCCGCGTGGGCCGTGCCGCATCTGGCCGGCAATGAAACGCGGATTGACGGCACGTGCGCGCACCACCCGCGTCAGCGCCTGTGTCATTGATCTCGCACGCGGGCGCGCCGGATCGGTCGTATCCAGTGCGACGATATCGGCGATGCCGCCAAGTACGGCCTTCGCAGCGGAAAAACCGCCAATGAAGGCGACATCGGAAGAACCGTCGAGAAGATCACGACCGGGATCGTCGCCGGTATGAACCAGAAGATCTGCCCGACGCACCAGTTCCGTAAAGCCAGCGTCCTCGAATATCTCAAGCCCATCGGCGCCGCCAAAGGCATGGTTCGCCGCATCGAGATACGCCTGCCCCAGCTCCTCGCGTTCATCCCACGCACCACTGGCAAGCTTTTCCTCGATACCGGCGCCATAGGTACCCGGCGCAGAACCGAAGATGCGGGCAGGGATATGCCCAAGCGCTGCAGCCTCTTCCGCCAGCGGATTGTCGCCCGGCGCTTCATCCCGCCGTGCAACCGCCTTAGCGGCAGCATCGAGAAGCGCGATCAGCGCCGGGAACATGTCGCGGAACAGGCCGGAAATGCGAAACGTCACATCGACCCTCGGCCGCCCGAGGCTCGCCGGCGGCAGAACCTCGATGCCGGTGACGCGACCGGTAGCAGGATCATGGATCGGCCTCGCCCCCATCAGATGCAGCGCCTGCGCCACATCCTCACCGCCATTGCGAAGGCTGGCGCTGCCCCAGAGATCGAACACCAGATGTTTCGGCCAGTCTCCATGGGATTGCAGATGATGCCGAAGCACTTCTTCGCCCGCCATGCGGCCCAACTCGAACGCGGTTGGCGTCGGCATGGTGCGGGGATCAGCGGCATAAAGGTTGCGGCCGGTGGGCAGGACATCGAGACGCCCTCGCGCCGGCGCGCCGGAAGGGCCGGGGGCGATGTGCCGGCCATCGAGCGCCGCGAGCAGCGCGGACTTCTCGGCCTTGGCGCTCTGAAGCCGGAGAGGATCGGCCTCAGCTTCGGGGGAGCGGCCGAAAACATGCTGGCCGTCCTTGATGGCGAAATCCTTGAGGTCGCAGAGAAAGGCGTCGATGCGTGAGAGGGCCGTATCGGCGTCATCCTTCACGCCCACGCCCGCCTCCGCCGCCAGCCCGGTTTCCAGCGCCTTTTCGACAATCAGCTTCGCCAGCCGGTCGCGACGGCGGCGATCAAGGCCATCCGCCTGCGCATATTCATCGACCAGCTGTTCCAGCGCCGACTGTTCCGGCGAAAGCCCGGCATTGACAAGCACCGGAGGCACATGGCCGATGGTGACGGCGGCGATGCGCCGCTTGGCAACCGCCGCCTCACCGGGATTGGAGACGATGAAAGGATAGACGACCGGCAGCGGGCCGGTGACGATTTCCGGGAAACAATCGCGGGAAAGCGCAACCGTCTTGCCCGGCAACCATTCCAGCGTGCCATGCGCGCCAACATGCACGATGGCATGCGCCGCTGCCACACGCTGCATCCATGCGCCGAAGGCGACCAGCGCGTGGCGTGGCGGCAGGGCGGGATCGTGATAATCCACCCGCCGATCCTCGTTTCGTCCCCGATCCGGCGCGAGCGCTACGAAGACCTGGCCGAAGCGGGCAACGCGGAAATGGAAAGCGCCATCGGCGAAAGCTTCGTCCTGTTCCGCGGCTCCCCACGTCGCATGCACGGCGGTGGCAGCCGCCGCCGGCAAGGCTGCAAGAAAATCCCGATAGTCGGAAAGATCGACTGTCGCATTCTGGCTCTCGATACGATCGAGCAGCGCCCGCGCTGTTTCGGGAATCTCCTCCACCGCATAACCGGCATCGGCGAGATCACGCAGCATTTCGAGCACGCTTTGCGGTACATCAAGACCAACGGCATAACCGGTGCGCCCCGGCGCGGCACCGGGATAATCCGGCATCAGGATGACGATGCGGCGATCCCGAGGTGGCGCAGATTTCATTCGCAGAAAGGCCGCGATGCGGTTCGCCACCTGCTCCACACGATCCGCCTCGGGCACATTCAGAAGGCTGACGCCGCCATCCGTCCGTGCCTGTTTGAACGAAATCGCCCCTGCAAGAATCCGCCCGTCCAGTTCGGGCAAGACGACATGCATGGCAAGATCGGACGGATTGAGCCCGCGCGCATTTTCCGCCCAGCCGTCGCGCCGGGTGGTTGCCATCACCACCTGGAAAACGGGAACGCCGAGGCGGTCGAACAGTGTCTCGCCTCTATCATTCGTCTGGCTGGCAAAAGCCGTGGCGGCGATGATGGCGGCAGGCTGAAGAGCCGGCAGCACGGTTTCGAGGAAACGGATCGCTTCCCCATCCTTCAACCCGCTGACAAAAATCGGCAGGGGCGCAAACCCACGCACAGAGAGCGCCTGAAACAGCGCATCGACGGGTGCTGCATCTTCCGCCAGAAGCATGGAGCGGTAAAAGAGAATGGGCAGAACAGACGCACCGGCAGGAAACCCGGCACAAGCCTCTTCCTGCCGCACGACACCCAGATCCGGCCGATAAAAGCCGGCTTTCGGCAGGGGTCCGGCCTTTATATCCGGCCAATCCCCGCCACCCGCCAGAACAGTCAGGCCCGCGGCCAGACGGCCCATATTCTCCCCTCCGCCTTCGCGGAAGAAGGAGAGAACGGAGGTCAGCGTCGGCTTGTCGACCGTAGAGGCCGCCTCGAGCTTTTCGTCCCTTTCGCTGCACTCCCCCGGCAAAAGCAGAAGCTTGATGCCCCGCCTGCGCGCCAGAATGGCCAGCTGATCGACCCCATATCGCCAGCGTTCCGCGCCGCCAAGAATCCGGATAAGGATAACACGGGCATGTTCCGCCGTTTTTTCGATCCAGAGATCAACCGACATCGGGTGCCGAAGCTCGGACAGGTTCGCGGCGGAGAGGGAAGGGAGCTTATCTCCCGCCTGCCGCCACGCCCGCTCAAACCCGGCAAGATCGCTTGCCGAAAAAGACAGCACCACCACATCCGAGCGGGGCTGGTTGAGATCAACCGGCTCGATCAGGTCGTCCAGAGACGAGGATGTGGTGGCGAGAATATGCATCTAAGGCATTTCCAGTAAAAGTACGTCGCGGTTTTGCGTCCGGACAATGCGCAATTGGCTTATGTCAGGCGGCCAGCATCTGTTCGATCTTTTCGCGGTTGATACCCTTTTCACCGATGACGACGAGGCGGCTGCGGCGCTCTTCACCCGCCGCCCAGGGGCGGTCGTAATAGTGGTTGACGCGGCTGCCGACAGCCTGCACCTGCAGACGCATGGGCTTGGCGGCGACTTCGATGAAGCCCTTGATGCGCAGCACATTTTCGGCAGCGGCCGTCTCGGCGATACGGGCTGCCAGCGCCTCCGGATCGGTAACGGCCGGCAGGTCGATGACGAAGCTGTCGAAATCATCATGTTCATGGTCGAGTTCGCCATCATGATGGGTGCGGCGGTTTTCAATATCTTCTTCCACCGCAAGGCCGAGGCCGATCAGCACGGCGGGATCGATGGCGCCATTCGAAGCGACAACGATCTTCGCCGCCTTCGGCAGATGGTCAAGGATATGCGCCCTGGCCTTGTCGAGGCCGGCATCATCCAGAAGATCGGCCTTGGTGAGCACGATGAGATCGGCGCAGGCGACCTGATCCTCGAAGACCTCTTCGACCGGATCGTCATGATCAAGTGCCTCATCATTGGCGCGCTGGGCAGCAAGCGCTTCCATGTCGTGGGCAACCTGACCTTCGGCGAGCGCCGCACCATCCACCACGGCGACCACGGCATCAACAGTCACGCGGCTCTTGATGGCGGGCCACTGGAAGGCCTGCACCAGGGGCTTCGGCAGGGCAAGACCGGAAGTCTCGATGAGGATATGCTCCACCTTCGGCTGACGGCTGAGGATCTGTTCGATGGCGGGCTGGAAATCATCCGCCACCGTGCAGCAGATGCAGCCATTGGCCAGCTCGACGATGTTTTCCTCCGGGCAGCTTTCAATGCCACAGCCTTTCAGAATTTCGCCGTCGATGCCGATATCGCCAAATTCATTGACGATGATGGCGAGCCGCTTGCCATCCAGCTTTTCGAGAAGGCCGCGCAGCAGCGTGGTTTTTCCGGCCCCCAGAAAGCCGGTGACGATGGTGCAGGGAACGCGGTCCAGAAGGGTGCTCATGATCTCTCCTCGGTAAAATCGAATGGGGGAATGCGCGCCACCATGCCGCACTTTAAGGGTTCGGGGCGGCCACGCCAGGGCATCAGGCCATCGGATGCGGCAGAAAGCAGTCGCGCGCCCGTCAGCAGGTCTTCCGCATCATCGGGCGTCAGCCCGCCAAACACATAAGACCAGCCATTGGCGCTGCGCAGCACGGCGCTGAGGCCACGCTTGCAATTGGCAAGGCAATTGACGGAACGAACGGCAATGCCGGTTTCCTCCGCCTTTGCGATGACGGCATCGGCAAGACGCGAACCGGGACGCGGTTCGGCAGTGGGATCAGCGTCATCGCGACAGCTGCGGCAAACGAAGACGGTCACGCCGGGCGTCGTTTCGCCCTGCACGTTCGCGTTTGCACATGAAGATGTCGCTGAAATATCCAAACCGTCCCGTTCCCGCGCCAAGTTAAAATTCATCGGGGTGCGGATATCGAAAACGGTGTGCGGACAGGCGCAAACCGGCTGTTCGATCTGACCGACTGACCGGAGCACCCCGCCCGGCAGACGTTTTTTCCTGAAACGGCAGGTCTCCTGGCTTGCGGCTCGATCAACACCCAGACACCGCCTTCCCGAACCGATCACAAAGGTCCAGTGGCTTTACGGTGCGGGCTTACCGCTTACAGTTGCGGGGGCAGCCACGGAATGACCCGTTATCGGGGTGGAACCGTGTTCCCTCTTAGCTTTTCCCGTTGCCGGGAAAAGACCGTCAGTCCCTTACCCTTAGGCTGAACGGGTGTGAGGGTCAATGCCGCACGCCCCTTCCCAGCACATTGCCGGGTGCGGCAAATTGAGTATAGTCGCCGCTCCGAATGGCAGGGGCATAAGGTCCCGCGCCGCTGGATGAGAAGGAAAAGGCGATGACCCGCGACATCAGCGACAGCGAAGCCGAACGCCACCGGCAGAAAATGGTCAACCGCAAGACGGTGCAGGATGCCGAAGTTGCGGAAAAGACCATCGAAAAAGGCCTGCTGATGATCAACACCGGCCCCGGCAAGGGCAAGTCCACGGCCGCTTTCGGCCTGGCATTGCGCATGCTCGGCACCGGGCGGCGGGTGGGCGTCGTGCAATTCATCAAGGGCGCATGGTCGACGGGAGAACAGCAGGCCCTGACGCTCTTTGGCGACAAAGTCGTCTGGCGTACCATGGGGGAAGGGTTCACCTGGGACACACAGGATCTGAAGCGTGATGTCGCGGCAGCGGCAAAGGCCTGGGAAGAGGCCAAAACCCTGATGGCCGACGAGACCATCGGCCTGCTGATCCTTGACGAGCTGAACATCGCGCTGCGCTACGATTACCTGCCGCTGGAAGAGGTCGTCGCAACGCTTTCCAACCGCAGGCCCGATCTGCATGTCATCGTCACCGGCCGCAACGCCAAGCAGCCGCTGATCGACGCCGCCGACATGGTGACGGAAATGACGTTGGTGAAACATCATTTCAAGGCCGGCGTGAAGGCTCAGGCCGGGATAGAATTCTGATATGGCAGCCCGGGTGCTGATGTTTCAGGGAACCGGCTCCGATGTCGGCAAATCGCTGATGGTGGCCGGCCTTGCCCGCGCATTCACCCGGCGCGGCCTCTCCGTCATGCCGTTCAAGCCGCAGAACATGTCGAACAATGCCGCTGTCACCGCCGATGGTGGCGAGATCGGCCGCGCCCAGGCCCTGCAGGCGCGGGCAGCGGGCGTGCCGCTTTCCGTACACATGAACCCCGTGCTCCTGAAGCCGCAGAGCGAAACCGGCGCACAGGTGGTGGTGCAGGGCAAGATCGTCGGTAATGCCAAGGCGGCTGACTATCAGCACATGAAGGCCGGGCTGATGCCGCGCGTGCTGGAAAGCTTCGAGCACCTGAAACAACAGGCTGATCTGGTGCTGGTGGAAGGGGCTGGCAGCGCATCGGAAATCAACCTGCGCGCCAATGACATTGCCAATATGGGTTTTGCCCGGGCAGCCGATGCGCCGGTGATCCTGATCGGCGATATCGACCGCGGCGGCGTCATCGCCAGCCTCGTCGGCACCAGGGCGGTACTCGACGCCGATGATGCGGCAATGATCGAAGGTTTCATCGTCAACCGCTTTCGCGGCGATCCGGCGCTGTTTTCCGATGGTATGCGGATGATTGCGGAAAAGACCGATTGGGCCTCCATAGGGCTTCTGCCGCATTTTTCCGATGCCGCGAAACTGCCGGCGGAAGACGCGCTGGGGCTTTCCGGCCCGGCCCAACGGAAACCCGGCGCAAAAATCCGCATCGCCGTACCAATCCTGCCGCATATTTCCAATTTCGACGATCTCGATCCCCTCGACATGGAACCGGATGTGGAACTGATCCGCGTGCCGCCGGGTGAGACGATCCCCGCCGATTGCCGGCTTGTTTTGCTGTGCGGCTCGAAATCCACGATTGCCGATCTCGCCGTGCTGCAAGATGCGGGTCTGGACATCGATATAAAAGCGCATTTGAGGCGCGGCGGCTACGTTCTCGGCCTTTGCGGCGGTTATCAGATGCTTGGAAAAACCGTTGCCGATCCCGATGGCATCGAAGGGCCGCCGGCGACTGTCGACGGGCTCGGCCTGCTGGATGTCGACACGGTTTTGACGGGTGACAAACGGCTCGTTTCCGTTCAGGGCGCAAGTTTTGATGGTGTTGGTTTATCCGGCTACGAAATGCATGTCGGTGAAACCACGGGAACGGCGGGTAATCTGGCGTTTTCGACGATCGACGGGCATGACGATGGTACCATCTCGCCCGATGGTCGCGTCTTTGGCACCTATATTCACGGCCTTTTCGCGGATGACCGTCAGCGCGGCGCATGGCTGGAGCGTCTCGGCGGGCAAGATACGGATCTGAACTATGACGCGCAGGTGGATGCGGTTCTCGACCGTCTGGCTGCGCATATGGAGCAGCACCTCGATCTCGACAGGCTGCTTGCTATAGCGCGATAAGAAGCCCGAACAGGCCGATCAGCAACAGGTCCGCGATCCGCGCCAGCCGCAGTGCCTTGCGAATATCACCGGCAACCAGCGCCGACCTTCCGCCTTCGCCCATGAAACGCGCCTCGATCATCTGCCCGCCATAGGAACGCGGCCCGGCAAGTGCAAAACCGAGGGCGCCGGCCAGCGCCGCCTCCGGCCAGCCGGCATTGGGGGAGCGGTGGTGGCGGGCATCGCGACGGATCGCAGCAATGGCCGCTTTTGGCGACGCGCCCTCGACAAAAAATGCGGCGACCACAAAGAGGCTGCCGCTCAGCCTTGAAGCCGGCAGATTGACGAGATCATCCAGCCGGGCCGAGGCCCAGCCAAAGGCCTCATGGCGCGGCGAACGATGGCCGATCATGCTGTCGGCCGTATTGATCGCCTTATAAGCCGCACCGCCCGGCAGACCCAGAAGTCCGAGCCAGAAGGCAGGGGCGACGATGCCATCGGAGAAATTCTCGGCGAGACTTTCAATCGCCGCCCGGCAGATCGCCGCCTCATCCAGCTTTTGCGGATCACGTCCGACGATCATCGAAACCGCCTTGCGGCCGCCTTCCACCCCCTCGCGCTCCAGAGCAGTGGCGACTGCCTCCACATGCTGTTCCAGACTTTTTTGCGCCGGAAGCGAAGCGCCGAGTATCGCCACGGCCAGCAGACCGAAGGGCAGGACAAGCAGAACCGATTGCGCAAACCACGCAAGGATCACCGTCAGCCCGACAAAAACAACCAGCGCCGCAACACCTGCGGCCTTACGCTGAGAAAATGACGCACTCTCCCGGTTCCATTTTTTGTCCATGAGCGCGATAAGCGAACCGATCCAGGTGACGGGGTGGCCGATGCGTTTGAACAGCCAGTCCGGATAGCCGGTCAGGCGTTCGATCACGAGCGACAGGAAAGCGAGAGCAAAGAACATGGGCGAGACAGTACCAGAAAAAGCTCAAGGAGCGATCCGTCACGGCGGCAATCTCGGCAAGGCGCGCCTGATGTTTCCGGAAGCGCCTGAACCGTGGATCGACCTTTCGACCGGGATCAACCCGCACTCCTATCCGCATTCGCCCATTCCTGCCAGCGCATTCGCCCGCCTGCCGGAACCCGGCGCTGCTGAGGAACTGAAACAGCTGGCGGCAGCCCATTTCGGCGCGCCTTCCGCGCAGCACGTTACGCTCTCTCCCGGCACCCAGATGCTGATGCCTCTGCTGGCGCAGATCGCCATCAATCGTGGCGCCCAAAGCGGTGCCGTGCTTTCACCCGCCTATGCGGAACATGCCCGCACCGCCCGCATGGCGGGGCTTACCGTCACCGAAGAGGAAAACATCAACAACCTGTCGGCTTATGGCTATGCGGTGGTGGTCAATCCCAACAATCCCGATGGTCGCATCGCGGACCGCGAAGCTTTATTCGCGCTCGCCGGAGCGATAGGTCGCGAAGGCGGCCTGCTCGTCGTGGATGAAGCCTTCATCGAAGCGGGCGGTGCCAAAAGCCTTGCGGATGCAACAAATGGCGACGCGCTGGTGGTCCTGCGATCCTTCGGAAAATTTTACGGCATGGCGGGCGTGCGTTTGGGTTTCGCAATTACGCATCCCGACATCGCTGCCGAACTGGAAGCAAGGCTTGGCCCCTGGGCGGTTTCCGGCCCGGCTCTGCACATCGCTGCGGAAGCCATGACTGACAGAGACTGGCAATCATCCATGCGTCTGCGGCTTGCGGAGGAAGCAGGACGCATAAACAAACTGCTGGAAAAGGCAGGACTGAAAATCGCCGGCGGCACGTCCCTGTTCACGCTGGTGCGGGACGAGCGCGCCAGGGCACTGTTCGACCATCTCGGCCGTCGCGGCATTCTGGTACGCATCTTTGACGAAAGGCCGAACGACATGCGTTTCGGCCTTCCCGGCAGCGAAGCGGAGTGGCGGCGCCTCGAGGAGGCGCTGCAATCTTTCGATCACTCCTCGAAAGTGTAGGTCTCAATCGACTCCGGCTTCATTTCGATGGAGAAGCCCGGCAGCTTCGGCGGCATGTAAGCGGCGTTGCGGATATCGCAGGGCTCGATGAAGTGCTCGTGCAGATGGTCGACATATTCGATCACGCGGCCTTCCTTGGTGCCCGACACCACGAGATAGTCGATCATCGACAGGTGCTGCACATATTCACAAAGGCCGACGCCACCCGCATGCGGCCAGACCGGCAGATTGTATTTGGCGGCAATCAGCAGAACCGCCAGCACCTCGTTCAGACCACCCATGCGGCAGCTGTCGATCTGTACAACGTCGATTGCGCCTTCGGCGATGAACTGCTTGAACATGATGCGGTTCTGGCACATTTCACCGGTCGCCACCTTCACCGGGCCGATGGCGGCGCGGATCTTGCGATGGCCGGCGACATCATCCGGGCTGGTCGGCTCTTCGATGAAGAACGGCTTGGCGAAGGCAAGCTTCTTCACCCAGTCGATCGCCTGATCCACTTCCCATACCTGGTTGGCGTCGATCATCAGGTAACGGTCTGGGCCGATCACCTCACGAGCGATGGTGAGACGACGGATATCGTCTTCCAGATCGCGGCCGACCTTCATCTTCACATGGTTGAAACCGGCGTCGATCGCCTCCTGGCAAAGACGGCGCAGCTTGGCATCGTCGTAACCCAGCCAGCCGGCCGACGTCGTATAGCAGGCATAACCTTCGTTCTTCAGCGTCTCGATACGTTCCTTCTTGCCGGCTTCGGCCTTTCTGAGGATCGCCAGCGCATCGTCGCGGGTCAGCACGTCGGTCAGGTAACGATAATCGACGATATCGGCGATTTCTTCCGGGCTCATATCGGCGACGAGCTGCCACACCGGCTTGCCGGCCTTCTTGGCCAGCAGATCCCACACTGCATTGACGACAGCGCCGGTGGCGAGATGCATCGCGCCTTTATCCGGGCCGATCCAGCGCAGCTGGCTGTCGCTCGTCAGGTGCCGCCAATATTTGCCGGGATTTTCCGTAACGGTGGTAAGATCGGTGCCGACGACCAGATGGCGCATCGCTTCGATGGCCATGCAGCAGATGTCATTGCCGCGGCCGATCGTAAAGGTCAGGCCATGGCCCTTCAGGCCCGGCTCGTCCGTATCGAGAATGACGTAAGCCGCCGAATAATCCGGGTCGGGGTTCATCGCATCCGAACCATCAAGGCTCTGTGAGGTCGGGAAACGCAGGTCGAAAACACGCAGATCTGTAATTTTGGTCATGGCCGGTTACTCGCGGTCAGTGTCAAAGAAAATCGTTCAATCGAGGTGGAAGGTCTCTTCCATCATCGCCCACCACTCGCCTTCCTTACGGCTTTCGAGCGGTTGCTGGCAGGGAATGGTGAAAGACCACCACTCCTGGTTCTTCGGGCTCGCAGCTATCTTCGCCATATCGGCGCTGAAATCGCTGCCGTGATATTCCCAATAGCCGAAAAGCAGATTTTCCGGCTCGCGCAGGAAGATCGTGTAGTTGCGAATGTTGCTTTCGCTGATCAATGCCAGAACCTCCGGCCAGACAGCGGCGTGCAGCCTTTTATATTCCGCGATCATCTCAGGCTTGACGCCGATGACCATGCCCATGCGCTGCATGAAAAACTCCGTTATTGCTTGATGGTGGCAAGCGCCGCACGCAGCTTCGACTGCGGCAACTTCAATTCCAGCCTCTCGGCGGCGGCGATGACCGGCGCGAAGCGGCGGCGCTTCTTTTCGTCATGGTTGCCGGCGATATCGGCGAGGCGATGCGCGAGAAAGGGATTGCGCAAACGCTCCCGCAACACGCCGATATAGGTTTGCGCCTCGTCTCCCATGCCTTCAGCCGCAAAGACCGGCAGAACCTCGTCACGCCAGAGCACTTCCAGATCCGCCACCAGAGCGTCGTCGGCCATGGCCTGCCGCACCGTCTCGTCCTTCGGGCGTGCATCCTGCGCCCAGCGCTCCGCCAGATAGGAATGGCCGAGATTGAGCAGGAACAGCTTGAGCTTTTCATAGTGGTCGAGATCGTCGGTCAGCACCACCGCGGGATGGGTACAGGGAAGGACGAGACCTTCCTGTCTCTCGATCGCCCAGAGCGTATAGGGTTCCGCCACAGCGCCGACCGGATCGATCGGCTCTGAGACGATGCGATCCACCAGACTATTGGCGAAACGGCACTTCTCATTCAGATAGAAGGCAAAACCCGCCGGCAATTGCCATTCATCCGCAAGCCGGCGAATGACTTGGCTCAGCTTTTCGCCGTTGCGCGGCACGAGCTCGCAGGGGAAAATCGAGACGGGTGCTTCCGGATTGCGCTGAAAACGCTCCAGCAGCAGCATGCAGAGTTTCGCCGGAAAGCTTTTCGGCACGATCGTGAAATCGGCGGCAAGCCCGGGTCCATCAGCCGAATCCAGCTCATAACCGCGATCACCCGTGTTGGACAGAATGACCTCGGCCACGCAGGTGAGACGGCGTATCTCGGCCCAGTCGGTCGCGGCAGTCAAAGCCCGCGCGACACCTTTGCCCTCAATCTCCTCGTCCACTTCCTGCCCATCGCGAATGCCGCGAATGCGCACGGGGTAGGGTGCGCCGCTATTCAGCGCCGCAACACGTTTCAGGCTCTCCGCATTGCCGGTCGTCTGAACGATTGCGATGCGCCCCAGCGCCTCTCCCCTGTCCAGGGCCTGCGAAACGAACAGATCCACATGGGCGAGAAGAAAGCGGCTGGTGCCGAATTGCAGGATGGGCGTATCGGGCGTCATGCGACCTCCACCATGCCCTTGATGACTCCGGCTTTCGGATCGGTCAGGCCCGCGAACTTCGAGGGAACATCAGCAAGTGTCATGCGATGGGTGATCAGCGCCTCCGGCACTTTCCCTTCGCGCAAGGCGCGAAGCACCCGTTCGAAATCTTCCGGCGTCGCGTTGCGGCTGCCGAGCAGCGTCGTCTCACGCTTGTGAAATTCCGGGTCGTTGAAGCTGATATCGCTCGCAACGATGGACACCAGAACATAGGAGCCGCCGTGGCCGACGAAAGAAAACCCGCGCTCCATGGCTTTCGGGTTGCCGGTCGCATCAAAGACCGCATCGAAGAAATCGCCACCGGTGATATCGGACAGACGATCCTTGTCGCCTTCGCCAAGGACGACCGTATGGGCGACACCGAGATGTTTCTTGCAGAAATCCAGCCGGTCGGTGCGACCGTCGATCATCGTCACTTCGCCGCCATCGAGAACGGCGAAGACTGCAACCGCCATGCCGATCGGACCGGCGCCGACGATCAGAACCTTCTGCCCTTTTTCGACGGCACCGCGACGCACCGCATGGGCGCCGATCGCCAGGAATTCCGTCATGGCCGCCTGGTCGAGACTCAACCCCTCCGCCTTCAGCACGAATTGCTGCGGCACGCTCAGATATTCCACCATGCCGCCATCGCGATGGACGCCGAGCACACCGATATTGCGGCAGCAATTGCTCTTGCCCTTCAGGCAGGCATTGCATTTTCCGCAGGACATATAGGGAATGATGGTCACCACATCGCCAACGGAAAGGTGGCTGCCAGCGGGCGCCTCCTCAACCGTGCCGGAGAGCTCGTGGCCCATGATACGCGGGTAGGAGAGATAGGGCTGGTTGCCGGTAAAAATGTGCAAGTCGGTGCCGCAAACACCGATGCGGCGAATACGCACCAGGACTTCGCCTTCACCGCGCACGGGTTTCGGCAGATCCTTGGCGGTTAATTGACCGGGAGTGTCACAGAAAATCGCCAGCATGCATCACCTGTCAGTAAGGGAGTAAAAACGAATGGCGTTGCCGCCGAAAACTGCCGCATGGTCCTTCGCCGGCACGATATCGCGGCAGAAATCCAGCCAGCCCTGATAATCACCCGCGAGGCGCAGCACCGGCCAGTCACTGCCGAAAATCACGCGCTCGCCGCCAAACAGGTCGAGAATGGTCTCGGCATAGGGCCGCACCGCTTCCGGGCGCTGTTCGCCGCGCTCGGTCAGCAGGCCGGATAGTTTGCAATGGACATTGGGAAGGCTCGCGAGAGCCGCCATATCACGCCGCCAATCATTATAGTGACCGGTGGCAATCAGAGGCTTTGCGCCATGATCGATAACGATCGGCAAGTCCGGATGCCTGCGGGCAAAAGAGAGGAGATGCTGTAGATTGGGCGGCAGGACCAGCGCATCAAACACCAGATCGTGTTTCACCAGTGCTTCCACGGCAGCATCCAGCGCCGGATCGTCGATCCAGGCGACATCTTCCATGCCCTGCAGCATGGGGCGCACGCCCTTGAAGGCCGGATGTTTCGCCCGGCGGGCAATTTCCGCCGCCGCTTCAGCGGACTTCATATCCAGCCAGCCGACCACACCCTTGATGAAATCGGTCTTTTCCGCCAGTTCCAGCATGAAATCCGTATCGGCCGCCGTCTCCATCGTCTGCACCAGCACCGTACCGGAAACCCCGGCAGCCGCCAGCAATGGCGACAGATCGGCCGGAAGAAAATCCCGGTAAATGGCGGCCAGCGATGGCGGCGGCCATTGCCCGGCGCGATCCTTCATCAGCCAGAAATGCTGGTGGGCGTCGATGAGCATTGCCTCAGGCCTTTCCGCCGGGCACGGGTGCACCTTCGGCAATCAGGCCCCGCTTCTGCAGCTCGGACCAGAATTCATCCGGGATGGACTGCTCGAACCATTCGATATTGGAAGCGAGTTGCTGCGCATTGCGCGCACCTGAAACGACCGTGACAGACGCCGAATGGGCAAGCGGAAACTGAAGCGCGGCGGCCTGCAGCGAGACCCCCAGCTCCTCACATACGCTGTGCAGCGCATCCACACGCTTGAGGATATCGGCGGGCGCATCGGCATAATTGAATTTGCGGTTGCCAGCCAGAATGCCGGAGTTGAAAGCGCCGGCGACGACGATGGCGACGCCGCTTTCAGCGCAGCGGTTCATGAAAGCAAGGCTCTGCTGTTCGAGCAGCGTATAACGGCCGGCCAGCATGGCGACATCGATGTCGAAAACATCCATGGCGTCGCTGACGATTTCCCACTCGTTGACGCCGAGGCCGACAGCCCCGGTCGATCCTTCTTCGCGCAGCTTGCCGAGCGCACGGAACCCGCCACCGGTCGTCAGCTGCTCCCAGTAGTGCTGGTGTTTTTCGCCATGGGTATGGGAGCCGATATCATGCACATAAAGAATATCCGGCTTCAGGATACCCAGCCGCTGCTGGCTTGCCTCGAAGGACCGCAGAATACCGTCATAGGAATAATCATAGACCGGGCGGAACGGCAAAGGCGCAATATAGGCATCCTCCTCCGGGCCCACGGTCTCATCCGGCACCATGACGCGGCCGACCTTGGTGCTGAGCGTATAGTTGCCCCGATCATGCTCGGTCACCATGGTGCCGAGGCGACGCTCCGACCGCGTATAACCATAAAACGGCGCGGTATCGAAATAACGCATGCCGCTTTCCCATGCCTTGTCGAACGCACCCTTGGACTCTTCATAGGGCGTGACGCGGTAGAGATTGCCCATCTGGGCGCAACCGAGGCCCATGACGGTGACGTCTACGGCGCGGCGCGGCAATTTACGTGTATCGGAGACTTTCATCGCAGGGACTTCCTGAATTCTTAAGCATGGAGCGGATGGTGAAAACCGCATCTCAAAGGGTGAGGCGCGCCACCAGACGGCGGCGCGCCGTCGGTATCAGTAAAGCACGTTCTTTGCTTCCGGCTTCTCGATATTGTCCTTGGTGACAACAACGACGCCGGTATCGACGAACTTCTCGACCTTTTCCTTGTTGATGAGCTTGGTCACGGTTTCCACGCCCTTTTCACCCATCTGGTAGGAACCCTGAACGACGATGCCGGAAAGCGTGCTGTCCTTGACGAAGTTCTGCAGGTCCTGATTGCCGTCGAAGCCGATGGCAACGACTTTGCCGGCTTTGCCGGACTGGGCAAGCGCACGGCCGACACCGATGGCGGTCGGCTCATTGGCGCCGAAAATACCCTTCAGGTCGGAATTGGCGGCCAGAACGTCGGTGGTCTGGTTCAGCGCGGTCGCCATCTGCGACTGCGAATAGAACGGGCCAACGATCTGAAGCTTCGAATGCATCTGGATGTAATCGGTGAAACCACCGACGCGGCCGATTTCGGAACCGGCGCCGGCGACATAGGACATGACGGCAATCTTGCCTTCCGTACCCACCTTGTCGATCAGCGCCTGCGCTGCGAGTTCGCCGGCCTTCTTGTTATCGGTCGCAAGGAACGACTGATAATATTGCTCCGAGCCCTTGGCGAGCTGCGAGTCGATCAGAACCACCGGGATACGGGCTTCCCAGGCCTTCTTGACGGCAGGCACCAGCGCATCCGGATCGGAAGGCGCCAGAACGATGCCGGCAACCTTACGGTTGATGGCGTTTTCGACCATGTTGACCTGGTCGGCAATCGCCGATTCGGCAGCCGGGCCCTGGAAGGTCATGGTGTTGCCGGAAGAGTTCTTCATCGCCGCGTCAGCGCCCTTCTGGACGTTCTGCCAGAACGTGGAGTTGACGGTCTTGACGATGACGGCGATTTCACCGGCCTGCACGGTGGAAACGCTCCACAGCGCGATTGCGGATGTCAGAAGGGCAGTCGTAATTTTCTTCATTTCTTCCTCCGTGATGTCGGCATACCGGGCCTCCCCTGCCGATCTTGTTTGCGGAAAGGGTCCGCAGCCCTTTGGATCAGCGGCGGTTGCGCAGCTGGTCGATCCAGACGGTGACCAGAATGACGAGGCCGATGATGATCTGTTGCGTGAAGGCGGAAACGCCGTTCATATTGAGACCGTTGCGCAAAATGCCGATGACGAAGGCGCCGATGGCCGTGCCGGAAATCGTGCCCACGCCGCCGATCAGCGATGTGCCGCCGATGACCGCACTGGCAATGGCATCCAGCTCATACATCACACCTTCGTTCGGCTGGGCGGTGACGAGGCGCGACATCAGCACGCAGCCCGTCAGTCCGGCAAGCGTGCCGGACAGGATGTAGGTGAAATTGGTGACGCGAGCGACGTTGACGCCGGAAAGGCGGGCAGCATCCGCATTGGAACCCACGGCATAGATGTGGCGCCCGAGGATCGAGCGGTTGAGCATGAAGGAAACCGCAAGCGCAATCACCACCATCAGGATGACCGGATAGGGAATGCCGGGAAACACGACATTCGGAAAGCCATCGTCACCGATATTGACGATGCGGAAGAGAGCGCCGTTGCCAAGTTCACCGAAGGATTCGCCGAGACCGGAGACGGCGCGCGCACCGGTGATCTGCAGGGCAACACCGCGGGCAATCAGCATCATGCCAAGAGTGGCGATGAAGGGCGGCAGCTTGAAGCGCGTCACCAAAAGACCGTTGATGAGACCACAAAGCGACCCCGTCAGAATGCCGAGCAACATACCGATAGGCACCGGCATGCCGAGTTCCTTCACCGCAAGGGCTGCGACAACGCCGGCAAGCGCGAGCACCGAACCGACCGAAAGATCAATGCCGCCGGTGATGATGACACAGGTGGCGCCAATGCCGAGCAGCGCGATGGACGTCACCTGCAAGGCGATCGTCATGCCATTATTGACGGTGAAGAAGGCGCTGCTGGTTGCGGAGAAGACCGCGACCAGCGCAAAGAGGCTGCCGAGCGCCGCAAATTTCTGGATGATATCCTTCTGGCGATCGCTGACGGCGAAGCCCTTCTTGGGTTCTGCAATATTGGCCATGTCGTTCCTCACTGCGCGGCCCGGCCGTAACCGGACGCATACCGCATGATTTCTTCTTGATTGGTCTTGGCGGTTTCGAGCACGCCCGTGATACGGCCCTGATGGAACACCGCGATACGATCCGTCAGTCCCAGAATTTCCGGCAGTTCCGAGCTGATGAGAATGACGCCGATGCCCTGTGCGGCCAGTTCATCCATGATCTTGTAGATCGCGAATTTTGCGCCGACATCGATGCCGCGCGTCGGCTCGTCGAAGAACAGCACGCGCGACTGCCGGAACAGCCATTTGCCGATGATGATTTTCTGCTGGTTGCCACCCGAAAGCAGCCGCACCGTCTGATCGATCGAAGGGGTGCGGATGTTCAGCAGATCGACGTAACGCTTCGCCACATCATCATGCTTCTTGAAATCGATCAGCCCGAAACGGTTGGAAACCTCGCCGAGATTGGCGAGCGTCGTATTGGCCGCCACCGACATCTTGATGGCGAGACCATCGCTTTTGCGATCTTCCGAGAGATAGGCAATGCCTTCCTCGATGGCGTCCTGGGGCGAGCCGATGGAAAGTTCGCGCCCGTTGAAAACGATCTTGCCCGCATCGAGCGGATCGGCCCCGAAGATTGCCCGCGCAACTTCCGTTCGCCCCGCGCCCATAAGACCGGCAAAACCGAGGATTTCGCCGCGCCGCAGGGAGAAACTGACGTCACTGAACACGCCATTGCGGGTCAGCCCTTCGACGGAAAAGAGAATATCGTCCGTCGGGCGCGAGGTGCGCTCAGGGAATTTGTCTTCCAGCGAACGCCCGACCATGCGTGTGACAATGTCATCAACGGTGATCGAGGCAAAATCGTCGGTCGAAATATATCGTCCGTCGCGCAGCACCGTCACGCGGTCGACGATCTCGGCCATCTCATCGAGACGATGGGAAATATAGACGATACCGACGCCGGAGGCCTTGAGATCGCGGATGACCTTGAACAGAAGCCGGGTTTCCTGCTCGGTCAGCGAGGAGGTCGGCTCATCCATGATAAGCACTTCCGCATCAAGAGAGAGCGCCTTGGCAATTTCCACCATCTGACATTGCGCGACAGAAAGACCGCGGACCATCTGGTCGGGGTT
Organism: Rhizobium sp. BR 250; assembly: GCF_047445855.1. NCBI lineage: Bacteria > Pseudomonadati > Pseudomonadota > Alphaproteobacteria > Hyphomicrobiales > Rhizobiaceae > Rhizobium > Rhizobium sp. BR 250. The sequence continues at coordinate 305,824 of NZ_JARWKW010000005.1, forward strand.
GATATCGACGCCCAGCCGGTCGAGACAGCGTTTGGCATCGAGCCGCAGCTTCTTGCGGTCCACGAGAAAACCCCGGCGCGGCTCACGCGCCAGATAGATATTCTCGGCAACGGAAAGATGCGGAACGAGGTTGAGTTCCTGATGGATGATGGCAATACCAGCAGCTTCAGATTCCAGCGGCGATGCATATTGCACCTTCACGCCCTTGTGCAGGATGGTGCCTTCGCTCGGCTGGTAGACACCGCTGATGATTTTCATCAGCGTCGATTTTCCCGCGCCATTCTCGCCGCAGACAGCATGCACTTCACCGCCACGCAGATCGAAATGAACGTTGGACAGCGCCTTTACGCCGGGAAATTCCTTGCTGATATTTTCGAGACGCAGAAGGACCGAACGCTCCGCACGCGCCATCTCCTCAGGCGAAAAATCGCCCCGAATTGTCGATGCGCCCTGCGACATCTGGAAACCTCCCACTCTGCTCCCCGCTCCACCGGGGTCATGAACAGGGCAAATGGTTAGGCCGGTTTTTTATAATGGTCAAGCCAATTAGTGAAAAACTGAAGATCGCCGTAGCGAAGAAGGTAAAGGATACAAAAGTATGTATGACAATTAACGCGTATTTTCAGATATTTACGTAATTTCTTGCGTATTGGCACGCTTGGCGTTACGGTAAGGCCAAATATATGTTGCAGACAGGACTCGTCGAAAAACACATGAATGGTCAGGCCAAAATAGCGGAACCGCGCAGGCTTTATCAGCAGATTGCGGACCAGATACGCGAACTCATCGACATGGGTGAATTCCTGCCCGGCACACGGCTTCCCGCCGAGCGGGAACTGGCGCAGAAACTCGGCGTGTCACGGCCATCGCTGCGCGAAGCACTGATTGCGCTTGAAATCGATAATACCGTTGAAATCCGCATGGGTTCCGGCGTTTATGTGTCAGCCGAAGCGCTGCAGACGACCCATCACACCAAATCGCTGGGTGACAGCCCTTCCGAACTGATGCAGGCGCGCGGCGCGCTGGAGGGCGCGACCATCGTGCTGGCGGCAAGCCGGATGACCGATGAGACGATCGCGACCCTCCGCCAGATCCTCAACACCATGCAAAGGGAAATCGAGGCCGGTCGCAAACCCCTCGATCAGGATCGTCTGTTTCACGTCACCATTGCCGAACAATCCGGCAACAGCGTTCTGGCGCGGCTGGTGGCGAACCTCTTCGATGAACGCCACAGCCCCATTTCGGCGCAGCTTCGTGTCAAATTCGAAGATCGCGACACCTGGACCCGCGCCCTGCAGGAACACGAAGCCATTCTGACTGCGCTGGAACTCAAGGATCCGCTGCTGGCGCAGGCCGCCATGCACATCCATCTGGAAGGCTCGAAACGCCGCTGGGTGGATAGCTGAATGACAAACATAGCAGGCAATGTATAGGGAGGAGGAAAACCCGTGAGTGAGAATTCTGAGGCAACCATTTTGCTGAACGCCAACGACAATGTCGCGGTGGCGCGTCGGTCCATTCCGGCTGGCGGCGCGACGGGCAGGGGCGATCTGGCAGCGCTCGAGCTGATCGGGCGCGGGCACAAGGTGGCCCTCAAGTTCATTAAATCCGGAGACGAGGTGCTGAAATACGGGCAGGTGATCGGCATCGCCACCCAGGACATCGAGCCCGGCCGGCATGTGCACCTGCACAACCTCGCCATGGTGCCCTCCGAACATGCACATCAGTTCAGCATCGACATCGAAGAAAAGGGCATGGTGCCGGAAGCCGAACGCCGGACCTTCATGGGGTACGACCGTGGTCTCGGCGGCGTTGGCACACGCAACTATATCGGTGTCATCGCCTCGGTGAACTGTTCCGCCACCGTATCGCGCTACATCGCCGACTATTTCAACAAACAGGGCGGCCTTGACGGCTTTGACAATGTCGATGGCGTCGTGGCACTGACCCATGGCGGCGGCTGTGCACTGAATACCAAGTCGGAAGGTTACCGCCTTCTGATCCGCACCATCCAAGGTTATGCCCGTCATCCGAATTTTGGCGGCATTCTGCTGATCGGCCTCGGCTGCGAAACCAACCAGATCGCGCCCATCCTCGAACATTACAAGATGGAAGAGGGCGAACGGCTGCGCACCATGACCATCCAGCAACATGGCGGCACCCGCAAGACGATTGATGCGGCAATCGCCGAGATCAAGGCGATGCTGCCTATGGTCAATGCTGCTCGCCGTACGGAACAACCACTTTCCAAGCTCAAGGTCGCACTGGAATGCGGCGGCTCGGATGGTTATTCCGGCATATCCGCCAATCCGGCCCTGGGTTATGCATCCGACCTCATCGTCCGCAATGGCGGCACGACCGTGCTTTCCGAAACTCCCGAAATCTACGGCGCCGAACACCTGCTGACCAAACGCGCCGTCACGCCAGCCGTCGCCGAAAAGCTGCTGCAGCGCATCGACTGGTGGCGGGACTATACCGCCCGCAATGGCGACGAACTCAACAACAATCCCTCTCACGGCAACAAGCTCGGCGGCCTGACCACCATTCTGGAAAAATCGCTGGGCGCGGTCGCCAAGGGCGGCTCCATGCCGCTGAAGGCAGTTTATGAATTTGCCGAGACGGTGACGGAACAGGGCTTCGTTTTCATGGATACGCCCGGCTATGACCCCGTTGCCGTCACCGGACAGGTCGCCGGCGGCTGCAACGTCATCTGTTTCACGACCGGCCGCGGCTCGGTTTCGGGTTTCAAACCCTCTCCCTGCATCAAGATCGCCACCAATTCCGAAATGTATGAACACATGAAGGAAGACATGGATATCAACTGCGGCGAGATCGTCACGGGAACGGAAACCATCGAAGAATCCGGCAAACGAATTTTCGAACATATTCTTGCGGTCGCTTCCGGCGACAAGACGGTGAGCGAGATTTACGACTACGGCGACAATGAATTCGTGCCGTGGCAGGTCGGCGCGGTGACCTGAAACCGCAGCATTCAAGACTGTCCCACGTGAAACAAAAGGCCCGGAAATCGCTTTCCGGGCCTTTATCATTGCTCACTATATCCGCGCTTAGTGGCGGAAGTGGCGCATGCCGGTGAAGACCATTGCCACATTATGCTCGTTTGCGGCGTCGATCACGTCCTGGTCGCGCATGGAGCCGCCCGGCTGGATAACAGCGGTAGCGCCGGCAGCGATTGCAGCAAGCAAACCATCGGCAAACGGGTAAAACGCTTCAGAAGCAACGGCAGAACCGCGTGTGAGAGGTTCGGCAAGACCGAGAGCCTTGGCTGCATCTTCCGCCTTCTGGGCAGCGATGCGGGCGGAATCCACGCGGCTCATCTGCCCAGCGCCGATGCCCGCCGTCTGGCCGTCCTTGGCATAGATCACGGCATTGGATTTCACATGCTTGGCGATCTTGAAGGCGAACTTCATGTCCTCAAGCTCCTGCGCGGTCGGCGCACGCTTGGTGACGACCTTGAGCTCGAGATCCTCGACCATGCCATTGTCACGGCTCTGTACGAGAAGACCACCGGAAACGGTCTTTGCCGTGAGGCCAGCCGCACGCGGGTCAGGCAGGCCGCCAGCGGCCAGAAGGCGCAGGTTCGGCTTGCGGGCGATGATGGACTTGGCTTCTTCGGTAACATCAGGCGCGATGATAACTTCGGTGAAGAGTTTGACGATCTCTTCCGCCGTTTCTGCATCGAGCGTGCGGTTGAGCGCAATGACGCCGCCAAAGGCGGAAACGGAATCGCATGCCAGCGCGCGCCGATAGGCTTCGGCAAGCGTCGGGCCGGTCGCAACGCCACAGGGATTGGCATGTTTGATGATGGCAACGGCCGGTGCATTTTCCGGCAGGAACTCCGCCACCAGCTCGTAAGCCGCATCCGTATCATTGATGTTGTTGTAGGAAAGCTGCTTGCCCTGAAGAAGCGTCGCGGTCGCAACGCCGGGGCGCTTTTCACCGGTCAGGTAGAAGCCGGCACTCTGATGCGGGTTTTCACCATAACGCATCTTTTCCTTCAGCACTCCGCCGATGGCGCGGTAGTCCGGCGTCTCGATCGCCAGTGCTTCGGCAAACCAGTTGGAAATCACGGCGTCATAAGCAGCCGTGCGGGCATAGGCCTTGGCGGCGAAACGCTGGCGCAGCGCATAGGAAGTCTGGCCGTCGTCAGCCTGCAGGGCTTCAACCAGGTCGGGATAGTCGGACGGATCAGTAACCACCGTGACATAGGCATGATTCTTGGCGGAAGCGCGGATCATTGCCGGGCCGCCAATGTCGATATTCTCGACCGTCGTCGGATAATCGCCGCCCTTGGCGCGAACTTCCTCGAAGGGATAGAGATTGATGACGGAAAGATCGATCGCCTCGATGCCATGCGCCTTCATCGCCTCAACATGGTCCGCATCATCACGGATGGCCAGAAGCCCGCCATGCACGTTGGGATGCAGCGTCTTGACACGGCCGTCCATGATTTCCGGAAAATTGGTCACGTCGGAAACGTCCGTCACCGGCAGGCCCGCTTCGGCAATGGCTTTTGCCGTACCGCCGGTCGACAGGAGCTTGACGCCGAGCTTGGAGAGCACCGTTGCCAGCTCGATAATGTCCGTCTTGTCGGACACGGAAAGAAGCGCCGTGCGAATCTTGACCTTATCGGGGGCGGGAATTTTCTTGGACACGACGGCCATCAGGCATACTCCGTTTAACGGGGAGGACAGGCTGGAATGGGATTGCTCCAGCAATTGCCGCCGCGTTAACACAGCTTACCGGATTAATAAACAGCGGGGACGCCGAACGGTGGAAACTATGGTGGTTTTTGCGCGGAACGCCCGAAATACCTAAGCCTTGCGTTCGATGATCCAGCGGATTTCCCGCGTATTGGCAAGGTTGAACGGTAACTCGATCTGCTGCGATGGCCGCATGCCCGAGGCATCCGCCATGAAGACATCCTCGGTCACAAAAAGCTCCAGCCCCGGAGCGGAAAACAGCCAGGCCGTTCCATCCGCCGCTTCCAGATATACGGATTCCTCATCGCGCTGCTGAAGCTGTATATGAGGATGGATGTGGAAACGTGAAACCGCCGAGACGGATTGCAATTGCGCCTTCACTGCCACTTCGTCAGCCCGAAGCAGGTCGCGCCCTTTTATCTTCGTGCCTGCCGCATTCAGTTCTATTTCGCGCTCGTGATAGCAGCCGAAATTCTGCAAATATCCATCATGGGAGGCCCAGAGGATGTCATTACCGTTCGCGTCCATTCCGCGTCGGCTATCGACTTCGCTGACGCCGGAAACCATGATCGGGCCAAGCAGCCTCGAGCGCGACAATCTGCAGGACGAGGTATCGGCAAGCGTGACGGTGGAATGCGCCGCGGTGGAACGGCTTGCCCGCTGATATTCCGGCGCGGCATTGCGCGGAAACCCGGAATTGACGATGAACCGGTTCTTGCCGCAGGACATTTCAAAGGACAAGCATCCCGAATGGGCACTGCGCGAAAGCTCCGCCGAGCCGGGATAACCCGTATCGACAATAATGACCGTGTCATCAGTGGCGAGCCGGTGATAATTCACATCCGGCAGGACCTTGGAAGGCCGGCCGGCTGTTTCATCATAACGCAGCACGGAAACAAGCTCATTGGCGAGTGTCGCCGTCGCACCGTTGAACAGCGCAAGATCGCCACCCTGATGGCGGAAAAACCGGATTGCCGGAAACATGCGGTCTATCGCCGGCACCAGCCCAGAAGGCAGGTCATGGCCGAGATTGATGTAACTTTGCCGCAGCGGCAGAAGATCGAGCAGCAAATCCAGCATGACCCGTGGATTGCGGGAGACATGCCCGCCATCGGGAAGAATCTGGCGTTCCATTTCCTGAGCCAGCTTCATTCCGTTGCGGGTGATCCGCGACAGGCGGGTCGGCATGGCGATGGAGGCCATGGCGAGCGCTATCCTGATCCGCAGCCGCGTTTCGCCATCCGGCGCATGTTTGACGATCCGCTCTAGATAACGCACGTGAAAGGCAAGACTTTTCAGGAAACGACGATAAAAGCCTGCATCGGCCTCGTATAAAACCACGGGAGAATGCGAAAGCCAGGCAATCAGCCTCTGCGCCGCTATGTCAGGCGACCAGGCGGTGCCGGTAACCCGCTTGCCGTGCAGCGCCATCCACTCGGCAACAATGCGGCGCGCCCGCTTGCAGGCCTCACTCGATTTATCGGACCGAATGTGCCGCAGCCAGCTGAATGCATGCAGCCGTTCTTCAAAAACCGCCGAGGGGAAATCCACCTGAAACGGCGAGGCGCCACCGGTTTCAACGACCCGTCCGGCCAGCGCGATGCGGCCGCGCAGCAATTCCTCGGCAAAATAAGGATCGATGGCCCTCAGATCGGTGGGCGCCGCTACCAGACCCTCGGGCACGCGGTTGGCAAACCGCGACAGATGCAGGCGCAATGGGGTGAGGCCGACACACAGATGACGATATGCCATCCGCGAAAGAAGACCGGCGGCATTCATGCTGCCTGCAAAGGACCCTACCAAGCTGTGTTTCCCGTTTCACATGTTTTGTTTTTATCAGTGAACCGCGATGACCGGAACGTTTTCGATAAATATCTAATGATTCGCGAAAGCTTGGCTTTTTTCTACTTCTTACGCAAGACACTGCTAAAAAACCCATCGACACCGCCGAACATGTCCGGTGTCGTGCGCAGATCGCCCTGCGAACTGATGGCCGTCTCCATTCCGGGCCAATCTTCCCTGCGGACGGCAACGCGCTCCACATCGGGATTTTCCGCCAGAACCTCCGCGATCATCGCTTCCCCTTCCGAAGGATCGAGCGAGCAATTGGAAAAGACGACGAGGCCGCCGGGACCTACCAGGGTCAATGCGTGCCGCAGCATCTGGCCCTGAAGAGCGGCAAGTTTGGCAATGTCGTTCTCATCCTTGGTCCAGCAGACATCGGGATGTTTGCGCAGCGTGCCCGTGGAAGAACAGGGTGCATCGAGCAGCACAGCATCAAAAAGCTGTTCCGGCCGATACTTCATCATGTTGACCTCCACCGTTTCGGCGTTGAGGCCAAGCCGATCGAGATTTTCCCGCAGGCGGCGAAGTCTATTGCCGGACTGGTCCAGCGCCGTCACCTCGGCGCCCGCCAGCGCTAGCTGGGCAGTCTTGCCGCCGGGGGCCGCACAGAGATCGGCAACACGCTTGCCGGCGATATCGCCGAGGAGCCTTACCGGCATGCTGGCCGCAAGATCCTGCACCCACCATGCGCCTTCGGAAAAACCTTCAAGCGAAGGGATTTGACCTTCGAATTCACCCAGACGCACGCTACCGTTCGGCATCAGCGTACCGCCCAGTTTCTCCGCCCAGAGAGCGGGATCAGCCTTCACCGTCAGGTCAATGGAAGATGGTGTCAGCTGCGCCTGCGAGATCCTTTGGGCCACCTCATCGCCGTAAGCGGAAACAAGCCGAGCATAAAACCAGTCCGGCAAGACCGGAACGTCAGCGATAGCCTTTTCGATCTCCACCTTTTCACGGCCGAGCCTTCTCAAAACCGCATTGACCAGCTTGACGAAACGCCGGTTGCGCGGATCGCGATGCGCCTGTTCCACGGCAAGATCGACAGCGGAATGATCCGGCACATCGAGATAAAGCATCTGCGCGACACCGACAACGAGAACGTGATGCAGCGATCGCGCGCCCTGCGGCAATGGTCCGTCCAGCAGCATCGACAAAGCCGTCTCGATGCGCGGAAGATGGCGAAGCGCGCTGTTGACGATAGCCCTCACCAGTGCCCGGTCCGCAAGCGACAGCGCACGATAGACCGGATTACCGTTTTCGCTGTCGAGCATCCCATCCAGAGAGGTCTTCTTTTCCAGAACGGCCGCGAGAATGCGGGTGGCGGCAATGCGCGCAGCAAGGCCCGGCTTGTCCTGGAAAGACGAAGGGCCGTCTTCACGGCCCCTCCCATGTGCCGGCCTCGGCTTCTTGGACCGCGCCGGCTTATTCTGAGTATCGGATGTCAAGACCACGGCCCCTTGCGCTCGTTTTCATTGCCTCGTCCCCAGCCCGTCTTGGGAACGGAGCCTGATTTGCGCACCGGTCTATCACCCGATGGCGGCGGCGTCGATCCTCGCGGGGAAAACTCCTGTGCCATGGCGCGCAGCGCCGCCACACGGTTTTCCGTGTTCGGGTGAGTGGAGAAGAGATTGTCCATTCGCTCGCCGGAGAGCGGATTGATGATGAACATATGCGCCGTTGCCGGATTGCGCTCGGCATCATCATTGTGAATTTGCTGCGCCATGCCTGAAATCTTCTGCAGGGCAGATGCAAGCCAGAGCGGGTTGCCACAGATTTCCGCGCCGCGACGGTCGGCGGAATATTCCCGGGTACGGCTGATCGCCATCTGCACCAGCATCGCGGCGAGCGGTGCCACGATCATCGCAACCAGTACGCCGATGAAGCCCAGGGGGTTATTGTTGTTTTCCCTGTTGCCGCCGAACAAGAAGGCAAAATTGCCGAGCATGGAAATCGCGCCCGCCAGCGTGGCGGTGATCGTCATGGTCAGCGTATCGCGGTTTTGCACATGCGCCAGTTCATGCGCCATAACGCCGGCCACCTCCTCGGGCGTGAGGCGTTCCAGCAGGCCCGTCGACGCTGCAACGGCAGCGTTCTGCGGGTTCCGCCCCGTTGCGAAGGCATTGGGTTGCGGGCTGTCGTAAATATAGACCTTCGGCATCGGCAGTCCGGCATTCTGCGACAGATCGCGGATCATGTGAAAAAACTCGGGCGCATTCGCCTCGTCTATTTCCCGCGCATGATAGGTGGAAAGGACCATCTTGTCCGAATTCCAGTAGGAGAACAGATTCATACCCGCCGCAATAAGGAAGGCGATCATCATGCCGCCCTTGCCGCCGATCAGAAAACCGACACCCATGAACAATGCGGTCATGAAGGCCAGAAGCATTGCCGTGCGCATCATGTTCATCCGTCAAATTCTCCTTGTCGCTTACCGGGTTACTCACCGGGAATATTCCGGGGTTTATAAAGCCCGTCTGATTATATAATCTGGTGAACGGCAAACATATTTCAATATCCCGTCATAGGGAGGATTTCATGCAGAATGCGGATAATGACAATGGCGCGGAGAAGACCGCGGAAAGGGTGAAGCAGCTTTCACCCGCAGCGGAACGGGCGTTGAAAGAGGCGGAAGAACGACGCCGACAACAGGCCGATCTTCAGTTGCCGCCGGAAACGGGCGGCCGCGGCGGCGCGGAACCCGTGCGTTTCGGGGATTACGAAATAAAAGGCAGGGCCATCGATTTTTGAGCCCCAGRAAAMAAAAATACCCGCCAATGGCGGGTATTTATCAATTAAAACAGATATTTAATTATTTCTGTTCCAGCAACCGGCAGACGGCCTCGAGTTGTTCCAGCGTACGGTAGCCGATGCGGATTTGCCCCGAACCACCCTTGTGGCTGATCTTCACATCAAGGCCGAGCGCATCGGACAGGCTGCGTTCCAGCGCAATCGTATCGGAATCCTTCTCCGCAGCGGGGCGCTTTTCGGCAATCTCACCCTGCGATTTGATATCGTTTTGCGCCAGACGCTCGGCATCACGCACCGAAAGTCCCTTGGACACAATCGTCCGCGCCAGCGTGGCCGGATCGGATGTGGAAACCAGCGCCCGCGCGTGGCCGGCAGACAGCGAACCATCCGCCAGCATATCCCGCACCGGATCGGGCAGCTTGAGCAGCCGCAGACTGTTGGCAACATGGCTTCGGCTCTTGCCGATGATTTCACCAAGATCGTTCTGGGTATAACCGTGCTCGGCGATCAGCTGCTCGTAACCCATCGCTTCTTCAAGCGGGTTGAGATCGGAACGCTGAACGTTTTCGACGATGGCGAGCTCCAGCGCCGTGCGATCATCCACATCACGAACGATGACGGGTACGTCGGTGAATCCGGCCAACTGCGCCGCGCGCCAGCGCCTCTCACCGGCAATAATCTCGTAACGGTTGACTCCAACCGTTCTTACGACCACAGGCTGAACAATGCCGTGCTGACGAATGGAGGCAGCAAGATCCTGCAACTCATTTTCGTCGAAATGACGCCGCGGGTTTCTCTGGCTGCGAGCGATGAATTCGATCGGAATGGTGCGATCAGCGTTCACCGCACGCTGAGGTTCACCCACCGGTACCGGCTGATCCATTTCGCCGATCAATGCAGCAAGACCGCGCCCGAGCCGACGCTTGGAAAGATCATCACTCATAAGATATTACTCCATACATCCCAGTAAAACGTCAGGCCAACAAACTTCAGGCAGCCTTGCGCAGACGTTCTCTCTGGATCACTTCGGACGCCAGCTGCAAATAAGCCTGGCTGCCGGCGCATTTCAGATCGTAAAGAATGGCTGGTTTACCATAGGACGGCGCTTCGGAAACACGAACATTGCGCGGAATGAGCGTGTGATAAACCTTTTCCCCGAGATGCGTGCGCACATCCGTAACCACCTGCTGGGCGAGATTGTTACGTGCATCGAACATCGTCAGAACGATGCCCTGTATATCGAGCTGTGGATTGACCGAAGCGCGTATCTGACTGACCGTATCCAGCAATTGGCTAAGGCCCTCCAGGGCAAAAAATTCACATTGCAACGGTACCAGCACGGAATGTGCGGCCGTCATGGCGTTCATGGTCAGCAGATTGAAAGAGGGCGGGCAATCGACGAGAATATAGGAATAGGCACGCGCCTCCTCAGTTTCCAAGGCAGCTCGCAAAAGAAATACGCGGTTGGCAACATTGGCGACCTGCATCTCGAAGCCGAGCAAATCCATGGTTGAGGGGACGATATCGAGACTCGGGACCGCCGTAGGAACAGCGATCTCCGCAATATTATTGTCACCCACCAGAAGATCATAGGAGGAAAGCTTGCGTTCCTTGCGGTCAATACCAAGCCCTGTGCTGGCATTGCCCTGCGGGTCCAGATCAATGATCAGCACACGCTCACCAATAGCCGCCAGCGCAGTGGCCAGATTAATGGCCGTCGTTGTTTTTCCAACGCCGCCCTTCTGGTTTGCTACTGCGATAATCCGGTTTTTTTCCAAAGTCATGCCGCACCTGGCCAGCTTGTCAGCGCCTCAAAGCGAGGTTGCTGATTTCAAGAACAACAGAATCTGCCTCAATGGCACTCTGGTGTTTTACCAGATCAAACTCCCAGCGGCCATGTGCTTTCTGCACTTCGGAATCATAATCCCGGCCTTTATTAAAGTAGGCCTTGAGATTTGGATTATTTTGCGCCCAAGGGTGAATATAATCGAAGAGCAGGTCCAGATCGGCAAGCGCACGCGCCGAAACGGCATCGCAATTTTTGATGGTCTCGTGTGCTTTTTCGATTCTGACGGGATGAACAGCGCCTCGTGCGCCGGTTTCCTTCAGCGCGATTCGCAGAAAAGCAGCCTTTTTATTGTTGCTTTCGACCAGATCAACCCAACCGTCGCCAAGCTCGGCTAGAAAAATCGCCGTAACGACGCCAGGGAAGCCACCACCGCTGCCCAGATCAATCCATTTTTTTGGCTGGGAGGAGAGCTGAAAGATTTGCGCACTGTCTGCGACATGCCGACTCCATAGCTCGGTAAGAGTTGAAGGCGCCACCAGATTTGTGGTTTTGTTCCACTTTTTGAAAAGCTCGACAAAATGCTCGAGCCTCTCTTGTGTTTCACGTGAAACACTCTGGCCGTTTATCTTCATAATCCCGACTCGCTATTGGTGCATATGCAATTTTTCACTTCGCGCAATGGAACTCTTCCGCAGAAGTGCGAGCAGCAGCGATATCGCAGCCGGTGTCATACCGTCAACACGGGCAGCCTGGGCAATATTCTCCGGGCGAGCTTTTTCCAGCTTTTGTTTAAGCTCGTTGGACAGACCGGACAGACTTTGAAAATCAAAGTCCGTGGGGATCTTCCTGTCCTCGTCCCGTTTGATATCGATGATATCCGCACTCTGCCTCTGCATATAGACCGCATAACTTGCCTCGATCTGCAGAACCTCGGCCACCTTGCCATCAAGAGCCGCGAGTTCCGGCCAGTGTTGCGTCAGCGCTTCCAGGGTCATATCAGGATAGGCAAGCAGTTCATAAACCGAGCGCCGCTGACCATCCTGATTGAGTTTCAACCCCTGTTTCGCCGCCTGGGACGGGCTAATGGAAAGTTCTTTCATCATGTCACGACCGCGATCCAGATCGGAAATGAACTCTGCAAAGCGTTCGTTCCTCGCGCGCCCGATAATACCCGCCGCCTGGCCGACCGGTGTAAGTCGCAGATCGGCATTATCCACACGCAATGAAAGCCGATATTCCGCTCTGGATGTGAACATGCGATAGGGTTCGCTAACGCCCTTGGATGTCAGATCGTCGATCATCACGCCGATATAGGATTCCGTCCGGCTGAAATAGATTGGATCCGTATTGCTCGCATAGAGCGAAGCATTCAATCCAGCAACAAGACCTTGGGCGCCGGCTTCTTCATAACCCGTCGTGCCGTTGATCTGACCGGCAAGAAACAATCCCGAAATCTTGCGGCACTCAAGAGACGGTTTCAGCTCCCGGGGATCGACATAGTCATATTCAATCGCGTAACCGGGCTGGAGAATGGCTACCTGCTCGAGACCGGGAATGGTGCGGATAAATTGTTCCTGCACGAAAGCCGGCAGGGAGGTGGAAATACCGTTCGGATAGATGGTGTGGTCGTCCAGACCTTCCGGTTCCAGGAATATCTGGTGACCATCCCGCTCACCAAAACGGGTGATCTTATCTTCGATTGACGGGCAGTAACGCGGGCCCACCCCTTCGATCTGCCCGGAATACATGGCCGACAGGTGAATATTGTCCTGAATGATCTTATGCCCCGCCGGCGTGGTACGGGTCACGCCACATTCGATTTGCGGATTGACGATGCGATCCGTCATGAAGGAAAACGGAACGGGATCTTCATCCGCCGCTTGTCTATCCACGGCAGTCCAATCGATCGTACGGCCGTCCAGCCGGGCAGGGGTGCCCGTCTTGAGGCGCCCCATAACAAGGCCGAGCCGTGCGAGCGTATCAGAAAGGCCGAGAGACGGCATTTCCCCAACACGGCCGGCGGGAATCTTTTCGGAGCCGATATGAATGAGGCCACGCAAAAAGGTGCCGCTCGTCAGCACGACGGCACCGCAAGGAATCCGGCTACCATTTTTCATGATAACGGCCGCCACCCGATCATTGCCCATTTCAATATCGAAAGCATCGCCTTCAATAATGGTGAGATTCTCAATGGCATCTATCTCGCGCTGCATGGCCTCGCGATAAAGTCTTCGGTCGGCCTGTGTCCGCGGGCCGCGGACCGCAGGCCCTTTCTTGCGGTTGAGCATGCGAAACTGGATACCAGCCGCATCGGCGACCCGACCCATCAAACCGTCCAGTGCATCGATTTCACGAACCAGGTGCCCCTTGCCCAACCCACCAATCGCCGGGTTACAGGACATGACGCCAATGGTCTCGCGTTTATGGGTTACCAGCGCTGTTTTAGCGCCGTGTCTCGCAGCAGCAGCCGCAGCTTCGCTGCCCGCATGACCACCCCCAATAACAATGACATCGAATGACTGGTGCATATTCCTGCGCCCTGTTCTCAACATCGGCACTACCCTTCGGTCGCCAATGTTTCACGTGAATCATTTTCCTATGCAGAATTCCGAAAAGATCACGCCGAGCAAATCTTCCACATCGACGCGGCCGGTGATCCGTCCAAGCGATGTTGCCGCGAGTCTTAAATATTCCGACCTTATCGCAAGGTCGAGGGTCTCAGAATCGAGCGCATCACTAACATAGTTCAGCGTCTCTTCAAGTCGTTTTTTATGACGGGCACGCGCGGGAACCAATGTCTGCCCGGCACCAACCCTCTTTTCTATCTCCCGCTTGATCACTGAGCGCAATTGGTCAAGGCCTATGCCTTCCTTGGCTGAGATAGACAGATCAAAACCATTATTCGAATCGGGAGAAAAAAGTGCCGTTTTGGTTCTGACGTGCAAATAACTCCGGTTCTCGAACGTAGTGGATCGTTTCGGAATCGAATCTTTATCCTGCAGCAATAAGATAAGATCGGCGGTTTCCGCAGTCAGAACCGCACGCCGCACGCCTTCCTGTTCCACCACATCCTGCGTCTCGCGAATTCCCGCCGTATCGAATATCCGAACCAGATAGCCGTCCAGATTGATGTCGACACTTAGAACGTCTCTTGTCGTACCGGCGATGTCGGTCACAATCGCTACGTCGCGGCCGCTCAACGCGTTAAGCAGCGTCGATTTACCCGCATTCGGTTCGCCCATAAGCGCCACTTTAAAACCATCGCGGATGATTTCGCCGCTTCCACCACTCTCCAGGTGACGGCTGATTTCACCCTTCAGCTCCACCATCGCGTCCCAAACTTGGGCTGCAACGGAATCCGGAACATCCTCCTCGTCGGCAAAATCCAGTTCCGCTTCGATGAAGGCACGGGCACGGGTCAAACGGCTGGCCCAGCCGTCATAGAGCTCCGACAATTGGCCGGTGCTCTGCTCAACCGCAAGCCGCCGCTGCATTTCCGTTTCCGCCTGCAACAGATCGGCCAAGCCTTCGACCTCGAGCAGATCTATTTTGCCATTTTCAAAGGCTCTGCGGGAAAATTCACCGGCTTCCGCGGGCCGCAGTCCTTCGAGATTCTCGAGTTCGGTAAAAATCGAAGCGATAACCGCACGGCTACCGTGGCTGTGGATCTCAACACAATTTTCGCCCGTAAAAGAATTAGGACCCGGAAAGACAATCACCAGTCCCTGGTCGATAATATCATTGTTTCGATTCCGAATCGAACACAGGCTTGTTTTCCGGGGTGAAGGAAGGTCACGACCTGTCAACGTCTTCAAGGCATCAAAAGCCCTGGAACCGCTGATCCTGAGAACGGCAACGCCTGCCGGCAGGGCGCCACTGGACAGCGCATAAATCGTATCGGCGGAAGCTGACATCGTTCACCTCGGTCTAAAACAGTCAAGCCGCACCCGAATGAACGGATACGGCTTTAAAGCTCTTATGATGAATCCGACTAAGGTTCGGATCAGGTATTCATCGATTCGAAGAAATCCGAATTGTTCTTGGTCTGCTTCAGCTTGTCGATCAGGAATTCGATGGCGTCCATCGTTCCCATCGGCGCGAGAATGCGGCGAAGAACGAAAATCTTCTGCAGATCCTGGCGCGGCACCAACAGGTCTTCCTTACGCGTGCCGGATTTCAGAATATCCAGCGCCGGGAAGATGCGCTTGTCGGCAACCTTGCGGTCAAGCACGATTTCCGAGTTACCGGTACCCTTGAACTCTTCAAAGATAACTTCGTCCATACGGCTGCCGGTATCGATAAGCGCCGTCGCAATGATTGTCAGCGAACCGCCTTCTTCGATGTTACGCGCAGCACCAAAGAAACGCTTCGGACGCTGCAGGGCGTTGGCATCCACACCACCGGTCAGAACCTTACCGGAGGAGGGAACAACGGTGTTGTAAGCGCGGCCAAGACGCGTGATAGAGTCGAGCAGGATGACGACGTCACGGCCATGCTCCACAAGACGCTTTGCCTTTTCAATGACCATTTCGGCGACCTGGACGTGGCGTACAGCCGGTTCGTCGAAGGTGGAGGACACAACCTCACCCTTCACCGAACGCTGCATGTCGGTCACTTCTTCCGGACGCTCGTCGATCAACAGAACGATCAGATAACACTCCGGATGGTTTGCCGTGATGGAATGGGCAATGTTCTGCAGCAGAACCGTTTTACCGGTGCGCGGCGGCGCCACGATCAATCCGCGCTGGCCCTTGCCGAGCGGTGCAACGAGATCGATGACACGCGACGACAGATCCTTCGAGGTCGGAACATCCAGTTCCATCTTGAAGCGCTCATTGGGATAAAGCGGCGTCAGATTGTCGAAGTGAACCTTATGACGGATTTTTTCCGGGTCATCGAAATTGATCGTATTAACCTTGAGAAGCGCGAAATAACGTTCGCCTTCCTTGGGGCCACGGATAGGCCCTTCGACCGTGTCGCCTGTTTTCAGCGAGAAGCGGCGGATCTGCGAGGGCGAGATATAGATATCGTCCGGGCCCGGCAGATAGTTTGCGTTTGCGGAACGCAGGAACCCGAACCCGTCCTGCAGGACTTCAACGACGCCTTCGCCGATGATTTCGATGTCCTGGCTCGCGAGAACCTTGAGGATTGCGAACATAAGCTCCTGCTTGCGCATGGTGCTCGCATTTTCAACTTCCAGGGATTCGGCAAAAGTCAGCAAGTCGGTAGGCGATTTGCTCTTAAGTTCCTGAAGCTTCATTTCAGCCATGAAGGGAAGACCGTTTGATAATGTAATGTCGGGGGAGGGCGTGTTCGCGAATCAGATGCTGTGGGAGATACCGCAGATGACTGAATAATTCACATGCCACGAAGATGAGTGGCCTGAAAATAGCGATTGAACACGGCCGCTGCAAGAGGAAAGCACGAATTCCGCGAAATTTATCGCCTCACCGTCTTAACCAAAGGGTTTCACAACCACAAGTATGACAATCAGGATCATCAGAACGGTTGGAACTTCGTTCATCAACCGCCAGTGACGGGCCGGTCTTTTATTTTCATCGCGTGCGAAACGTTTCGCACTGCGGCTGAAATAAACATGGGTCGCGGTCAGGAGCACCACCAGCCCAATCTTCGCATGCAGCCAGCCGCCGGAAAAACCATAAACCGACCATGCGAGATAAAGCCCCAAAACCCAGCTTATCATCATCGCCGGGTTCATGATCACCCTGATCAGCCGCTGCTCCATCACCTTGAAGGTTTCCGATTGCTGCGAACCGACGGGCGCATCGGTGTGATAGATAAAAAGCCGCGGCAGGTAAAAAATCGCCGCCATCCAGGAAATCACCGCGATGATATGCAGCGCCTTGATCCAGAGATAGAGATCGGCGGGATCGGCGTAAAACAGCAGCGCGATGAAAGCGGCAAACACACCGAGTGCGACGCCGGCACGCAAAGCCGCCTTGTTTCCGGAGCGTGCCGAGGTCTGTTTTTCCTCGCTCATCCCGCGCCTCCAACCGAGCGCACCCGTTCAACCAGCCGGGTGACGTTTTCCGGGTTAGCCTGCGGGGTGATGCCATGGCCGAGATTGAAAATCAGCGGGCCCTGCCCGAGCGCCTGCAGAACGGCATCGATGCCATCCTGCAAGGCCTTACCACCTGCCACCATCAGCATCGGGTCGAGATTGCCCTGCACCGGGCCTTCCTTCTGCAAATCCCTGGCGAAGCTCAATGGTACGGACCAATCGAGGCCAATAGCGTCAGCACCCGTCTTGCGGCGATAATCTTTCAGAAGATAACCCGCACCCTTGGCAAAAGCGATGATCTTTGCCGAAGGCCTGCGGGCACGCACCGATGCGATAATTCGAGCGACCGGCTTTATCGCATATTCCTCGAATTCCTTTTCGCCGAGCACACCGGCCCAGGAATCGAATATCTGAACCGCGTCAGCCCCGGCATCGATCTGCGCCACCAGATAATCGGCAGAGACATCCGCGAGGAAAGCCAGCAGCTTTTCCATGGCGGCCGGCTCCTGATAACCGAACAGCCGCGCCGGCGCCTGGTCCGGCGTTCCGTGACCGGCGATCATGTAGGTCGCAACCGTCCAGGGCGCACCACAAAAACCGAGAAGCGTCGTTTCATCCGGCAATGAGCTGCGCAGACGCGAGACCGTTTCGAAAACAGGCGAAAGATGCGCCATGACATTCAAGGCATCGAGCTTTTCGATACCGCTCACGTCGATCGGGTCCATTGCCGGACCTTTGCCTTCGCTGAAGGACACGTTGCGATGAAGCGCGTCGGGTATCACCAGAATGTCGGAAAAGAGAATGGCGGCATCCAGCCCGAACCGGCGGATGGGCTGAAGGGTCACTTCACTCGCCAGTTCGGGGTTATAACAGAGATCCAGGAAACTTCCGGCACTCTTCCGCGTTTCCCGATACTCCGGAAGATAACGTCCAGCCTGGCGCATCAGCCATATGGGCGGCGGTGTGACCGTCTTCCCGTTCAACACCGTCATTACCTTGCGTTCGCTCATGGCACCCAGCTTCTAAAAAATAAAATCAAAGAGATTTAAAAGATTTTCTATTTCTTAGAGTCTGTGGGTAGCAAGGATTAAAATCATTCCAGTCGAAATGCCGCAGTCGTGACGTTTTAAACGCGCCTGCGCAGATTGTTGCCGCGTCTGTTTGTCAATAATCTGGAAAACAGAAATTAGATAAATAATTTCAAATAGTTATATCTAAATAGAAAAACCCCGTATCTGTGGATAATCTGGGGAAAATTTTGAATAGTTTCGCATTCTTCCAATAATTCACAGGCGCCGCGAAGGCGAGAGAAGCCACTTGCGGATTGTGGAAAAACACCACTTTATTCACGGCGCGGTTCGATCCGTCGGACAATTCAGAAACTTGTCCCGGTTTATCAACAGGGGGAGAAAAACAGCGTGGAGAACAAAAAAAGCTTCTTCCATCTGCACCTGATTTCGGACTCAACGGGAGAGACTCTGATGTCGGCCGGCCGCGCCGTCTCGGCTCAGTTCCATGCCTCCATGCCGGTGGAACATGTCTATCCGATGATCCGCAACCAGAAACAGCTCGCGCAGGTCGTTGATCTCATCGACAAGGAACCCGGCATCGTTCTTTATACTATCGTTGATCAGCAGCTGGCCGAATTCCTGGATCTGCGCTGCCATGCGATCGGCGTGCCCTGCGTCAATGTCCTCGAACCGATCATCGGTATCTTTCAGACCTATCTCGGTGCGCCGTCGAGAAGGCGGGTAGGGGCGCAGCACGCGCTGAATGCCGATTATTTCGCGCGAATCGAAGCGCTCAATTTTGCCATGGACCATGATGACGGACAGATGCCGGAGACCTATGACGAGGCGGATGTCGTCATCATCGGCATCAGCCGTACGTCGAAAACCCCGACCAGCATCTATCTTGCCAACAGGGGCATAAAGACCGCCAATATTCCGGTTGTTCCCAATGTGCCTTTGCCTGACAGCCTTTATGCCACCACCCGGCCTTTGATCGTTGGTCTCGTCGCGACATCGGATCGCATATCGCAGGTTCGTGAAAACCGGGAGTTGGGTGCAACGGGTGGATTTGACAGCGGCCGTTATACGGATCGCGCCACCATCATGGAAGAGCTGAAATATGCGCGGGCGCTCTGCGCCCGCAACAATTGGCCGCTGATCGACGTCACACGCCGTTCCATCGAGGAAACGGCCGCGGCGATCCTTGCCCTTCGCCCGAGGACGCGATAATCCCGATTGCACCATTCGGAGCAGACAGTCGATGAAACAAGAGTTGATCCTCGCCTCGTCCAGCGCATCCCGCCAGATGTTGATGCGCAATGCGGGGCTGACATTTTCGGCGATCCCGGCGGATATTGATGAGCGCGCGCTTGATGAGCAGCTGGAGCGAGAAGGCGCCAGCCCGGAAGAGGTCGCACTGGAACTCGCAAGGGCCAAGGCCCTTGCGGTCAGTGCGCTTCATCCGCAGGCGCTGGTTCTCGGCTGCGACCAGACCATGGCGCTCGGTTCCCGTGTCTATCACAAGCCAAAAACAATGGCGGAAGCCGAAGCGCATCTGCTTTCATTGTCCGGCAAGGCCCATCGTCTGAACAGTGCGGCCGTTCTTGTTCGCAAGGGTGAGGTCGTGTGGAAGACCATTTCCAGCGCCGAGCTTTTGGTTCGGAGTTTGACTCCCGAATTTGTCTCCCGTCACCTGCAGCGGGTGGGAGAAAAAGCCTTGAGCAGTGTTGGCGCTTACCAGCTCGAAGGAGAGGGAATCCAGCTATTCACCTCCATCGAGGGGGACTATTTCACGATCCTCGGCCTGCCACTCCTGCCTCTTTTAACGAAACTGCGCGACATGGATGTCATCGATGGCTGATTCACGTGAAACATTAACCATAGATGCCTTCGTTGTCGGTTACCCGATCAAGCACTCCCGGTCGCCGATCATCCATTCCTATTGGCTGAAAAAATTCGGTATCGCCGGTTCCTATAAGGCCGTTGAGGTCTCCCCGGACGATTTCGCGAATTTCATTGCGACGCTGAAAGAAGGAAAGCCCGGTGCAGCGGTCGGCGGCAATGTCACCATTCCCCACAAGGAAGCGGCTTACCGGCTGGCGGACAGGCCCGACGCTTTGGCGGAAGAACTCGGCGCCGCCAACACCATCTGGATGGAGGAGGGGAAACTCCAGGCTACCAATACGGATGGATACGGTTTCGTCTCGAACCTGGATGAACGGCATAAGGGCTGGGACAATACCGATCGGGCGGTGGTTTTCGGTGCCGGTGGTGCAAGCCGGGCGGTCATTCAGTCCCTGCGTGATCGGGGTATTTCCGAAATTCACGTCCTGAACCGCACGGTCGAACGTGCCCGCGAACTGGCTGACCGTTTTGGCCCGCGGGTCTTTTCCCATCCCCAGGCAGCTCTTCAGGAGGTCATGCAGGGTGCCGGGCTGTTCGTGAATACGACATCGCTCGGTATGGATGGAACCGAGGCGCCACATCTCGATTTTTCGCCGATGGCCGCCAATGCCGTCGTCACCGATATCGTCTACGTTCCGTTGAAAACGCCGATCCTGAAGATGGCGGAAGAGCAGGGCATGGCTACCGTCGATGGGCTCGGCATGTTGCTCCATCAGGCGAAACCCGGTTTCAAGCGGTGGTTCGGCAGGATGCCGGAGGTGGATGAAACTCTCCGCTCCCTCATCATCGAGGATATGGAGAAACATTGATGATCGTCATTGGTCTCACCGGCTCGATTGGAATGGGAAAAACGACGACGGCGAGGCTCTTCGCCGAAGAGGGTGTTCCAGTTCTCGATTCCGATGAGGTCGTGCACGGGCTTTATCGTGCGGAAGCCGTTCCCTTGATCGAGGTCGCCTTTCCGGGCACCACCATCGCCGGCATGGTCGACCGCCAGAAACTCGGCGATACACTGCGGCAGAATCCGGCTAATTTTAGCAGGCTGGAAGAGATCGTTCATCCGCTGGTGCGCAAAAGACAGGAAGCCTTTCTGGCGGAGACGCGGAAAGAAGGGCGGCAATTCGCTTTGCTCGACATACCCCTGTTGTTCGAAACCGGGGCGGAAGGCCGTGTCGATAAAGTCGTGGTGGTGAGTTGCGCGCCGGAAATCCAGCGTGAGCGGGTTTTATCCCGACCCGGCATGACGGAGGAGAAATTCGAAATGATCCTTGCGCGGCAGATGCCCGATGCGGAGAAGCGCCGGCGCGCCGATTTCATCATCGATTCCGGAAATGGTGTCGAAGCGGCGCGGGATCAGGTAAGAGAGATTTTGCAGAAACTGGGCGCTTGAGTCGCGCCGCGGAGAGATGAATGCGTGAGATCATTTTCGATACGGAAACCACGGGCCTCGAATCGAAGCTGGATCGTGTGATCGAAATCGGCGGCATCGAGCTCATCAATCATTTTCCCACCGGCCGCACGCTGCATCTTTATATCAGCCCGGAGGATCGCAAGGTTCACCCGGATGCGCTTGCCGTTCATGGCATTACCGATGAGTTTCTGAAGGACAAGCCGAAATTCGGAGACGTTGTCGAACAGATCCGTGACTTCTTCGATGGTGCGCGCTGGGTGGCGCATAATGCGACCTTCGATATGGGCTTCATCAATGCGGAATTCGCGCGCCTTGGCATCGAGCCGGTTTCTGCCGATCTGGTGACGGACACACTTTCGCTTGCCCGCCGCAAGCACCCCATGGGGCCGAATTCGCTGGATGCACTTTGCCGACGTTACGGCATCGACAATTCCCACCGCACCAAGCACGGGGCGCTTCTCGACTCCGAGCTTCTGGCCGAAGTCTATATCGAAATGATTGGTGGACGTCAGACGGCGCTCGGTTTCGGCTCCGCGGCGCGACAGGAAACCATCATCATTGAGGAAGACGTTCCGCTGGAGCCTCTGCAACGACCGAGAGCCTTGCCATCGAGGCTCGACGCGGAGACGGCTGCGGCCCATGGCAAACTCGTTCTCGGCATGGGCGACAAGGCGATCTGGAACCGCTACCAGAACTGAGGTTTACTCGGTTGCTGAAACCGCAAATCTGGCCAAAGAAAAACCCGKGCGAAGAACCCGGGTTTTGTTTTATCTGCCATGCAGAGCCTTGGGCGCCGCTTAGTTCGGTACGGCCTGAACCTGGGCCTTCGCCTGTTCTTCGGCGACGCGCTGCGCGAACATCTGCGCGAAATCGATCGGGTCGATCATCAGCGGCGGGAAACCGCCATTGCGGGTGACGTCGGCAATGATCTGGCGGGCGAAGGGGAAGAGCAGGCGTGGGCACTCGATGAAGAGGACCGGCAGCATGTGTTCCTGCGGGAAACCGGCGATGCGGAACACGCCGCCATAAACCAGCTCGGCTGCGAACAGGACCTTGTCGCCATCCTTGGCTTCCGCATTCAGCGTCAGAACAACGTCGAAATCCGAACCGGAGATCGGGTTTGCGTTGACATTGACATTGATGTTGATCGACGGCGCATTCTCACGGGCCTGCAGCGAACGGGGAGCACCCGGATTTTCGAAGGACAGATCCTTGATGTACTGGGCAAGAATGTTGAGAGAAGGGCTAACTGCGCCCTGTGCGCCATTTTCAGCGGTCATTACGGTTCCTCGCGGCGTGAATTCGTGGAAGGCGGTCTATCATTTCGACCGGGGGCTTACAACCCTCCGTGATCGGTCATCGCCATCCCATTCCGCCGGGCGGTCAGGGTTTGGGCAGGTCGCGATCATCGGGCTTCTGCGACCAGGGAGAATCTTTCGGCCCCTCGCGGTGAAACTCCTCTTCATCCAGATCCACCACCTTCGAATTGCCCGCAGGTCCCCGGTCATTTCGAAACCCGGAACCCGACTGGGGGCCGGACTGCCTGAATGAGCCAGAGACGACCACGCGTGGTCCGAAAGCCTTCCAGAAAAACCGGCGAATGGCCGGCGACAGAAGCAGGAGGCCAAGAATATCGGTGATGAAGCCGGGGATGAACAGCAGGATGCCTGCGACAACGCGCATGGCGCCGTTGACGAGTTCATCCGCCGGCTGCGCACCAGTGCGGCCCGCATCCTGAAGATTTCTCACCATGCCGATGCCGCCGAGACGCAGTATGAGCAACCCCAGGAACGAGGTGAACAGGACAAGCGCCAACGTCAGCCACAGGCCTATCGCCTTGCCGACGATGATGAAGCCGGCAATTTCGAGAATGGGCATTATCAGGATGACGATGGGGAGAAAGGAAAAACGCATCTTCTAGCCTTGCGTGTGCATCTCTGGCAGATTGCCGGTTCCCGGGACACCGATGATTGAATCTGCACATTTGAATGATGATAAGATGCAGACTATATGATGGTGTGGTTTTCGAATTTAAATGGCGGTTTTGGTAAAAGATGGGCTTCAGTGACTTTATCACATTGTTTTTTCTCGTTGCAGCGGTGCTGATCTTCTTTCAGCTGCGCAGTGTCCTTGGCCGTCGCACGGGCAATGAAAAGCCGCCATTCGACCCCTATAGCCCCCGTGACGTGGCAAAGGGTCCTGTCGCGGACGATAACAAGGTCGTGACCTTGCCGAAGCGCAGCGAGGCGGAGGATGAGAACCGCTTTGCTGAGGCGGATGCGCTTGCGCCTGCCGATACACCGCTCAATGCATCGCTGCGCGACGTGATGACCAAGGATCCGTCCTTCCGGCCCAAGGAATTCCTGAACGGCGCCCGCATGGCCTACGAAATGATCGTCATGGGTTTTGCCGACGGCGACCGCAAGACACTCAAAAACCTTCTGTCGAAGGAGGTCTTCGACGGTTTCGAGGCGGCGATTTCCGAACGGGAAAGCCGTGGTGAAGTGGTGAAATCCACCTTCGTTGGCATCGAGAAAGCCGACATCACCCAGGCGAGCGTTCGCGATTCCGAAGTGCAGGTTACGCTGAGGATTGTCAGCCAGCTGATTTCGGCAACCTATGACAAGGACGGCAAGCTGGTGGATGGCGATCCGGAGGCGGTTGCGGAGGTGGATGACATCTGGACCTTCTCGCGCGACATCCGCTCGCGCGATCCGAACTGGAAGCTGATCGCCACCGAATCCGAGCAATGAATACGCCCTTTTTGATCGACGAAGTTTCTTTCCGCGATCTGCCCGGATGGCGGGAAGACGATCCCCACAAGCTTTTTCCGGCGATGGGAACCATCCTCTCTCATCTTCGCAATGCGAAACCCTACCGGACCGGTGCGCTTGGGATAACGGCGGCGGAGCTGGTTTCACTTCTGGAACTCGCGGAAAAAAGCCAGGTAAACAGCCCGGAACAGGCGCGCCAGTTTTTCGAAACCAATTGTGTGCCGTTCAGGATTTCCCCGGCTCAGGGAAAAAGCGGTTTCGTGACCGCTTTTTACGAGCCCGAACTGGAAGTCTCCGCCACACCCGATGATGTCTGGCGTTACCCGATCTACCAACGGCCGCCGGAACTGGTGGATATCGACGACAATAATCGGCCAAATGGCTTTGATCCGTCCTATGCTTTCGGCAAGGCGGATGAAAATGGCATTTCCCATTTTCCCGATCGCCGCGCCATCGATGAGGGATATCTGGAGGGTAGGGGTCTTGAGATCGCCTGGGCGAGATCGAAGGTCGACCTGTTCTTCGTCCATGTGCAGGGTGCGGCGCGTCTGGTGTTTCCGGATGGCGCGATAAAGCGCATCACCTATGCGGCCAAGGCCGGTCACGCCTTTTCGCCGATCGGGCGGCTGCTTCTCGATCGCGGCGAACTCGACCCTAAAACCATCTCGATGCAGACGATCCGCAAATGGCTCACCGACCATCCCGATGAGGTGGATGGGGTGCTGTGGCACAACCGCTCCTACATTTTTTTCCGGGAGGCGGATGTCGCCGGTTTGAACATGGGGCCGATCGCGGCCGCCAAGGTGCCGCTGGTGGCGGGTCGGGCGCTTGCAGTGGACAGGCTGATCCACACTTTCGGTCTGCCTTTCTTCATCCATGCGCCGACGCTGACCCATCTCGATGATGGAAAGCCGTTCGCCCGGCTGATGCTGGCGCTTGATACGGGTTCGGCCATCGTCGGCCCGGCACGCGGCGATATTTTCACCGGTTCCGGTTTCGAAGCGGGAGAGCTTGCCGGCACGGTGCGCAACGAGGCCGATTTTTATATATTGCTGCCGCGGGTCGCTGCGGAAAGGTATCGGCGATGAAAGGCAGTCGCAAGCTCGGCAAGGAAGAACGTGTTCTGTGGGGAAAGGTCGCAAAAACCACGCGGCCTATTTCCGGCAGGCTGGAAGACTTGCTGGCTTTCGATGACATAGAAGAGATGCCTGCCGAGCCCGTTGTCCCGCAAACCGGCAAAAGCGCCTTTCCGCGCATGCTTGTGGAAGCGGCGGAAGCGCTGGCCGTGACTCCGGATAAAAAGCCGAAAACCCATCAGCCGATGGAAAAACCGGTCAAGCGCAAGCTCACCCGTGGCCTGCTGCCGCTGGAAGGGCGGATCGACCTGCACGGCATGTTCCAGAGCGAAGCCCATGCGGTACTGCTTGATTTCCTGCTGCGGGCACATGAGCGAGGTCTTCGCCATGTGCTGGTCATCACCGGCAAGGGGCGCTCCATCGGCAGCGATGGTGCGTTAAAAAGGGCGGTGCCCATGTGGTTCTCCAAGCCGGAATATCGCCATCTGATCTCGTCCTATGAGGATGCGTCGGCCAATCACGGTGGCGATGGTGCGCTTTATGTGCGGCTTTCGCGGCGGCGTGGTGAAAAATCATGACCCCCTTTGCGGAAGCCGTACGGCAGCTTCGCGAGCGCAAGGGCGTCACGCAGAAGGAAATGGCTGCAGCCATCGGCGTGTCGCCGGCCTATCTTTCGGCGCTGGAGCATGGCAAGCGCGGCAAACCGAGCTTCGATCTGCTGCAGCGCATTGCCGGTTATTTCAACATCATCTGGGACGAGGCGGAGGAATTGTTCTTTCTGGCCGGTTCGTCAGACCCGAAGGTGGTGATCGATACGGTGGGCCTGCCGCCGCAATATACGGCTTTCGCCAACCGTCTTGCACGGGATATTCGCAAGCTGCCGCCGAGTGTGGTAGAGGAACTGTCAGCCGTGCTGCAAAAAAGCCGTTCTTGCGATTGAAACCCCTCTATCCCCTGCTTTATTCAGCATCCTGAAGCATGCGGCCTTTGGGATTGGGTGTAGAATTTCTATAGTCGCATGTCGGATTTGAGTGATTCGCTGGCTTCAGGCCTTCTCACTGAAAGCCTGGCCAGGAAAACTTTGGAAAGAGTACTTATGACCGAAACATCGTCAAGCGAAGTCGGCGCGAACGCAGAATATGGAGCCGATTCGATCAAGGTCCTCAAGGGCCTTGATGCCGTGCGCAAACGGCCCGGCATGTATATCGGCGATACCGATGACGGTTCCGGCCTGCATCACATGGTCTATGAAGTCGTCGACAATGCCATCGATGAGGCACTCGCTGGCCATGCCGATCTGGTGACGGTGACGCTGAATGCCGACGGCTCCGTGACGGTGACCGATAACGGACGCGGCATTCCGACCGACATTCATTCCTCCGAAGGCGTTTCGGCTGCCGAAGTCATCATGACCCAGCTGCATGCGGGCGGTAAATTCGACCAGAACTCTTACAAGGTGTCTGGCGGTCTGCATGGCGTGGGCGTCTCGGTGGTCAATGCGCTTTCGGTCTGGCTGAAGCTTCGCATCCGCCGCAATGGCAAGTTGCACGAAATCGGCTTCACCCATGGTGTCGCCGACGCACCGCTCTCTGTCATTGGCGAATATGAAGGCCGCTCGGGCACGGAAGTCACCTTCCTGGCAAGCTCCGAAACCTTCACCATGACGGAATATGATTATGCGACGCTCGAGCACCGCCTGCGCGAACTCGCGTTCCTGAATTCCGGCGTTCGCATTCTGCTGACCGACAAGCGTCATTCCGACGTCAAGCAGGAAGAGCTGCTTTACGATGGCGGCCTTGAGGCTTTTGTCCGTTATCTCGATCGCTCCAAGAAACCGCTGGTGGACAAGCCCGTTGCCATCAAGGGCGAAAAGGACGGCATTACCGTCGAAGTCGCGCTGTGGTGGAACGACAGCTACCACGAGAACGTGCTGTGCTTCACCAACAACATTCCCCAGCGCGATGGCGGCACCCACATGGCCGGTTTCCGCGCCGCGCTGACCCGCCAGGTCACCTCCTATGCCGAAACCTCCGGCATCATGAAAAAGGAAAAGGTGAGCCTGCAGGGCGAAGACTGCCGCGAAGGCCTGACCGCCATCCTGTCCGTGAAGGTGCCTGACCCGAAGTTCTCCTCGCAGACCAAAGACAAGCTGGTTTCCTCGGAAGTACGCCCGGTCGTGGAAAGCCTCGTCAACGAGGCGCTCTCCACCTGGCTGGAGGAACATCCGTCCGATGCGAAAATCCTCGTCGGCAAGGTGGTGGAAGCGGCTGTTGCCCGTGAAGCCGCCCGCAAGGCGCGGGAATTGACCCGCCGCAAGGGTGCGCTGGATATTGCCTCTCTGCCCGGCAAGCTTGCCGACTGCTCCGAGCGCGATCCGGCGAAATCCGAACTTTTCCTCGTCGAGGGTGACTCGGCCGGTGGCTCCGCAAAGCAGGGTCGTTCGCGCGAAAGCCAGGCCATCCTGCCGCTGCGCGGCAAGATCCTGAACGTTGAACGCGCCCGTTTCGACAAGATGCTGTCCAGCCAGGAAATCGGCACGCTGATTACCGCGCTCGGCACCTCCATCGGCAAGGATGAGTTCAACGCCGACAAGCTGCGTTATCACAAGATCATCATCATGACGGATGCTGACGTCGACGGCGCCCATATCCGTACCCTGCTGTTGACCTTCTTCTTCCGCCAGATGCCGGAACTGATCGAACGCGGCCATCTCTATATCGCCCAGCCGCCGCTTTATAAGGTCACGCGCGGCAAATCCGTGCAGTATCTGAAGGACGAAAAGGCGCTGGAAGAGTACCTGATCTCCATGGGTATCGAGGAAGCATCGCTGACGCTCGGCACCGGTGAAGTCCGCGTCGGCGCCGATCTGCGTGAAGTCATTCTGGACGCGGTGCGCATGCGCTCGCTGATCGATGGCCTGCATTCGCGTTACAGCCGCTCGATCGTGGAACAGGCGGCCATTGCCGGCGCGCTGAACCCCGAGCTTTCGGCCGATGCCGCCCGGGCACAGGAAACCGTTACCGAAGTGGCCCGGCGTCTGGACATGATCGCGGAAGAAACCGAACGCGGCTGGTCCGGTACGGTGCTGCAGGATGGCGGTTTGCGTTTCGAGCGCATGGTACGCGGCGTCAAGGAAGTCTCGACGCTGGATATGGGTCTGCTTGGTTCCGCCGATGCTCGCCATATCGATCAGCTCGCAGGCCGCACGCGGGATATCTATGCCACGCCGCCGGTTCTTCAGCGCAAGGACGGCACCATGGAACTGGCCGGTCCGCGGGCACTTCTGGATGCGATTTTCGCAGCCGGCCGCAAGGGTCTTTCCATGCAGCGTTACAAGGGCCTTGGCGAGATGAACGCCGAACAGCTGTGGGAAACCACGCTGGATGCCAATGTTCGCTCCCTGTTGCAGGTGCGGGTGAGCGACGCAACCGACGCCGACGGCCTGTTCGCCCGCCTGATGGGCGACGAGGTGGAGCCGCGTCGCGACTTCATTCAGGAAAATGCCCTGAGCGTCGCCAACCTCGATATTTAATCCTGTGGGGTGTTTCGCGTAACGATTCACGTGAAACGAAAATTTAACAAAAGGCCCGGCGGGCAATTCCCGCCGGGCCTTTTGTTTTTGCGGAGGATCGGAAATCAGTCGGCCTTGCCCGTGAAACGTCCTTCGAAAGCAACATCCGAAAGGGGCAGGCGCTTGCTTGGCACCTCCCGTTCCGCCAGATCATCAGGAAGAACGGACTTGTCGGTCAGCGTGCCGATCGCAACCCCGGCCTCCACCTTATAACCTTCCGGGATGTTCAGCTTTTCAACGATCTTGTCCTTCAATATGCCAGCCATGCCATGGGCGTGGTAACCAAGCAGGTGCGCCTGCATGGCAAGCGAAAACCAGGCCGCTCCGGCGTCGAAGGAATGGGTCGCCGAAGGTTTTTTCTCACCTTCGCGCGAGATGTTGTGGTCGCGGGAAACGACAAACAGCAGCACGGAGGCGTTTTTTGCCCAGCGCTGGTTTCCTTCCATGAGAAGTTCCACAAAAAGCGGCCAGTCTTCACTATCCTTGCGTGCATAGACAAACCGCCACGGCTGATAGTTGGAAGCGGAGGGCGCCCAGTGCGCCGCATCCAGAATGGTCATCAGATGCTGGGTCGGCATGGGGCTGCCATCAAAGGCACGCGGAGACCAGCGGTCGAGGAAGAGGGGGTCGACGGGATATTCGGATTGCCGGGAGTTGCTGTTCGTCACGGGCCGTGTCCTTTTGATTGCCGGGAAGGAAAAGGTATTTTTCGAAAGTTGGCGCAGTCAAGGGGTGACAAGTATGAATGCATCGTTCATATATGCATCACCTTGTCTGACAACCGGGAGAGAGTTCCATGAAATTGATGCGTGTTGGCCAGCCCGGCCAGGAAAAACCAGCAATCCTCGACGCGGAAGGAAAAGTCCGCGATCTGTCCGCCCATGTGAAAGATATCGGCGGCGACGCGATTTCTCCCGAGGGTCTCAAGAAGATCGCCGCGATCGATCTTTCCAGCCTGCCGGTCTTGAGCGAAGAGCGCATCGGCGCCTGCGTTGCCGGCACCGGAAAATTCATCTGCATCGGCCTCAACTTCTCCGACCACGCTGCCGAAACGGGTGCTACCGTACCGCCGGAACCGGTCATTTTCATGAAGGCGACGTCTGCCATCGTCGGTCCGAACGATAACGTCACCATTCCGCGTGGTTCGGAAAAGACCGACTGGGAAGTCGAGCTTGGCGTCGTCATCGGCAAGACCGCGAAATATGTCTCCGAGGCGGATGCTCTCGATTATGTCGCCGGTTACTGCGTTTCGCATGATGTTTCCGAGCGCGCCTTCCAGACGGAGCGTGCCGGTCAGTGGACCAAGGGCAAGTCCTGCGACACTTTCGGTCCCATCGGCCCCTGGCTGGTGACGAAGGAAGAAATCGCCGATCCGCAGAACCTTGGCATGTGGCTGAAGGTCAACGGCCAGACCATGCAGGACGGTTCCAGCAAGACCATGGTTTACGGCGTCGCCCACGTTGTCTCCTACCTCAGCCAGTTCATGTCGCTGCACCCCGGCGATGTCATTTCCACCGGCACCCCTCCCGGCGTCGGCATGGGTCAGAAGCCGCCGCGTTACCTGAAGGCTGGTGATATCGTGGAACTCGGCATCGAGGGCCTCGGTTCCCAGAAACAGACTTTCGTCGCCGACATCTGATCGCCGGCAGGTATTCAACGAAAAGTGAGGCGCCGGCGGGAAACCGCTGGCGCCTTAAATTTTGTGCACCTGCGAAAAGCTGCTATGGTTGAAAAAAGAGCGTGATCGCGAGGGAGGCGTCATCAGTGTTCTACCACCTCTATGAAATGAACCACGCGGCCATGGCGCCGCTGCGCGCCGGTGCCGATATGATGCGCCAGGCCTGCAACAATCCTCTCAACCCGCTGTCCAGCACGGCTTTCGGCAGAAGCCTTGATGCCGGTTTCGAGGTTTTTGAACGACTGACCCGCCGTTACGTCAAGCCGGAATTCGGCCTCGGCTCCACGGTCGTCGATGGCAAGACCGTTGCCGTCACGGAGGAGATCGTCTGGTCGCGCCCGTTCTGTAATCTGCTTCATTTCAAAAAAGAGCTTGATCCGGCCCGCCAGTCCGACCCGAAGGTGCTGCTGGTGGCGCCGATGTCCGGCCACTATGCAACCCTGTTGCGCGGCACCGTGGAAGCATTGTTGCCCGCGGCCGATATTTACATCACCGATTGGGCCGATGCCCGTGTGGTACCGGCGACAGACGGAAGCTTCGATCTCGACGATTATATCGACTATGTCATCGAGATGTTGCGGCACATCGGCCCCGGCGCCCACGTGGTCGCCGTCTGCCAACCGTCGGTGCCTGTTCTGGCTGCCGTTTCCCTGATGGAAGCGGATAGCGATACGTTTGCACCGGCATCCATGACGCTGATGGGCGGGCCGATCGATACGCGCATCAATCCCACCGCCGTCAATGGCCTTGCCAAGGCCAAGCCGATCGAATGGTTCCGCGACAATGTCGTCATGCAGGTGCCGTGGCCGCAGCCGGCTTTCGGCCGCAATGTCTATCCGGGTTTCCTGCAGCTGTCGGGTTTCATGTCCATGAACCTCGACAAGCACATGACGGCGCACAAGGATTTTTACCTGAACCTCGTCAAGAATGACGGCGATTCCGCCGAAAAACACCGCGAATTTTACGATGAATATCTGGCCGTCATGGACCTGACGGCGGAATTTTATCTGCAGACGGTGGAAACCGTCTTCATCGACCATGCGCTTCCGAAGGGAAACATGCAGCATAGGGGCAGGGCGGTCGATCCCGCCGCGATCCGCAATGTCGCGTTGTTCACCGTCGAAGGGGAGAATGACGATATCTCCGGTGTCGGCCAGACGAAGGCGGCCCATGATCTCTGCCGGAACATTCCTGAAGACAAACGCGCTCACTACATGCAGCCGGATGTGGGGCACTATGGCGTCTTCAACGGTTCGCGCTTCCGCAAGGAAATCGTGCCGCGCATGCTGGATTTCATCGGCAAACACCAGACGGCCTGAGGGTGAAACGGCAGGTGAGGCCTCGCATTTGCGTGGCCAAGGGATGAACGAATCGGTTATGAAGGCTTCATGTTTTCGCTCCTCAGAAAATCCCTGAAGTCGCCGGCGCCAAAAAAGGTCGCGCCGAGCCAGCGCACCGTCGCGGTTGCGGGCCGGCAGGTACCGATCACGGTCAAGGAAAACCCGCGGGCCACGCGCATCACGCTGCGCATCGAGCCGGGTGGCCGGGCGCTGAAGCTGACGATCCCGATGGGCCTGCATCACCGCCAGGTCGACGATTTTCTCGAAAGGCACCAAGGCTGGCTGGAAGGCAAGCTTTTGAAGTTCAGCCCGGACGATGGTTTGCGCCCCGGTGCGACCATCGATATTCGCGGCATTTCCCATCGTATTGAGCATACCGGCAGCCTGCGGGGCCTGACGCACGTCGCGAAAGATGCTGATGGAGCGGTCGTCCTGAAAGTCAGCGGCACGCCAGAGCATCTGAGACGGCGGATCGCGACCTTCCTGAAAAAGGAAGCAAAGGCCGATCTGGAACGGCTGGTTGCCATTCACGCCCGCGCTGCCGGCCGGCCGGTGCGGTCCATCAGCATGAAGGATACGCGCAGCCGCTGGGGCTCCTGTTCCCATGATGGAAACTTGAGTTTCTCCTGGCGTATCGTCATGGCCCCGGAAAGGGTTATCGATTATCTCGCAGCCCATGAGGTCGCGCATCTGAGCGAAATGAACCACGGCCCGAAATTCTGGGCGCTGTGCGAAAAGCTCTGCCCGCACACCAATGAAGCCAAGGACTGGCTAAAACGCCATGGCTCCAAACTTCACGCCATCGATTTCGATTGAAACCGGCGACGTGCATCGCCATCTGGATTCACGTGAAACATTCCATCAAAAATGGATGCGATTTGGCTCGACTCTTGTCGCATTTCATGTCAGGTCGCGGGTATGAAACCGGATATCAAGATTTGCGGATTGAAGACACCGGAAACGCTGGAGCGCGCCGTCCGGCGCGGTGCGTCCCATGTCGGTTTTATTTTCTTTGAAAAAAGCCCACGCTACGTCGAGCCGGATCTTGCCGGCAGACTGGCAGAAGCCGCCCGCGGCGCCGCCAAGGTGGTTGCCGTCACCGTCGATGCCGACAATGATTATCTCGATGAAATCGTCGATCTCGTAAGGCCGGATATCCTGCAACTGCATGGCAGTGAAAGCCCGGAGCGGCTGCTGAACATCAAGGCGCTTTACGGCCTGCCTGTCATGAAGGCGATTTCCATTCGCGATGCCGCTGATCTTGCCAAAATCGAGCCTTATATCGGCATAGCCGATCGTTTCCTGCTGGATGCCAAGGCGCCCGCCGGTTCCGAGCTTCCGGGCGGTAACGGCGTCTCGTTCGACTGGACGATCCTGCGCTCACTTGACGAAAGTGTGAATTACATGCTTTCCGGGGGGCTAAACAAGGATAATGTCACCGAGGCACTGGCGGAGACCAGGGCAAGCGGGCTGGATTTGTCGTCCGGTGTGGAAAGCGCGCCGGGCGTCAAGGATTTGTCCAAGATCGATGCTTTTTTCGATGTGGTGAATGATTGGTCGAAAGGCCCAAAGGGAGCTTGAAGTGAACGACGCGCCAACACCCAATTCTTTTCGTGCTGGTCCCGATGAGGACGGCCGTTTCGGCATTTACGGAGGCCGCTTCGTTGCCGAAACGCTGATGCCGCTTATTCTGGATTTGCAGGCGGAATGGGACAAGGCCAAGAGCGATCCCGAGTTTCAGGCGGAACTGAAGCATCTCGGCGCGCACTACACCGGCCGCCCGAGCCCGCTTTATTTCGCGGAGCGCCTGACGGCGGAACTCGGCGGCGCGAAGATTTATTTCAAGCGCGAAGAGCTGAACCATACCGGTTCGCACAAGATCAACAATTGCCTCGGCCAGATCCTGCTTGCCAAGCGTATGGGCAAGACCCGCATCATTGCCGAAACCGGTGCCGGCCAGCACGGCGTCGCCTCGGCAACCGTCGCTGCACGCTTCGGCCTGCCCTGCGTCGTTTACATGGGCGCAACCGATGTTGCCCGTCAGGCCCCGAACGTTTTCCGCATGAAGCTTCTGGGCGCCGAGGTAAAGCCGGTCACGGCCGGCCATGGCACGCTCAAGGACGCCATGAACGAGGCACTGCGTGACTGGGTCACCAATGTCGAGGATACGTATTACCTGATCGGCACCGCAGCCGGCCCGCATCCCTATCCGGAAATGGTTCGCGATTTCCAGGCGGTCATCGGCGAGGAAGCCAAGGCACAGATGCTGGAGGCGGAAGGCCGTCTGCCGGATCTGGTCGTTGCCGCCGTTGGCGGTGGCTCGAACGCCATCGGTATCTTCCATCCTTTCCTTGACGACAAGAATGTCCGCATCGTTGGCGTCGAAGCTGGCGGCAAGGGTCTTTCGGGCGACGAACATTGCGCCTCGATCACTGCCGGTTCGCCGGGCGTGCTGCATGGCAACCGTACCTATCTGCTGCAGGATGAGGACGGCCAGATCAAGGAAGGTCATTCGATCTCCGCTGGTCTCGACTATCCCGGTATCGGTCCTGAACATTCCTGGCTGAACGATATCGGCCGCGTCGAATATGTGCCGATCATGGACCATGAAGCGCTGGACGCCTTCCAGATGCTGACCCGCCTCGAAGGCATCATTCCGGCGCTGGAACCGAGCCACGCTTTGGCCGAGGTCATCAAGCGTGCGCCGAAGATGGGCAAGGATGAGATCATCCTGATGAACCTCTCCGGCCGCGGCGACAAGGATGTCCACACCGTCAGCAAATTCCTTGGAATGGATGTATAAGATCATGACTGCACGTATGGACAAGCGCTTTGCCGATCTGCGCGCTGAAAATCGCCCGGCCCTGATTACCTATTTCATGGGCGGCGATCCGGATTTCCAGACCTCGCTCGGCATCATGAAGGCCTTGCCGGAAGCGGGCGCCGATGTTATCGAACTCGGCATGCCGTTTTCCGACCCGATGGCGGATGGCCCGGCCATTCAGCTGGCCGGCCAGCGCGCGCTGAAGGGCGGACAGACGCTGAAGACCACGCTCGATCTCGCCCGCGAGTTCCGCAGGCAAGATAATGCAACGCCGATCGTGATGATGGGATATTATAATCCGATCTATATCTATGGCGTCGAAAAGTTCCTGGACGACGCGCTTGCCTGTGGCATCGATGGCTTGATCGTGGTCGACCTGCCGCCGGAAATGGACGACGAACTCTGCATTCCCGCACTTGCGCGCGGCATCAATTTCATTCGTCTGGCGACGCCGACCACGGATGGCAAGCGTCTGCCGACCGTCCTTAAAAATACCTCAGGTTTCGTGTATTACGTCTCGATGAACGGTATCACCGGCTCAGCACTTCCCGATCCCTCGTTGATCTCGGGCGCAGTCGGTCGTATCAAGGCGCATACGGAACTGCCGGTTTGTGTCGGTTTTGGCGTCAAGACGGCCGATCATGCGAAGGCAATCGGCGCCGTGGCGGATGGCGTGGTGGTAGGTTCCGCCATCGTCAACCAGATTGCGGGCAGCCTGACCAAGGACGGGCAGGCGACCGCCGACACTGTGCCGGCCGTTACGACGCTGGTAAAAGGACTTTCAACGGGCGTGCGTGCATCGCGCCTCGCCGCTGCGGAATAAGCGCGCGGCCCAGTCAGGAGTAGACAGTTGAACTGGATCACCAATTACGTTCGGCCGCGGATCAATTCCATGCTCGGCCGCCGCCCGGAGGTTCCGGAGAACCTGTGGATCAAGTGCCCGGAAACGGGCGAGATGGTCTTCCACAAGGATCTGGAAGACAACAAGTGGGTCATCCCGGCTTCCGGCTACCACATGAAGATGCCGGCCAAGGCGCGCCTTGCCGATCTTTTTGATGGCGGCGTCTATGAGGCACTGCCGCAGCCGAAAGTGGCGCAGGACCCGCTGAAATTCCGCGATTCCAAGAAATACACCGATCGCCTGCGCGACAGCCGTGCAAAGACCGAGCAGGAAGATACGATCCTTGCCGGTGTTGGCCTGCTGAAGGGCCTGAAGATTGTTGCCGTCGTGCATGAATTCCAGTTCATGGGCGGCTCGCTCGGCATTGCCGCCGGTGAGGCTATCGTCAAGGCTTTTGAGCGCGCCATCTCCGAGCGTTGCCCGCTCGTCATGTTCCCTGCATCCGGCGGTGCCCGCATGCAGGAAGGTATTCTTTCGCTGATGCAGCTGCCGCGCACGACGGTTGCAGTGAACATGCTGAAAGAAGCCGGCATGCCCTATATCGTGGTTCTGACAAACCCGACCACGGGTGGCGTCACGGCCTCCTACGCCATGCTGGGCGATGTGCATATTGCCGAGCCGGGTGCGGAAATCTGCTTTGCCGGCAAACGCGTCATCGAGCAGACCATTCGCGAAAAGCTGCCGGAAGGCTTCCAGACCTCGGAATACCTGCTGGAACACGGCATGGTGGATATGGTCATTGATCGTCGCGAAATCCCGGACACGCTGGCCAGCATGCTGAAGATCATGACCAAAGCGCCTGCTGACAATGCAAACGCTGTGGTTCCGCTGGCCGCTTCGGCCTGAGGAAAAAAATATGTCGCCCGGAGGCATAAACTGCCTTCGGGATGATGCTATAACGTTGCCTGATTTCATTTTTTGGGGCGGCGGACAAATGGCAAGCAAAACGCCTGAAAGGCGAATGGAAGACATGACGAAGCCCGCGATCGGTGAGGCCGAAAAGATCATTGAAGAGCTGATGCAGCTCCACCCCAAGGGGTTTGATCTTTCACTCGATAGAATTTCCCGTCTTCTCGAAAAACTCGGCAATCCGCAAAACAGAATGCCGCCGGTAATCCATGTGGCGGGCACCAATGGCAAGGGTTCTGTCTCTGCCTTTTGTCGGGCACTACTGGAAGCAGCCGGACTTCCTGTCCATGTCCACACCAAGCCGCATCTCGTCAACTGGCATGAGCGCTATCGTCTCGGCGTCGCCGGTGAGAGGGGCCGCTTTGTTGAGGACGCTGTCTTCGCGGACGCCCTGCGTCGCATCGAAGTCGCTAATGATGGGCAGAAGATCACCGTTTTCGAAATTTTGACGGCCGTCATGTTTCTGCTTTTTTCGGAGCATCCGGCTGACGCTGCGATCGTCGAGGTCGGACTGGGCGGTCGCTTCGATGCGACCAATGTAATCAATAACCCTGCCGTTTCCATCATCATGCCGATTTCGCTCGACCATGAAGCTTATCTCGGCGATCGCGTGGAGCTGATTGCCGCTGAAAAGGCTGGCATCATGAAAAAGGGCTCACCCGTCGTCATCGGCCATCAGGAATATGACGCGGCGCGTGAAACGCTCGTCGCTACGGCCGAGCGGCTTGGCTGCCCCGTTTCCGTCTACGGACAGGATTTTTCCGCACATGAAGAATTCGGCCGCATGGTTTATCAGGACGAGTTCGGCTTGGCTGATGCACCTTTGCCGCGGCTTCCCGGCCGTCATCAGCTCGCCAATGCGGCAGCTGCGATCCGCGCCGTCAAGGCCGCCGGTTTCGAAGTGACGGAACGGATGATCGAAAAGGCCATGACCTCAGTGGAATGGCCCGGCCGCCTTCAGCGCATCCTGACCGGCAAAATCGCGGAAATCGCCCCGAAGGGCGCGGAAATCTGGATCGATGGCGGTCACAACCCCGGCGCGGGCGAAGTGATTGCCGAGGCCATGGCAGGTTTTGAGGAAAAGACGCCGCGCCCGCTCTTCATCATTGCGGGCATGATCAATACCAAGGATCCGGTGGGTTATTTCAAGGCTTTTGCCGATATCGCCGAATATGTCTTCACCGTACCGATTGGCGGCACGGATGCGGCGATCGACCCTGTCGTGCTTGCCCATGCTGCCTTTGATGCCGGTCTGGTGGCCGCGCCCACATCGTCATTGACGCACGCTCTGGAGGAGCTGTCGCGCCGTGTCGATCCCGAAGGACCGCCGCCGCGCATCCTGATCGGCGGGTCGCTTTATCTTGCCGGAAACGCCCTTGCCTTCAACGGCACGGTTCCCCAATAAAAAAGCCCGGCGATGATGCCGGGCTTTTTTCATTCCATCGGATGATGCTCAAGCGGCGCTGGAAATCCAGGCGGAAAGCGCGGTCTTGGGTGCTGCGCCAACCTTGATATCGGCCACTTCGCCACCCTTGAACATGGCGAGCGTCGGGATCGAGCGAACGCCAAACTGGGCGGCCAGTTCCGGGTTTTCGTCGATGTTGAGCTTCGCAACCTTGACCTTGCCGGCGAGCTCGGAGGAAATTTCCTCAAGGCTCGGCGCGATCATCTTGCACGGACCGCACCATTCGGCCCAGAAATCCACCACGACGGGTTCGGCAGATTCAAGGACTTCAGACTGGAAGTTTGCGGCATCGACTTTTACGGTAGCCATATCTGGCTCTCCTTTCAGCTAATCTTTTCCGCTATCGATGTGATGCGGGCGCGTCGAAATTTCAATGCCCCGGTATCTCACTTTGTCTTTATTGCGGCAAGGGCCTCTGCCATGGCATCGTCGCCAACCCGCACAAAAGCGGCATTTTCCGTATAGATCAGCGCACAGACAAATTCCTTGCCGGGATAAAGCGGCGCCAGAATTTCACGATAAATGGCAAGCTGGGCGACGTGCGAGAAGGGGATCTCGCGTGCTTCGCGCGGCGGCACGCGGTTCGTCTTGTAATCGACCAGAATGACCCGATCACCCTCCACCGCCAGCCGGTCGACGCGGCCGGAGACGGCATAGTGCTGCCGGCCGAGGGTCATCGTGCCCATGATCGACACTTCCGCACGGCTGTTGGCAGAAAAGGCCGGTTGCACCGCCGGTTCGGAGAGGACCCGCAAAACCGCCTGTATCAAATGTTCCCGCTCAGTGGCGGGCCAGAAACGCGCCGCGCGCTCGGCATAACGCCGGGCCGCCTCTTCGCGTTCGCTTTCCACAAAATCGGGCAGGGCTTGCAACATGCGATGCACCAGCCTGCCCCTTTGCAGGGCAAGGCTGGAAGCCTCGGTTTTTTCTCCGAACAGTGGTGAACGCACGGCCAGATCGTCCGCACCGTCATCAATGATCGTCCCGGCGCCCGAAGGGCTGAGTGGTCTCGGCAGGGAGGGCAGGGCAGGCAGGGGTGTGAGGAGGCCGACCGGGAGCGCCTGGTCTTCTTCCTGCTGGGGTTCCGCCGGCTTGTGCGGAGCGGGCGTCGCGCGTGCTTCGGACTTGCGCCAGACAAGCCCCTGCCATTCCTCGCCATCGGCACTGAACAGCTGCGGCTGGCAATGATCCTGATTATCCGCAAGCGCCACCTTGACGATAGCGTGCCAGCATTCGGGATTTTCCTTCTGGCCGCGATAACCGCAGACAACCAGATGATCGGCGGCACGCGTCATCGCCACGTAAAGCAGCCGGCGATATTCGTCTTCCGCCGCCGTTTTCAGGCGTTCCTCATCCGAGCGAATGAGATGATTGGAAAAACCGCTGCCGGGCAGCCAGACCGGAAAGGCATCGCCGTCCGCTTCGACGAAGCGCAGTTTCGGCACATGGCTGTGGTTGAAGGCTTTCGAGCCGCCATCGACGACAAAGACCACCGGCGCTTCCAGGCCCTTGGAGGCGTGCACGGTCATGATGCGCACTTCGCCAAGATCCTTATCCTGCTCGCGCTTAACTTCAGGTGAATCGGTCTCCAGAATGGAAAGAAAGGCTTGGAGGCCGGGCAGGCCGGTTCTTTCGTGATCCAGCGCAAAGGACAGGAACTCGTCGAGAACGTCGCTCGCCTCGTTGCCAAGCCGCCCGAGGAATTTTTTGCGCCCGTCATGCAGGGTCAGAACCGCTGCGAAAAAATCATGCACCGTGGCTGTTTTTGAAAGTGATATGAAACCCCGAAGCTTGTCGGTGACGATGGATAGACGGCTGGATGCTTCGTCCGAAAGGATTTGCAGCCTCTGCCACACGCTCTCCGTCTCGGATCGCGTCGCTGCGATCTCGAAGACATCGTCTTCCGTCAGATTGAAGAGCGGGCTTTTCAGCAGCGCCGCCAGCGACAGGTCGTCCTCCGGCAGCACCACGAACCGGCCGAGCGCCAGAAGATCCTGTACGGCAATGTGATCGGTCAGACGGAGGCGGTCGGCACCGGCAACGGGAATGTTCTTGCGCCGCTTCAACTCGCGGGTCAGCGCGTTGACGAAGGCAGCACGTTTTCTGACAAGCACGAGAATATCGCCGGGTTCGACGGCGCGCTCCACACCCTTTTCAATGACGGTTTCATTGCCGATCATGTCGGCAATGCGCGCGGCGATGCGGCGGGCGACGATGGTGGCCGGCGCGCTCTCGCGTAGCGCATCGAAGGGCGCGGTCCAGTCCTCTTCGTCTTCCGTGGTTTCCGGCGCCACCATGTCCCACACTTCCACCGTGCCGGGATGGCCGGCGCGGTTGGAGCGATGTTCGACGGGCTCATTGTCAGCGCTGAGGCCGCTTGCATTTTTCGGGTCTGAAAAGACCTGGTCGACGGCGGCCAGCACATCCTTCGTGGAACGGAAGGAGAGCGGCAGGCGGATGCGGTGGAAGGCCTGTTCCACCTGATCGACACGCCTTTTGGTCTCGTCACGCTCCTGCGAGAACCGCTCCGGCCGTGCGCCCTGAAAAGAATAGATCGACTGTTTTTCGTCACCCACGGCAAACAGCGTGCGCCGCCCCATACGGGCGCTTTCACCGGTAAAGAAATCCGCCGCCAGTGACTGGATGATCGACCATTGCACCGGGCTGGTATCCTGCGCCTCGTCGACGAGGATATGGTCGATGCCCTGATCCAGCTTGTAATGCACCCACGCACCCGCCGTATCACGGTTGAGCAGATTGGCGGCGCGCTCGATCAGGTCCTCGAAATCGAGTTGGCTTCGCTGCTTTTTCAGGTCTTCGAAATCGCCGATCAACCGCTCGGCCAGCACAAGGGCGCTTTTTGTTGCCGCCAGCATGCGCACCAGACGATAACGATTGCGGCAGGCAACGACATGGTCGCGCGCCAGCGTCAGCGCATCAACGAGATCGGGCGCGGATTTCTGCATGCCCTTGTTGATGACATAGGTATCCGATTTTTTCTCACCCTTGGCGGTTAGCAGCGCGGCCTCGATGAATTCCATCCTCCGCACGGGGTCCGCCTGCCGCTTTGCTTCCCGGAGGGCATAAGCGACATCGATGACTCGCGATCCGCCAACCTCGTCGGCAAGCGTGAGATAGGTGTCGAGTGCCAACCCGGAAAGGCCGGGCAGGGGCCAAAAGGCCGCCGCTGCTGTCTCTTCGGTCTCTCCCGTCGCAATCTGCATGTCCTGCCGCAACCGGGCATCAAGACCACCCGACTGTTTTGCCTCGTGCAAAAAGGTGCGAAGCGCGCTGCGATTGGCGATGATGGCGGAAAGCAGCGCTTCCAGCCCACTTTCGTCGGCGAGATCGAGCACATAGGCAAGCGCCTGCGCCAATTCCGTGCCGCCCTCGGTTGAAACCGCCGTCAGAAGCGAGCGGCGGGCCTCGGCCAGAAGCGTGGTGGCGGCGCGATCATCGAGAACCGAGAAATGGCCGGCGACATTGGCCTCCAGCGGAAACTGGTGCAGCAGGGCTTCGCAGAAAGCGTGGATGGTCTGGATTTTCAGCCCGCCCGGGGTCTCCAGCGCCTTGGCGAACAACCGCCGCGCTTCGGCAAGTTTGATGCGATCCGGCACCTTGCCTTCGATGGCGGCGATGCGGTCCTTGAGATCGGAATCCGGCAAAGTTGCCCATTCCGCCAGCCGGTCGAAGACGCGGCTCGACATTTCAGATGCCGCGGCCTTGGTATAGGTGAGGCAGAGGATCGCCGAGGGGCGGCACCCGGCCAGCAGCAGGCGGATGACGCGTTGGGTCAGAACATGGGTCTTGCCGGAACCGGCATTGGCCGACACCCAGGCGGAACTCGCGGGATCGGAGGCAAGCCGCTGCCGGGCGCTGGTCCAGTCGATCCAGCTTTCCGGCGTGTCGGCGGTGGGGCCGGCATCGAAGGGGTCAATCGTCATCGCCGTCTCCCGGTTCCGCCGTCGACCATTCCGAAACGCGGGCGAGGTGGTCATATTCCCCGCCATAGGACTGCTGTTCTTCAGGCACCAGCCGTGATGCGAAACCGTTTTCGCCTTCGCGCAGCGAGCGTACGAATTTGGCAAGCTGGTCGATCGATTCCGTCGCCAGTTCGATAGCGGATTTCGGCGGTCTTTTACCGCTTCGGCTGGAATGTTCGTTATTCACCTGATCGGGAAAAAATCGGTCTCCCGGCCGCAGGCGCACATAGATGAGATTCTCAGGCGTAGGCGAACCTGTTTCGCGGAAGGCGCCGCGCATCAGTGCCGCCGCTTCCAGCGCCAGTTGCGGGTCGAGCAACGCCCGCGCCTGATTGACGGAAGGTGCAAGACCGGTCTTGTAGTCGATAATATCCGCCTGGCCGCTGGTCTTGATGTCGATACGGTCGGCGACGCCGGTCAGCCGGATGCCTGCCTCGGCGATTTCTTGGCCCGCCCGTGCTTCGAAAAAGCTTCGGCGGATGGAGGGTTGCCGTTCTTTCTCCCAATCGATGAAGGCGCGGGCCACCGCCGCAAAACGCGGACGCCAGATAACATCCACATGCGCAGGCAGGTTTTCCGCGTCGAAACATTCGTCGAGAATGCGTTGCATGGCTGCGAGCGAGGCCGGTGTACCAGGAATGTGCTCCTCACGGGAATAACGCTCGATAATCCTGTGATAGAGCGTACCGCGATCGGCGGCGTTCGGGTCGCGGTTGAACGGGTCGAGCGGGTCCAGTTTCAGGATGCGCCGCGCATAGATCGAATAGGGATCGCGG
This sequence comes from Rhizobium sp. BR 250, assembly GCF_047445855.1. Taxonomy (NCBI): domain Bacteria; kingdom Pseudomonadati; phylum Pseudomonadota; class Alphaproteobacteria; order Hyphomicrobiales; family Rhizobiaceae; genus Rhizobium; species Rhizobium sp. BR 250. The sequence goes on from NZ_JARWKW010000005.1 coordinate 348,575, forward strand.
CGCAGGCGTCCCACTTCGCTGAAGGAGTAGTTCTTCGGCTGAAGATCGGCCGGCGGTTTCGGGGCAGGGCGCTTGGCGGCCTCCTGATCGATGCTTTCATCCACCAGCCCCGCCCAGTGGCGATAGGTCTCGCCGCGTTTCCTCAGTTCTTCGGCAAAATTCTCGCCGCCCAGTGCCAGCAGCCGTTGCAGCCAGCGGGAGGCAACGGCGGGGGTGGAGCCCTGCCTTAGCGCCCGGGTGTAAAAAATCTGTCTGGTGCCGTTCGCCATCTCGAAATCATGCGCCAGCTGGCCGATGCGCCGTTCCGGCGGTTCGAGCCCGATGGCGGTCTTCATGCTGCGGGACAGGAACGGGTTATTCGCCGTCTGGCCTGGCCAGAGCCCTTCATTGAGGCCGCCGATGACGACGGTGTCGACACTTTGTAGTCGCGCCTCCAGCGCGCCGAAGATGAAAATGCGCGGATGGCGCATGGATCGCGGCTTGATCGATTCGCCCGCCACCAGCGCTGCAAAAATATCGATCCATTGCGGCCCGTCCGCGTCGAGGATGTCGCCGCTCTCCATGAGTTCTGCAAAGAGGCTGGAGAGTTTGTCTCCCGCCTCGCCGGACCATAATGCGGCCAGATCATTACTGTCGTCAGCGCAGATGGCCTCGATCACCCGGCCTGTCCGCTCCGCCCAATCGGAAAGCGGCAATTTACCGGTGAAGGCGCGGCCGGAACGGTCACGACGGATGAAGGCGGAACCGAGCGGCTCCGTGGCAGTCGCTATACGCCGCGCAAGATCGCGGGCCGCCTCAACGCTTCCTTCCGGCAGCGCCACCCGCCAAGCAGGTGGGTGCCGGTCGTCGCGCTGGGCCAGAAGCTGCGCATCCAGAACCGCTTCGAGATTGCCGATTTCGGTTTCGACGCGCCCGCCGCGCAGAGCGATCAGCTCCAGCGCTTTCGAAGCCTTGGTAAAAGCGTCACCGGAAAGCCCGAAGCGGGCGAGGGGATGCTTCAGAAGTGAAATGATCGGCACCGGGTCTCCGGGCCTTAGGATCGCCTCCAGCGCCAGTTGTGTCAGCCCTGCCTGTGGCGTGGCGGACAGTGGCGTACCGGCCGAATCGTCGGCTTCGATGCCGAAACGCTGCAACTCGGTCGCGACCCGCCGCGCCAGCCCGCGGTCGGGCGTTATCAGCGCCGCCTGAGACGGTCGTCCCGTCCCCGATGTTTCGAGTGCCAGTCTGAGCGCCACTGCGATGGCGGTTGCTTCTTCACGCTCATTGGCGGCCTCGATCAGCGTGGCCGCCGCGAAGGCTTCGTCGAAAAAGCCGGGATCCCTGTCTTCGCGCCAGCGGTTCCAGTCGCTTGTGGACTTGGCGGGTGCGAGGGCGGCCGAAAATACGGCCGCGCGTTTTTCCAGATCACGATCGAGAGCACCGATCTGAGCCACATCGTCCCGGAACATGCCGAGCTTCTGTAGCAGCATATAAAGCCCATATTGCGAATGGGTGCGGCTCGAAGGATCGGTGGGGTCCTCGGCAATCGCCTGCCACTGTTCTTCGGGCATGGCAAGATCGAGCCCCGGAAGCACGACGGTGCCCTGCGGCAGGGCCGCAACGGCGGCGATGAGATCGGCGGCTGCCGGAATGGAGCCTGTGGAGCCCGCCACGATGATCGGCCCGGTATCCGGCAAATTGGCAAGCCGGTCCGCCTCCGCCCGAAGGATGGCGTTGCGATGCCGGCCCGCCGAGGAACGGTTGAGTTCAGCAAGCCGCGCCGGCCAGAAGACGCTGGCGATCTTCAGGAAATCCGCCGTCAGCTGCCACCATTGCGCATGTTCGCCGGTATCGAGATGCTGGAGTGCCTCCCAATCCTTTTCTTCGGTATCCATCGCGTCGATCACTTCGCCGAGTGCACGCGCAAGCCATATGGCATCCGCGGGGCTGGCGGGGGCGACGAGCGGCGAATCCGAATGGATCGCCCGGATGGCGTCGGGCAGGCTGTTGCGCCAGGCGAGGATGAGGCGCGCCAGTTCGATCAGCCGGCCGGTGCCGGAAATCGGTGGCGCCAGATCCATGATCTCAGGATTTTCGATGTCGAAGAAACCGCTATCGTCGTCTGTTTCACCAAGAGGCCGGATCAGCGGCAGAATGGCGGATCGGCCGCCCAGAAGATCGACGAATTCGGAGCGTAGCACGCGGGCGGAGCGCCGCGTCGGCACATAGATCGTCACGCTCGCAAGCGAAAGAGGGTCGGCCGGATCATATCTATAGCCGGCTGTTAGCCGCCCGTCACACAGCGTTTCCGCGAGCGTCTTGAGGAACGGCGTTCCCGCAGCGATCGTCAGGACGCGCTTTGCGTGGTGGGTGAGCGTCATGCGAAACGTTTTTCCCTGAACTGCCGGATGATGCTTTCCGCATCGTCAATCGCATCCGGCGTGCCGACGGTGATCCAGTGGCCATCCAGAGAAAGCCCGAAAAGCCGTTCTTTCTCAATGGCCCGGTCGAAATAGATATTGAGGTTGAAGGCATCCGCCGGCGCATCGTCGAGCAGGCGCGAATCCATGGCAATGGCGCCAGCATAAACCACCGGGTTCGGGTCTCCGTCGCGATAACGCGCCAGTTTCCCGTCACCGGCAAGGTTGAAATCCCTCTTGCCATTGTGGCCGGTGGTGCGATCCATGTCGACGCAGAGCAACGCCATATCCATGCGGGCCGGGTCGAAGAACTGCGCAAGCTTGCGCAGATTGCTGACGGCGTTCAATTGCTCGCCAATCCAGAAGAGATCGGCATTCATGACGAAGACCGGACCGGGTTCCAGAAGCTTCAGGCCTTTTGCGAGCCCGCCGCCGGAATTCATCAGCTGGGAACGCTCGTCGGAAATCAGTATTTCGGCGTCCGAGCGATGCGCCAGATGGGCGATCATCTGCTCCGCATGGTGATGCACATTAACGACGATCTTCTCGGCTCCGGCTTCGACAAGGGCGTCGAGCGCGTAGTCGATCATCGGCTTGCCGGCGATCTTCACAAGCGGCTTGGGAATCGTATCGGTGATCGGGCGCATCCGCGTGCCAAGCCCGGCGGCCAGCACCATCGCGTTTTTGATCGTCATCGTGGTCAACCGTGTTAGTCGTTAAATTCCATGCCCATGCGGACACACCACTCTCGAAGTGGCGCGAGTTCGGGATGCGAAAGCGCGTCAGCGAGATAACGGAACGTCCTCGGCATATGTTTCATATAACCGGGTTTCTTGTCCCGTTCCAACAGCCTCACCCAGATACCGGCAAGCTTGCAGTTGCGCTGCGCCGACATGATGGCGAAAGCCTTGAGGAATAAGGTCTCATCGAAGGCAGGCGTCGCATTTCTGCTGTCGAGATAATGCGAAAGCAGGCGTGTCTGTAATTCGGGGGAGATGGTAACCCGCGCATCCTGCACGATGGAGGCGAGATCATAAGCGGTGGGGCCAATCATCGCGTCCTGAAAATCGATCAGGCCAACCTGCTGGATACCGCTGTTCTCAGCCTGCCAGAGCAGGTTCGGCGAATGGAAGTCGCGTAGCAGAAGCCCCGTTTCACAGCCGGCGAGCGCGTCGATCAGGCCGTCCCATATGGCGTAATAATCCCGCTTCTCACCTTCGGTGAGCGCTCCGCCGCGCTTATGGGGCAGATACCATTCCACCAGTAGCGAGACTTCGATCTTCATCGCCTGCCGGTCGAAGGCAGGAATTTCGTATGTGCTGCCATTGCGCATCGGCAGCAATGCCGGGCGCGGTGTCTGGTGAAGGGCGGCGAGACAGACGACACTTTGAAGATAACGTTCTTCTATCGGTGTGCCGTCAGCAGCCAGCACACCCTCTCGCCCGAGGTCCTCCAGCAGGAGAATGCCCTGATCGATATCCGCGGCCAGAATCTCCGGCGCGCAGAAGCCGCTGTCTCGCAGATAATCGCCGATTGCCACGAAGGAGCGCGCATCCTGGGCAAGATGGACGATTTCCGCATAAGTCTTGCCATCCGCAACGATTGCTCCCCTCATGGGGCGCCGCCAGTCCATCAGAATAAGGTCGGAGCCATCGGTGGAAATCGTCTCATAGGCGCGTGTAGAGGCATCGCCGCTCAGGAAACGGCGGGTTGCATCGCCTCTGCCGTTTTTCGCCAGGAATTCACGAATGGCGAAAACACGGTCGAGCCGTGCTTTCTGTCGTGCGGGTGCCTCTATCACGGCCACGCGACCTTCGCCCGAATGCGTCAGGCGCAGGGTGATCGTCTGTTCCGGCGGCAGAGCCTCGGCGGCGATATCCGGCCATTCGATCAGGCAGATACCGTCCTCCAGCATCTCGTCGATGCCGAGTTCATCCAGCTCCGAAACATCCGAAAGCCGGTAAAGATCGAGATGGGCGACGGGAATGCGCGTGGCATAGGTTTGGATGATGGTGAAGGTTGGGCTTGGAACCTCAAGATCGGGCTCATCCGCCATGGCCCGAATGAAGGCGCGGGCGAGCGTCGACTTGCCGGCGCCGAGATCGCCGATCAGCGCCAGGCAATCACCGGGTTTCAGGGCGAGAGCAAGGTCTTCACCGAGCCTGATGGTGTCCTTTTCTCCTTCGAGGGAGATGGTGATCGACAAGATGTCTTCGCTCATTCTGCGGCGATGGAATGCGGCCGTGTGGCGGAGGGAATACGGCAGGTGACGATGGTGCCGTTGCCGGGCCGACTGTCGATACTGACGGTGCCGTGATGCAGGCTGACGAAGCTTTCGACAATGGAAAGGCCAAGCCCCGCACCGGTCCGCCGCCCGCCATTGCCACGCGTCGCAAAACGGTCGAACACCGTCTTCAGCATGTCTTCAGGGATACCCGGACCCTTGTCCGCAACGGAGAATACGAAGTCACCCTCGCTGCGCTGGCAGGAGAGCTGCACCGAGGAGCCTTCCGGCGCGAAATTGATGGCGTTGGTCAGGAGCTTGATGAGAATTTGTTTCAGCCGCTGGTGATCGGCCACCAGGCTGCCGAGATGGGCAGGCGCGACGATCTCGAGCGAAATACCGCTTTCCTGCAGCCGATCGGCGATCTGCACCGAAACATCGTCGAGCAACTCGTTCAGATCATTATCCGAATAATTGAGCTGCATGATGCCCGCATCAACGGTCGCGAGATCGAGAATATCGTTGACGATGGTCAGGAGAACGGAGGACGAGGTGGAAATATGGTCGAGATATTCCGCCTGCCGTTCCGTCAATTGGCCGATGCCGGGTGTCTTCAGGAGATCGGTGAAGCCGATGATATTGGTCAGCGGCGAGCGCAGCTCGTAGGACACATGCTGCACGAAATCGTTCTTCAGCTCATCGGCCTTCAGAAGTGCGTCGTTCTTTTCCTTGAGCGCCCGCTCGGCGCGCACGCTGTCCGTCATGTTGACGAAGGTCAGCATGGTCTGCGCATCCGGCAGCGGAATGATCGCATAATCAAGCACGAGACCGGAAAGCAGCTCCAGCGTGCCCTGCCGCGACGGCCGTTCGTCATCGAAGCTGGTGATGAACTGGCTGAAGGCGCGCCAGCCGTCCGGCCCGTCATAGGATTGGGCGCAGGCGGTTTCGATGGCACGAATATGCGTGCCCGTTTCCGCCTGTTCCGCCGTGACGCCCCAGAGGGCCCGGAATGCCGGGTTGGACAGGCGAATGCGCCCGTCTGCGCCGAACACGGCGACACCTTCGGCCAGATGGTCGATGGTTTCGCCCTGCACCTTCACCAAGGTGTTGTAACGCATCTGCAGGTCGACCTGCTCGGTCAGGTTCTCGAAAACCCAGGTCGCGCCACCCTGCGGATGGGCCGTGGCGATGACCCGCAACGTCTGGCCGTTGGGCAGGTGCCAGAGATCGGTCTTGGTATCGAGCGAACGGTAGACGGAAAGCGCCGTCTCCTTCCAGTTCTTCCAGTTCAGCTGTTCGGGCAACTTGCCGGCGCTGCGCAGCCTGTCCAGAAGCTCGGAATTATCAGGACCGGATTCGAGGAAAACCAGATCGAAACCCCACAGGCTGGCAAAAGCCTGATTGTAAAATTGCAGCCGCTGCCGGCCGTCGAAAATGGCAACGGGCGTTGCCAGATGATCGAGCGTTTCCGCGTGGCTTTTCAGAACCCGCTTGAGTTCTTCGCTGATGGTTTCGGCTTCGGTGGCATCGATGGCGATACCGGCAGATCCGCCCGCCGTCTTGATATCGACGACATCGAAGAAGCTGCGGTTACCGGAAACGACGGTTGAAATACGATCGTGATAGGGTGATTCCGGTGTCGCGGCCGCGCGTATCTTCTGGCGGGTGACGGTGTTCAGAAGTTCGCGCTTCTCCTGAATGGCCTGCTCGGCATTGCGCGCATCCACCGCATGGGCATAAGCGTGATTGACCCAGGTGAGTTCACCTTCGCTATTGCGACGCCAGACAGGCTGTTCGATGGAATCGAGAAGTTCCTGAAATGTTGAGACGGAGGCAAGCAGACGCTCGCGCTCCACCTGCAATTCGGCGAGTTCGGCACGCAGATTGTTGAGCGCGATGAAACGCGCAAAGGCATTGCCGCCGGAAACGCGGCCCTGAACCTCGATGACTTCGCCACGCTGCGTCTCGATGGTCAGATCGAAACTCTGGGCGTGGCTGCGCAGTTTTTCGATGGATTTTTCAAGCTGGCTCGCGGATGCCGGTTTCAGCCAGCGGCCGAATGCCAGAAAATCCTGATCCGCCTGCGGCACACCGGTCTCGGCCGGCAGCTGTCCCAGAAATTCCGGGCGCTTGTCCGCGCCGTCCCAGATGACGATGCGGCGGCTCCTGTCGGAGATCAGCGCCTCGTATTTCGCGATCTTGTGGTGGGATTGCGCCAGCGCCTGACGGTATTCGCTGCTTTCCGCCTCGATATTGCCGCGCTGACGCACCAGCCAGACGACGGAAAACAGCGTTGCTGAGAGCATGCCGACGAAAAGCGAATAGGTGATGGTTTCTCCAGAGGAGAATAACCGTGCGCTGGTCTTTGCCACAAGGCCGTCCTGGGCCATCACAACGGTCGTCGAGCCGGCGAGAACCGTACCCGAAAGCAGGATATGCGCCCGCGAAAAGCCGGTCCGGATCGCACGGATTGCCAGCCGGTAACGCTCCAACACCTGCGCGCTCAATGCCACGCCCGCATGCGTGTTTTCAACGCGTTGAACTGTCTGCTCGCGCAGATCCGAATTGTGAACCGTCATCCCCGGTCTGTCTCCGTCCTATGTGCCGCATCTTCGACAAGACATCCCATTTCGTCCCCGCCGCCCTTTGGCGTGTCCGAATCAAGTCTGATGACAATACCGCCTTCATAAATCTGCGGAAAGGGAGCGCGCAAAAAAGATGCCGCGCGCTTTGTCAAGCGCGCGGCATCTAGATATTGTGTAATTTCAGTGGATATTAACTATGAAATTAATATCTGTAGTGTTCCGCCTTGAACGGACCTTCCTTGGAGATGCCGATATAATCTGCCTGAAGGTCGGAAAGTTCCGTTAGCCGCACACCGAGCTTCTCGAGGTGGAGGCGCGCGACCTTCTCGTCGAGGTGCTTTGGCAGCACGTAAACTTCGTTCTTGTATTCGCCCTGCTTGGTGAAGAGCTCGATCTGGCCAAGCACCTGGTTGGTGAAGGACGCAGACATGACGAAGGACGGGTGACCGGTCGCATTGCCGAGGTTCAGCAGGCGGCCTTCGGAGAGCAGGATGATGCGGTTACCCTTCGGGAACTCGATCATGTCGACCTGCGGCTTGATGTTCGTCCACTTCAGGTTCCGCAGCGAGGCGACCTGGATTTCGTTGTCGAAGTGACCGATGTTGCCGACGATGGCCATGTCCTTCATCTCGCGCATATGCTCGATGCGGATCACGTCCTTGTTGCCGGTGGTGGTGATGAAGATGTCGGCGGAGGAAACCACGTCCTCCAGACGGACGACTTCGAAACCGTCCATCGCGGCCTGAAGCGCGCAGATCGGGTCGATTTCTGTGACCTTCACGCGGGCGCCGGCGCCCTGCAGCGAGGCTGCGGAACCCTTGCCCACATCACCGTAACCGCAAACGACGGCAACCTTGCCGGCCATCATCACGTCGGTTGCGCGGCGAATGCCGTCGACGAGAGATTCCTTGCAGCCGTATTTGTTGTCGAATTTCGACTTCGTGACGCTGTCGTTGACGTTGATGGCCGGGAAGGGCAGCAGGCCCTTCTTGCTGAGGTCGTAAAGACGATGAACGCCGGTGGTCGTTTCTTCCGTCACGCCCTTCAGTGCGTCGCGCTGCTTGGTGAACCAGCCGGGCGAAGCCTTGAGGCGCTTGTTGATCTGCGCGAAGAGGATTTCCTCTTCTTCCGAACCCGGATTGGAAAGAACGTCTTCACCGGCTTCGGCGCGTGCGCCGAGCAGGATATACATGGTGGCGTCGCCACCATCGTCGAGGATCATGTTGGAGAGGCCGCCATCGGTCCACTGGAAGATCCTGTCGGTGTATTCCCAATACTCCGTCAGGCTTTCACCCTTGACGGCGAAGACCGGAATGCCGGCTGCTGCAATGGCCGCTGCCGCATGGTCCTGGGTCGAGAAGATGTTGCAGGAGGCCCAGCGGATTTCCGCGCCCAGTTCCTTGAGCGTTTCGATGAGAACGCCGGTCTGGATCGTCATGTGAAGCGAACCGGTGATGCGTGCACCCTTCAGCGGCTTGCTTTCGCCGAACTCCTTGCGGCAGGACATCAGGCCCGGCATTTCGGTTTCGGCGATGTCCAGTTCCTTGCGGCCGAATGCGGCAAGGTTGATATCGGCGATGACGTAGTCCTTCTCAAGGCTCATGAGGTTCTCCAGATCAGAAATGCCGCGCCTGACAGCCCGGCTCTTAAACGTAGCAGCGGTTTAGCAGGCCACGAACGATCTGGCAATGATGATATAAAGAAGTCTTTATGTCTTTATATGGTGCTGACTCAGGCTTCTTCGCCGAAGCGATCGGCGACCAGCGCTTCCAGTGCGGCCAGCGCCTCTGCCGCCTGATTGCCGCTCGCTTCGACATAGACGCTGCATCCGGGGCTTGCCGCCAGCATCATCAGGCCCATGATGGATGTGCCGCCAACGGTCATGCCATCCTTGGAGACTGTGATCGTCGCATCGAACCCCTCGACCATCTGCACGAACTTGGCGGATGCCCGGGCGTGGAGACCGCGCTTGTTGATGATCGGCAATTCCCGGGAGAGAGGCAACATGGGCTGACTTCTTATTTTCCGCTCAAAACGCGGCTGGCGACGTTGATATATTTGCGGCCGGCATCGGAAGCATCCTGAAGGGCCTTGTCCATATTATCTTCGCTGCGAACGCCGGCAAGCTTGATCAGCATGGGAAGATTGACCCCGGCGATGACTTCGACGTTGCCGTTATTCATGACGGAGATCGCGAGATTGGAGGGCGTGCCGCCGAACATGTCCGTCAGAATGATGACGCCATTGCCATCATTGGCGCGCGCAACGGCGTCGATGATATCCTGCCGGCGCTGATCCATGTCGTCTTCGGGACCGATACAAACCGTCTCGATCAATTTCTGGGGACCAACGACATGCTCCAACGCATGGCGAAACTCCTCAGCCAGCTTGCCATGGGTGACAAGCACTAGTCCGATCATGAAATGCTCCCTTGCACACGCACTCTCATTGCCGACTATCGCAACGCGGCAATCCTGTCCATCGGTGGGATTTCATCTTGATGAGGAAAATGCGAATCGCAAGCCTAAAATCGCCCGAATCATCGTCACTTCACATTCGTTTTAAAAAGATTCTGAGCAAGTGCAGCAAATTTTCCATAGGGCGTAAGACTTGCAAGCGGAATGCGCAGAAGTGGAAGATGCCCACCGCAGGGCAGAAAAAACATTTCATCATCTTCGGGAAGTCTTGGATTTTCCGGTGAAAGAACTGTCGTGACGGCGAAATCTAGTGGCGCGCGCGCAATGCTTTTCACCGAAACAATGCCGCTGCCGCGCAGTTCCAGCAGGCCGGCGATCGTTTCCGGTCGCTCGGCGATGATCCTCCCGTCCTCACGATACACGAAAATCTGATCGTCCCCGATCAGCGCCGCCGGCAATCCGCACCGTTCCGCCTCCGTCAGAAAGCTGAAGGCAAGCTCGCTTTTGCCGCTGCCGGAGGGGCCGGTGAAGAGGATGCCGGTATTTTGAACGACGATGGCCGTGGCGTGCAGGTTGAAGCGTTCAGCGTTCATGGGTTTCGGCCGCCGGCAGCGACAGGGTGAAGCGCGCGCCGGAAATCACGCCATATTTGTCGACCACGTTTTCCGCCCGCAGACTGCCGCCATGGGCTTCCGCGATCTGGCGGCTGATGGAAAGACCAAGGCCGGAATTCTGGCCGAACCCTTCGCTGGCCGGCCGGTCGGTATAAAAGCGCTCGAAGATACGGTCGATATCTTCGGCCTGAATGCCGGGACCATTGTCTTCCACCTGTACGAGGCAGCGATCCTTGTGGCGGGAAAGGCGCACCGTGATACGACCGCTTTCCTCGGCTACGAAAGAGCGCGCATTCTCGATGAGGTTGGTGACGATTTGGCCGATGCGCAGGTCGTGGCCATTCACCACAAAGGAGGTTTTGGCGCCTGCCTTTCGGTCGACAACATAGTCGATCGTCACACTTTTCTTTTTGGTGCTTATCTGGCGGGATATATCCACCAGACCCTTCATCAACACATCGAGATCAACCGGCGAGGCGTCGGCACGCGCGAGTTCCGCGTCGAGCCGCGAGGCATCCGAAATATCGCTGATCAGGCGGTCGAGGCGGCGCACATCGTGGAAGATGATCTCCGTCAGGCGCTGCTTCGACTCTTCCGTCTTGGCGCGCGGCAGGGTCTCCACGGCGCTGCGCAGCGAGGTCAGCGGGTTCTTGAGTTCATGGCTGACATCGGCGGCGAAACTTTCGATGGCGTCGATACGGTCGTAAAGTGCCGTTGTCATTTCACGTAGCGCAATCGAGAGATTGCCGATTTCATCCTGGCGCGCCGAGAAATCCGGGATCTCCTCACGCGTTCTCGCCCCGCGGCGCACGCGGATCGCGGCCGCCGAAAGCCGCCGGAGCGGGGTGGCGATGGTGGAGGACAGAAGCAGCGACAGCACGATATTAACGAGCGTGGCGATGCCGAAGACGCGCATGATGGCAAGGCGCTCCGCATGCACGATCTTGTCGATATCACCCGCCTGCGTGGAGAGCAGCAATACGCCAAGCACCGCCCGGAAGCGCTGCACCGGTACGGCCACCGAAACAATCAGCTCGCCTTTTTCGGTGACGCGAACGACCGCGCCGCGTACGCCCGTCAGCGCATTCATCACTTCCGGATAGATGGAGCCGTCACCGCCGGGCGCTTCCTTATATTGCGGCAGGCTGCTCGGCTGCAGCATGCGGTTGAACATGCTGGTGAACCAGTCACCCCAGGTCTGGGTTTCAGGCGTCACCGGCGGCAGATCGAAGCGCAGAACCTGTCCGCGCGAATAAAGGTGGCGGGAATCGAGCAGCAGATTGGCATCGGCATCGAACAGCCGCGCGCGGGTGCGTGTCGGCGAGATCAGCCGCCGCAGCACCGGCGCCACCCGCTCCGGATTGATAGGAAAACTCAGATCCTCATCATTGGGGGCAGGGGTGATGCTTTGCCCCGCCTGCAATTCGAGGAGCTTTTCCGGATTGATGGTGATCGAGTTGGTATCGACCGAGGCGGAAGCCGAGACCGCGCCGGCGATGATTTCGCCCTGCGTCAACAGGCTTTCCACGCGGGCGTCGATCAGCCCTTCGCGGAACTGGTTGAGATAGAGAATGCCGCCGACCAGAACCACTGTTGCGGCGACATTGAAGAAGAGGATACGGCGCGTGAGGCTGGAAAACACCGCATTGCCGAAAATGCGCCGGATGATCGTCAGCGGATGGATACGATGGCGGCGTTCGCTGCCGCGTTCTTCGGCATCGTCGCTGTCCGAGACGGTTTCCGGCGTTTTCTTCAACACGTATTCAAGTCCTCACCGCCCCGGTTCGGGCGGTCCCTTCTGCCCGAGTCGGCTTTTTCAAGCCGCTTCGCGGAAGCGATATCCTACGCCATAAAGCGTTTCAATCATATCGAAGTCGCCATCGACCAGTTTGAACTTCTTGCGAAGGCGCTTGATGTGGCTGTCGATGGTGCGGTCGTCCACATAGACCTGTTCGTCATAGGCGGCATCCATCAGCGCGTCGCGGCTTTTCACCACGCCCGGCCGCTGGGCCAGCGAATGCAGGATGAGGAATTCCGTGACTGTCAGCGTCACCGGCTCACCCTTCCAGGTGCAGGTGTGGCGTTCCTGGTCCATGGCGAGCTGCCCGCGCTCGAGCGTGCGCGCCTGTTGGTCCGCGGTCGGCTTCAGCACGCTGCCGGTTGCGGCGGACGCCTCACGGCTGCTGGCGCGGCGCAGGATAGCCTTGACGCGTTCCACCAGAAGGCGCTGCGAGAACGGCTTGGTGATGAAGTCGTCCGCGCCCATCTTCAGGCCGAACAGTTCGTCGATCTCTTCATCTTTGGAGGTGAGGAAGATCACCGGCAGGTCCGACTTCTGGCGAAGGCGCCGCAAGAGCTCCATGCCGTCCATGCGTGGCATCTTAATATCGAAAATGGCGAGCTGCGGCGGACGGGCAATCAGCCCGTCAAGCGCGGAGGCGCCGTCCGTATACGTTTCGACCCGGTAGCCTTCGGCTTCGAGCGCGATCGATACCGAAGTGAGAATATTCCGGTCATCGTCGACAAGCGCGATCGTCTGCATGTAGTTGGTCTCCATCGTCATTTTCTCGTAACTCCCGACATTCACCCAGCCAAGGTTGTGCGCCGCGAGCCACTCTCTTGAGTATAAAGGTGGAACAAATTGTGGCAAAGGAAAACTCGCCCCAAAATCGCGGGGGCGAGACGAGAGGATTTCGTAAAATCGCTGCAGCTGGATTTTAATGCGTCTTCAACCGATTTAAAAAGAAATAAAATCTTTTAAATCGATTAATATATTGAAATCACTAAGTTTTTTAAAGTCAGGCTCTTGCGTTTCCAAAAGCCGCCACGTATTTTCCGTGAAAATTTCAACGGCCTTAACGTCATTAACAAGGAACGCGTCATGAACGAGCTTGGGGTTCATAATCCTGCCAATGGAGTTGCGGAACTCGGACTGGGCGAGGCCTCCCGCGTCTTTTATAACCTCAATGAGAGCGAATTATACGAAGAGGCGATCCGTAACGGCGAGGCCGAACTGACCATCGATGGCGCGCTGCGCGCCGTCACCGGCCAACATACGGGCCGCTCGCCGAAGGACAAATTCGTCGTTCGCGACGCTTCCACCGAGAACACCATCTGGTGGGACAACAACAAGCCGCTGTCGCCGGAAAATTTCGAGCTGCTGCGTCAGGACATGCTGGCCCATGCCGCCGGCAAGACGCTTTACGTGCAGGATCTGATCGGCGGCGCCGATGAGGAAAATGCGCTGCCGACCCGCGTCGTCACCGAACTTGCCTGGCATTCGCTGTTCATCCGCAATCTGCTGATCCGGCCGAAGCGGGAGACGCTTTCGGGCTTCAGCCAGAAGCTCACCATCATCAACCTCCCGAGCTTCAAGGCTGATCCGGCCCGTCACGGCGTGCGTTCGGAAACCGTGATCGCCTGCGATCTCACCAATGGCCTCGTTCTCATCGGCGGCACCTCCTATGCCGGCGAAAACAAGAAGTCGGTCTTCACGGTGCTGAACTACCTTCTGCCGGCCAAGGGCGTGATGCCGATGCATTGCTCCGCCAATGTCGGTCCCGAGGGTGATTCCGCCGTATTCTTCGGTCTCTCCGGCACCGGCAAGACGACGCTGTCGGCCGATCCTTCGCGCACGCTGATCGGCGATGACGAACATGGCTGGGGCGAACACGGCATCTTCAATTTCGAAGGCGGTTGCTATGCCAAGGCGATCAAGCTTTCGGCGGAAGCCGAGCCGGAAATCTATGCCGCGACCCGCCGTTTCGGCACGGTCCTCGAAAACGTCGTGCTGGACGAAAACCGCGTTCCCGACTTCAACGACAATTCGCTGACGGAAAACACCCGCAGTGCCTATCCGCTGCACTTCATTCCGAATGCATCGGAAACGGGCATTGCCGGCCATCCGAAGACGATCATCATGCTGACGGCGGATGCCTTCGGCGTGCTGCCGCCGATCGCGCGTCTGACGCCGGAACAGGCCATGTACCACTTCCTCTCCGGCTACACCGCAAAGGTTGCCGGCACGGAAAAGGGCGTGACCGAGCCGGAAGCCACCTTCTCCACCTGCTTCGGTGCACCCTTCATGCCGCGCCATCCGGCGGAATACGGCAACCTGCTGCGCGAGCTGATCGGCAAGCACGGCGTGGATTGCTGGCTGGTCAACACCGGCTGGACCGGTGGTGCTTACGGCATCGGCAAGCGCATGCCCATCAAGGCGACGCGCGCGCTTCTGACCGCTGCTTTGACCGGCGACCTGAAGAATGCGGAATTCCGCACCGATGCGAATTTCGGTTTCGCCGTGCCGCTGTCGCTCGACGGCGTCGACAGCGCGATCCTTGATCCGCGTTCCACCTGGGCCGATGGCGCAGCTTATGACGCGCAGGCGAAGAAGCTGGTGTCGATGTTCGTTTCGAACTTCACCAAGTTCGAAGATCACGTCGACAGCAAGGTTCGTGACGCAGCTCCGGGCCTTCTGCTTGCGGCTGAATGAATAAAGCCTCATTTGTGAGGAGGAGGGAACCCGGCCCAGTGCCGGGTTTCTTTTTGCCGGGTTCTTTCGTTTTCTCCGCTGTTTTCATTTTTTGCGATCTGTGGCATCACCGGCGCGGAGAAAGATAATGGCCAGCGACCCGCTTTACATCAGCAACCGTATCACCATTGCCGGCTGGGAGCTGACGGAGCAATTCGTACTGGCCGGCGGGCCGGGTGGCCAGAACGTCAACAAGGTCTCGACCGCGGTTCAGCTGTTTTTCGATATTGCCAATTCACCGTCCCTCCCGGAGCGGGTGAAGGCCAATGCGTTGCGTCTCGGTGGCCGGCGCGTTTCGAAAGACGGCGTGCTGATGATCGAGGCGAGCCGGTTTCGCAGCCAGGAACGCAATAGAGAAGATGCGCGCGAGCGGCTGAAGGAGCTGATCCTCGAAGCCGCCGCTCCGCCGCCGCCGGTGCGCAAGGCCACCAAGCCCACCAAGGGTTCCGTGGAGCGCCGCCTCAAGGCGAAGTCCGGTCGCTCCGATATCAAGAAAATGCGCGGCAAGCCCTCGGGCGATTAGGTCCCGGCGAGGTGGCGAATGTTTCGCCCTTGTCATAGAGCTTCAAATATCGTCTGGTAAGCCTCCATACAACCAAGGAGGGTGCTATGGGTCTGTTCAATTTCATCAAGGAAGCGGGAAAGAAGCTTGGTATCGGCGGCGATGATGCTCCTGATGTCGAAGCGGTCAAGAAGGAACTCGCTTCCCACGATCTCGGCACGGACAAGGTTCAGGTCGAGGTGGTGGACGACAAGGTCGTCCTGAAGGGCGAAGTGGCCGACCAGTCGATTTTCGAAAAGGCGGTGATTGCGGTCGGCAATACGCTCGGCATTTCCAAGGTCGAGGCCGGCGAGCTGACGGTGGCCGAAGCGCCGGCAAAGGAACCCGTCTTCTATACCGTCAAGAAGGGCGACAATCTCTGGAAGATTGCGGAAGCCCAATATGGCAAGGCCAATGGCGCGAAGAACAATATCATCTTCGAAGCCAACAAGCCGATGCTGACCCATCCCGACAAGATTTATCCCGGCCAGGTTCTGCGTATTCCTGACCTTGCCTAATAACGGGTCTTAACCACTGGAGATGCCGCCATGCGCGGCATCTTTACAGCTTGCGAAGCGCCACCGTGTCGATCAGGTGGTTCTTGCCCTTGCGCAGAATAAGATCGGCGCGCGGGCGCGTCGGCACGATGTTCTGGCGCAGGTTCTTCAGGTTGATATTCTGCCAGAGGCCTTCGGCAATGCTGAGCGCTGCCTCTTCGCTGATCGAGGCATAACGGTTGAAGAACGAATTGGGATCGCGGAAGGCGGTTTTTCTCAGATTCATGAACCGGTTCACATACCAGTTGTGAATGAGGCCTTCATCGGCGTCGATATAGATCGAGAAATCAAAAAAGTCGGAAACGATCGGCACGATCCGCCCGCCCGCCGGCAGGTCGCGTGATTGCAGCACGTTGATGCCTTCAAAGATCAGAATATCCGGCTGGTCGATGACGGTGAATTCGTTCGGCAGAACGTCATAGGTCAGGTGCGAATAACGCGGTGCCTTGACATTAGGCTGGCCCGCCTTGATCGCCGAAAGGAAACGCAGCAGCGCGCCGATATCGTAGCTTTCCGGAAAGCCCTTGCGCTCCATCAGGTTTTCCCGCCGCAGAACCTCGTTCGGATAAAGAAAACCGTCTGTGGTGATGAGATCGACCTTCGGGCTGGAGGGCCAGCGGGCGAGAAGCTCCTTCAGGATACGTGCCGTCGTCGATTTTCCGACGGCGACCGAACCGGCAATGCCGATGACGAAGGGCGTCTTGTTGACATCCGCCATGTTGAGGAAGCGGTTGCGCTGTTCGAACAGCAGCTGCGAGGCCTCGACATGGGAGGAGAGCAGGCGCGATAGCGACAGATAGATGCGCCGCACCTCGTCCAGATCGATCGGGTCGTCCAGCGAGCGCAGACGTTTGACCTCGTCGGCGGAAAGCGTCAGTGGCGTATCGGCGCGGAATTTCGCCCATTCTTCCGAACTGAAGAAGTGGTAGGGCGAATATTCATCCGGTCGGAAATGATCGAGTGTGCTTGGCATGCCTCTCTCCCCGCTGCCTGCCTCGACCTTCATGAGTTAGGCCTCGCCGCCTTTTCCGCAAGACCGGTTTGCCCGGTCCGGCGCTCCAGTTCGGCAAAAACCTCGCTCAAGGGAATGTCGGCGATCTTCAGTACCACCAGCAGATGGTAGAGCAGGTCGGCGGCTTCGTTTTTCACCCCGTCGCGATCCTTCGCAATCGCCGCGATGACGGTTTCCACCGCCTCTTCGCCGAGTTTTTTTGCCGCACGCTCCTGGCCAGCCGCAACCAGCTTGGCCGTCCAGGATTCGTCAGGAGAGGCAGCGGCACGGGTCGCGACGATGCGTTCCAGATCGGAAAGGGAAAATGCGCTCATGGGATGTTCCTGCAATCAGTCGAGACGCATGGCAATGCCATGTTCGGCCATGTAACTCTTGGCTTCACCGATCGAATAGGTGCCGAAGTGGAAGATGGAGGCGGCAAGCACCGCAGTCGCGTGGCCATCACGAACGCCTGCCACCAGATCGTCCAGCGTGCCAACGCCGCCAGACGCAATGACGGGCACGCGAACCTGATCGGCAATGGTGCGGGTCAGGCCGATATCGTAACCGCTCTTGGTGCCGTCTCGGTCCATCGAGGTGACGAGCAATTCGCCGGCGCCGCGTTCGACCATCCTGATGGCGAATTCCACGGCGTCGATGCCCGTCGGCTGACGCCCGCCATGGGTGAAGATTTCCCAGCGGCCTTCTTCGCCATCCTTCGAAACCCGTTTGGCATCAATGGAGACGACGATGCACTGGTTGCCGAACTTATCGGCCGCCTGCGCAACGAAGTCGGGATCCTTGACCGCTGCGGAATTGATCGAAACCTTGTCGGCTCCGCAAAGGAGCAGCTTGCGAATATCCGCGACGCTGCGGACCCCGCCACCGACGGTGAGCGGCATGAAGCAGTGGTCGGCGGTGCGCGAGACGACATCGAAGATCGTGTCGCGATTGTCCGAGGAGGCTGTGATGTCCAGGAAGCAGAGTTCGTCTGCTCCCGCCGCATCATAGGCTTTTGCCGCCTCGACGGGGTCACCGGCATCGATAAGGTCGACGAAGTTCACACCCTTGACGACACGGCCGTCTTTCACATCGAGACAGGGAATAACGCGGGCTTTGAGGGTCATGCGTTTACCTCCTTTGCGGCCTTGATGAGGGCAAGCGCCTCGGTGGGGTCGATACGCCCGTCATACAGCGCGCGGCCTGAAATCGCACCCTCAAGCTTGGCGGCATCCGGCTGCAGCATGCGCTTGATGTCGTCGATGGAGGCAAGGCCGCCGGAGGCGATGACCGGGATGGAGACGGCGTCCGCCAGTTCCAATGTCGAAGCCCAGTTGATACCGGCCAGAATGCCGTCACGATCGATATCGGTATAGATGATGGCGGCAACGCCTGCACCTTCAAAGCGTTTGGCGAGCTCGATGACGCCAAGTTCGGATGCTTCCGCCCAGCCTTCCACGGCAACCTTGCCACCCTTGGCATCGATGCCGACGGCGACCTGGCCGGGGAAACGCTTGCAGGCTTCAATGACCAGAACCGGATCGCGCACCGCCACGGTGCCGAGAATGACACGGGCAAGACCGCGGCTCAGCCACGCCTCGATATGATCGAGCGTGCGGATACCGCCACCCAGCTGCACCGGGTTTTTCGTGGCTTTCAGAATGGCGTCGACCGCCGCGCCATTAACTGTCTCGCCGGCAAAGGCGCCGTTGAGATCAACGACATGCAGCCATTCGAACCCCTGATCCTCAAAGGCCTTCGCCTGCGCGCCGGGGTCTGTATTGTAGACGGTGGCCTGGTCCATATCGCCGAGTTTCAGGCGAACGCACTCACCGTCTTTGAGATCGATTGCGGGAAAAAGAATCATGTCAGGGCTTCCAGCGCAGGAAATTGGAAATCAGGGCAAGGCCGAGCGTCTGGCTTTTTTCCGGGTGGAACTGCGCGCCCGCCATATTGTCGCGACCGACGAAAGCCGTCATCGCGCCACCATAATTGGTGGTGGCGATGACATCCGTCGAGTGCTTGGCCGCCAGATGATAGGAATGCACGAAATAGGCGTGCAGCCCATCCGCGCCGGTCTTGATGCCGTCGAACAGCGGGTGGGCGTGGCGAATTTCCAGCGTGTTCCAGCCGATCTGCGGGATCTTGAGGCTGGGATCGGATGGCGTCATTTCAACAACGTCACCTTCGATCCAGCCAAGCCCGGTGCTGACGGTCTTTTCCAGCCCGCGCGAGGACATCAGCTGCATGCCGACGCAGATGCCGAGGAAGGGGTGCGCTTTTTTCTCTACGGCTTCGATGAGCGCCTCATGCATGCCGGGAACGGCATCGAGGCCCGCACGGCAATCCGCGTAGGCGCCAACGCCCGGCAGGACKATGCGGTCTGCCGAAGCGACGTGATCCGGCTTGTCGGTCAGGTCGATGGTTGCGTTGATGCCGGCCTCGCGGGCGGCACGCTCGAAAGCCTTGGTGGCCGAACGCAGATTGCCCGAACCGTAGTCGATAATCGCGACACGCATGTCAGCGCCTTCCATTCAAGTCGAAAAGAAACGATCCGGCGGGATCGTTGACGAAGTTTTTGCCGCCGCTCTTTTGCGGCGAAGTGGTCCAGACCGGCTGCGACAGCTGTTCCGCCGCTTCTGCGGTTTCGGAGAGGCTGGAGAAATATATGTCTTCCGCACTCGAAAGATCAGGGGCGGAAATGATGGATGTCAGCGTCCAGCCTTTGCGGATCAGGTGCCGGACGAGAAAATCGCGTCCCTCCAGCGCCGTGACGAGGGCGATGGCGAAACCGCAGAGAATGCCGACGGGTTCGAATCCGGCTAACGTCGAGACCTGTCCGGCCAGAACAAGTGCGATGACAACGAGCGCGGTCGCCAGCCACAGCCGATTGACGGCGAGCCATAACCAGGGCGCAATCAGGGCCAGCCAGACGAAACGGTCTGCGATGAAGCGGGTCGTCTTGTGGTCCCTGTCCGGCCCGTTGGGGGCTTCCAGAACGAGATAGCTTGTCATGGGCTTCCTGACAGCTTTGGCGTCAGGCCAGCATGCCCTTCGTGGAGGGAACGCGGCCTGCCTGCCGGGGGTCGATCTCGGTTGCCGTGCGAAGAACGCGGGCAACGGCCTTGAAGCATGTTTCGGCGATATGATGGTTGTTGGCGCCGTAATGGTTCAGGATATGCAGCGTGATGCCGGCATTCTGGGCGAGCGCCTGAAAGAACTCACGCACCAGCTCGGTATCAAAGGTACCAATCTTAGGCGCGGAAAAATTGACGTTCCAGACAAGGAAAGGCCGGCCGGAAATATCGACGGCAGCCTTGGTCATCGTTTCGTCCATGGCCAGATCGAGCGACGCGTAACGGGTAATGCCGCGGCGGTCGCCGAGTGCCTTAGCAATGGCCTGGCCGATGGCGATGCCGGTATCTTCCACGGTATGGTGGTCGTCGATATGCAGGTCGCCCTGAACCTCGATGTCCATGTCGATCAGCGAATGGCGGCTCAGCTGGTCCAGCATATGGTCGAAAAATCCCACGCCGGTGGAAATTTTCGACTTGCCGGTGCCGTCGATATCCACGCGCACCGAAACCGCGGTTTCGTTGGTCTTGCGGATAATCTCGCCTTTACGTTCTGCCATTTTGGCCGCTCCGTGAAAATGTTGCCGTTCCTTATCAGCACGGGACACAAATATCCAGTTGTTCCATCGTCTTGCATGACAAGTCGAAAACAGCCTGTCGCCCCGAAGATTGCAATCGCGAAAAGCAAACTTACATAGAACCCGAGAGGGCCGTATCCGGCCCGTTAACCCCAGGCCCGTGAGGGCAGACAGGTGTTTGATGACAACAATTATTACAGTCAGAAAGGGCGGCAAGGTCGTCATGGCTGGCGACGGGCAGGTAAGCCTCGGCCAGACCGTCATGAAGGGCAATGCCCGCAAGGTTCGCCGCATCGGCAAGGGTGAAGTGATTGCCGGTTTCGCCGGTGCGACGGCGGATGCCTTCACGCTACTCGACCGTCTCGAAAAGAAGCTTGAGCAATATCCGGGCCAGCTCATGCGTGCCGCGGTCGAGCTTGCGAAGGACTGGCGCACGGACAAATATCTGCGCAATCTTGAAGCCATGATGCTGGTGGCCGATAAATCGACCACGCTCGCCATTACCGGCAATGGTGATGTGCTGGAGCCGGAACACGGTGCGATCGCCATCGGCTCCGGTGGCAATTATGCCTTCGCCGCTGCCCGCGCCATGATGGATACGGACAAGTCGGCCGAAGAGGTGGCGCGCCAGTCGCTCGATATTGCCGCCGATATCTGCGTTTACACCAACCACAATCTCGTCGTCGAAACGCTCGACGCCGAGTAAGCTAATTTTCTCACCAATGGGTCCTGTGGGCCGGGCCGGAATGGCCGGTCGGAACGGGAAAGCCGAGAGGATAGAATGACCACTTTTTCTCCCCGGGAAATCGTCTCGGAACTCGACCGCTTCATCATCGGCCAGCATGAGGCCAAGCGTGCGGTCGCGATTGCGCTGCGTAACCGCTGGCGCCGCCAGCAGCTCGATGAGAGCCTGCGCGACGAAGTCATGCCCAAGAACATTCTGATGATCGGGCCGACCGGTGTCGGCAAGACGGAGATTTCCCGTCGCCTCGCCAAGCTGGCCGGCGCGCCCTTCATCAAGGTGGAAGCGACAAAATTCACCGAAGTCGGTTATGTCGGCCGCGATGTCGAGCAGATCATCCGCGATCTGGTCGAGATCGGCATCGGCCTCGTGCGTGAAAAGAAGCGCGCCGAAGTGCAGGCCAAGGCCCATCAGAGCGCAGAAGAGCGGGTGCTGGATGCGCTGGTTGGCGCAACCGCTTCGCCCGGCACGCGTGAAAGTTTCCGCAAGAAACTGCGCGATGGCGAGCTGGACGACAAGGAAATCGACATCGAAGTGGCGGATAGCGGCTCCGGTATGCCCGGTTTCGAAATTCCCGGCATGCCGGGCGCCAATATCGGCGTGCTGAACCTGTCGGAAATGTTCGGCAAGGCCATGGGTGGACGCACCAAGAAGGTGCGGACCACGGTGTCGAAATCCTATGCCGATCTCATCCGCGACGAATCCGACAAGCTGCTCGACAATGAAATGATCCAGCGCGAGGCGGTGAAGTCGGTCGAAAATGACGGCATCGTCTTCCTCGATGAGATCGACAAGATCGCCGCCCGCGATGGCGGCATGGGTGCAGGCGTCTCGCGTGAAGGCGTGCAGCGCGATTTGCTGCCGCTCGTTGAAGGCACGACGGTTTCGACGAAATACGGACCGGTGAAGACCGACCACGTCCTCTTCATCGCATCGGGCGCCTTCCACGTGGCGAAGCCGTCGGATCTCCTGCCGGAACTCCAGGGCCGTCTGCCGATCCGCGTCGAGCTGAAGCCGCTGACGAAGGAGGATTTCCGCCGTATCCTGACAGAGACGGAAGCAAGCCTCATTCGCCAATACAAGGCGCTGATGGCGACGGAAGAACTGGACCTCGATTTCACCGATGATGCAATCGATGCGCTGGCCGATGTGGCCGTTCATCTCAATTCGTCGGTCGAAAATATCGGTGCGCGCCGCCTGCAGACCGTGATGGAGCGCGTTCTCGACGAGATCTCCTTCAACGCCCCGGATCGTGGCGGCTCGGCCGTCAAGATCGATCAGGAATATGTCCGCAAACATGTCGGCGATCTTGCTGCCGACACGGATCTGTCCCGCTATATTCTCTGAGAATTTCGGAGATCGACAAAAGAAGAGTGCGGCCATATTTGACGCACTCTTTTATTTTATCTGCCTCATCTCGCATTCAGCCCGCATTTTGTTTATGGGAAGGGCTGCATTCCGGTTGGAACCGCTTTCGTGGAATTGATCCGGTTTTCCCGCTTGTCATGCCGGGAATGGCCGGCTCGAGAAAAGGCAGTCGCTCGTGCGCAAAACTCTTCTGGCATTTGCCGTGGCTCTGGCGGTTTCCGCCGTTTCGTCTTCTTATGCCGCGGCCGCGACCATCGTCCCACCGGGCAACCGCAATGCCGAACAGCCGGGCGTTCCCGGCGCCTCCGCAAAAAGAACCAAGGCGTCCAACACCTCCTTCGAGCGCAAGTACCAGAAGGTCATCGACCTTTTGTCGTCCGACAAGGCGCTGATCGCCAAGATCAAGTCGACGGCCGGGCGTTATGGTATCGATCCGATCCACATGATTGGCGCGATCGTCGGTGAGCACACCTATAATGTCGACGCCTATGACCGGCTGCAGTCCTACTACGTCAAGGCGGCCTCCTATGCCGGCAACAGCTTCCGTTTCGGCTACAAGGACGAAACCATCGCGCAGTTTCTGACCCATTCGCAATTTGCCAAATGCCAGTCGAAGAAGGATTCCTACAGCCTCTGGAACTGCCGTGAAGATGTCTGGGAAGACAGTTTCCGCGGCAAGACCGTCGATGGTGTGGCCTATCCGAACAACCGTTTCAGCGCCGTCTTCTTCCAGCCCTTTTATGCCGGGCAGACCTTCGGTCTCGGCCAGATCAACCCGCTGACGGCTTTGATGTTGTCCGACATGGTGTCGAGAACCTCCGGCTACGAGAAGCTGGATGAGAACGATGCGGGCGCCGTCTATACCGCGATCATGGATCCGGACCATTCGCTTGCCTTCATGGCGGCCTCCATCCGCAAGTCGATCGATGATTACCGGTCGATTGCCGACATGGATATTTCGAAAAATCCGGGCGTCACCTCCACGCTTTATAATGTCGGCGGTTCGCAGCAGCGTGCTGCCGCCCTTGCCCAGAAGAACCGCCAGCGCGCCGCAGGCGAGCAGCCCCTGTTGCCGGAAGAGAATTATTACGGCTGGCTGGTGAATGACCGCATCAAGGATCTGCAGGCGCTTTTGTAGAAAAAGACGACTATCGGCCGCATTATTTCCAAAACGGAAATAATATTTGGCTGCCTGCCGCAATTGACGAGCGACCGTCTCAGCGTCCAATCTGTGCCCTCAGAATATAAGGAGGCGCATGTGAGCCGCACGGATAAATTCGGTCTTTCCATCGATGACAGGCTGTATGCCTTTTTGACGGACGAGGTGCTGCCGGGCACGGGTCTGGACAGCGAGGCCTTCTTTGAAGGTTTCTCGGCCATCGTCCATGAGCTTTCCCCGAAGAACCGTGAGTTGCTTGCAAAGCGCGATGCGCTGCAGGAAAAAATCGATGGCTGGTACCAGCAGAACGGCGCTCCCTCGGATTTTGACGCTTATGAGACCTTCCTGAAGGAAATCGGTTACCTGCTGCCGGAAGGTCCCGGCTTCAAGGTGGAAACCGACAATGTCGATCCGGAAATTGCCGCCGTCGCCGGTCCGCAGCTCGTCGTTCCCGTCATGAATGCGCGTTATGCGCTGAACGCCGCCAATGCCCGCTGGGGTTCGCTTTATGATGCGCTTTACGGCACGGATGCCATTTCCGATGCCGATGGGGCGGAAAAGGGCAGGGGTTACAATCCGAAGCGTGGTGAAAAGGTCATTGCCTGGGCGCGCAATTTCCTCGATGAATCCGCGCCGCTCGAAAGCGGAAGCTGGTCCGACGTGACAGGCTTCAAGATCGCTGACGGTCTGCTGCAGCTTGTAGTCGGTGACGCCACGACCGGCCTCACGGATGCAACACAATTCAAAGGCTTCAGCGGCGAAGCGGAAAATCCCGCAACGATCCTGCTCGGCAAGAATGGCCTGCACACCGAGATCGTCATCGATCCTTCGACCGAAATCGGCAAGGGCGACAAGGCGGGCATCTCCGATGTCATTCTTGAATCGGCGCTGACGACCATCATGGATTGCGAGGATTCGGTTGCTGCCGTCGATGCGGAAGACAAGGTGCTGGTCTATGGAAACTGGCTTGGCCTGATGCGCGGCGATCTGACGGAAGAGGTTGCCAAGAGCGGCAAGACCTTCATCCGCCGCCTTAACCCGGATCGTTATTATACCGCGCCCAATGGCTCCGCGCTCACGCTGCCGGGCCGTTCCTTGATGCTGGTGCGCAATGTCGGTCATCTCATGACCAATCCGGCGATCCTCGACCGCGATGGCTGTGAGGTGCCGGAAGGCATCATGGATGCCGTCGTCACGGCGCTCATCGCGCTTTACGATGTCGGTCCGTCCGGACGGCGTCAGAACTCGCGCGCCGGCTCCATGTACGTGGTCAAGCCGAAGATGCACGGACCGGAAGAAGTCGCCTTCGCCAACGAGATTTTTACCCGGGTCGAGAAGCTTGTCGGCATGGCGCCGAACACCATGAAGATGGGCATCATGGATGAGGAACGCCGCACCACGGTCAACCTCAAGGAAAGCATTCGTGCCGCGAAGGATCGCGTTGTCTTTATCAATACCGGCTTCCTCGACCGCACCGGCGACGAAATCCATACTTCGATGGAAGCGGGCCCGATGATCCGCAAGGGTGACATGAAGCAGGCGGCCTGGATCGCGGCTTATGAAAACTGGAACGTCGATATCGGCCTCGAATGCGGCCTTTCCGGCCATGCGCAGATCGGCAAGGGCATGTGGGCCATGCCGGATCTGATGGCGGCCATGCTGGAGCAGAAGATCGCCCATCCGAAAGCCGGCGCCAACACCGCCTGGGTGCCTTCGCCGACGGCGGCGACGCTGCATGCCACGCATTATCACAAGGTCGATGTCGCTGCCGTTCAGGAAGGGTTGAAAAGCCGCGGTCGCGCAAAGCTTTCCGATATTCTGTCGGTGCCGGTCGCGCCGCGCCCCAACTGGACGCCGGAGGAAATCCAGCGCGAACTCGACAATAATGCCCAGGGCATTCTTGGTTATGTCGTGCGTTGGGTCGATCAGGGCGTCGGCTGCTCCAAGGTGCCGGACATCAATAATATCGGCCTTATGGAAGACCGCGCCACATTGCGCATTTCCGCGCAGCACATGGCGAACTGGCTGCGCCATGGCGTGGTGACAGAGGCTCAGATCATCGAGACCATGAAGCGCATGGCCGCCGTGGTGGACACGCAGAATGCCGGCGATCCGGCCTATCTGCCGATGGCCTCCAATTTCGACGGATCGGTGGCTTTCCAGGCCGCTGTCGAGCTGGTGCTGAAGGGGCGTGAACAGCCGAATGGCTATACAGAGCCGGTTCTGCACCGTCGTCGTCTGGAGCTGAAAGCGAAACAGGCGGCGTGAAGCCGCCGCCCAGTATTTCCATAAACAAAAAAGCCGCCGGGAGAATCCTCGGCGGCTTTTTCTTGATCTGGTGTAACCCTTACTGGATCACGACGACCTTGGTGCTGCGGCCGGGGCGGACGCGGCTGTAGAGATCAATGACGTCCTGGTTGATCATGCGGATGCAGCCGGAAGAGGCAGCGGTGCCGATCGAAGCCCATTCGGGCGAACCATGGATGCGGAACAGCGTGTCCTGTCCCTTTTCGTTGAAGAGATACATGGCGCGTGCGCCGAGCGGGTTGCTGAGGCCCGGGCCCATGCCGGCCTCGACATATTTCGCAACTTCCGGCTTGCGGTCCGCCATTTCCTTCGGCGGATGCCACATCGGCCATTCCTGCTTCCAGGCCACATAGGCTTCACCGGCCCATGCGAAGCCAGCCTTGCCGACGCCGATGCCGTAACGCACAGCGCGGTTGCCGGAGAGAATATAATAAAGGTAACGCTCACGCGTATTGACGATGATGGTGCCGGCGCGTTCGGACGTCTGGAATTCGACGATCTGGCGACGATACTTCTCATTCACGCGATTGATCGGAATGGCCGGCAGCGCATAACCCGCATCGGTCACGGGACCGTAGACATCGTTGAAAATCTGGACCGTTTCGACCTTCGCCGGAACGGGGTCAGCAACCGGTACTGACGCTGCGATCTTGCCGGAGGTCGGAGCGGAGGATTGGGATGTAGTTTCGGCGCAGCCGGCCAGTGCCAGTGCTGCCGTCAGACCGAGTGCGGTCAATGGGGTACGGATGCGCATGTCGTTCTCGCGGAAAATTCGCCAAATTGTGCGAAGGAGTAGGCTTAATTGGATAAATCGGTTATTTTCCATTCAGCCGCTCTTGGCAAGCCGTTGCGCCGCCGCGAAACGGTCGTGCATTTAAAATTGCCGGTTGATTGCCTTTTTGCAACAATAGGCCAAACGCTTCAGCAGCCTTTATCCATGACTATTCTTTCCGTTACCAACAATAATCCGTTAATAGACGGCCGCCAGTCGGACAAGGCGATGCTGGTGCGGCGCGGCGTGCAGGTGCTGTTGCATGAGATGCGCCATTCGGTTCTGCCGGAACTGCCGCTTGCAAGTGGGCGCAGGGCCGATCTCATCAGCCTGTCGGCCAAAGGCGAAATCTGGATCATCGAAATCAAATCCTCGATCGAGGATTTCCGTGTCGACCGCAAATGGCCGGATTATCGCCTGCATTGCGACCGGCTGTTTTTCGCCACCCATCCGGAAGTGCCGACGGACATATTCCCCGAGGAATGCGGGCTGATCCTGTCGGATGGATATGGCGCCCATATGCTGCGCGATGCGCCGGAACATAAATTGCCGCCGGCGACCCGCAAATCGGTGATGCTGGATTTTTCGAGAACGGCTGCGACCCGGTTGATGCTGGCGGAATGGACCACCGGGCGCAGCTTCGGAGAGTAACTGCCGTTACTTGGGCGCGCGCTTTGCGAGAATGCGCTGCAGGGTGCGGCGATGCATGTTGAGCCGGCGGGCTGTTTCCGAAACGTTGCGCTCGCACATTTCATAAACCCGCTGAATATGCTCCCATCGCACCCGGTCTGCCGACATGGGGTTTTCGGGAACTTCGGTCTTTTCACCCTTGCGCTGCGTCAGCGCATTAAAGACATCGTCTGCATCGGCGGGTTTGGCGAGATAATCCAGCGCCCCAAGCTTCACGGCAGTCACCGCGGTGGCAATATTGCCGTAGCCGGTCAGGACGACGATCTGCGTATCGTCCCGGTTCTGCCGGATCGCTTCGATCACCTCCAGCCCGTTGCCATCCGCAAGTCTGAGATCGACCACCGCATATTTCGGCGGCGCGGCCTTGGAGCGGGCAATGCCGTCGCTCACCGTCTCGGCTGTATCGACGGCAAAGCCGCGTGTTTCCATGGCCCGGGCAAGCCGGCGCAGAAACGGGCCGTCATCATCGACGATCAGCAGCGATCTGTCGGGTCCGATCGGGTCGATATCGTCCGCCGGTACGGTGGTGGATGGGGTCTGGTCTTCTGTCTTCATGTTTCCGGCCTTCCGGCAACTTCGTCGGCTTGCTTTTCTTCTTCTTATCGCCGCTTCAACGTGGATGGTAAAGTCAACGGTTTCTTTTATCGTCCATCAGCGCCCGAGGCCAGACGATTGTGACCCGCGCCCCGGTTTCGCTCGACCCTCGGTTCTGGAAGGTGACGGCTGCGCCGGATCGCTCCAACAGGGTCTTGGCGATGAAAAGTCCAAGTCCGAGCCCGCCGGCGCGCATATCGTTGTGACGTTCGGTCACATAGGGCTCGCCGATGCGGGCCAGCACGTCATGGGCATAACCCGGCCCGTCGTCCTCGATGAGGACGGTGACATTCTGCTGATCGTGGCCGACGGTCACGGTCACCTTCTCCCGCGCATAGTCCACGGCATTTTCGATGAGATTGCCCAGCCCGTAGATGATGCCGGCATTGCGGATGCCGACCGGCTCCTCGGCGCGATCGTTCTTTTCGACGAGTTCCAGGCGAATGCCGAATTCCCGATGTGGCGCCATCACCTCCTCGATCAGCGAGGAAAGCGGCAGGCGGCGCATATGCTCCTCATTGTCGGCGGAAAGCGAGGTGAGCCGGCGCAGAATATCGCGACATCTTTCGCTCTGGCTGCGCAGCAGCGCTATGTCTTCGCCGTATTTCTCATCATGTCCGAGTTCCCGCTCCATTTCCTTGGCGACAACGCTGATTGTCGCAAGCGGCGTACCCAGCTCATGCGCCGCAGCGGCCGCCAGCCCGTCGAGCTGGGAAAGGTGTTTTTCCCGCTCCAGCACCAGTTCCGTTGCCGCCAGCGCATCAGCCAGCTGATTGGCCTCATGCGAAACGCGATAGGCGTAGAAGGCTGCGAAAGAAGTGGTGGCGATGATCGCGACCCAGGTGCCGACATGCAGCAGAAGCTGGATCGGCAAAACCTCGTCCGGATACCAGGGAACAGGAAAGGGCGAAAAGGCGATCGCCGTCGAGCAGATGACGGCAAAGCCGAGCAGGATGAGCGAGTGCCGAAGTGGCTGCGAGGCAAAGGCGATAATGACCTGCACGCAGATCAGCGGTGCGAAGGGATTGGAAAGCCCGCCGGTAATATAGATCAGCGCCGTCAGTTGCAGCAGGTCGAAGGCCAGCAGCAATGTCGCTTCCCAGGGCTCCAGACGGTAGGTGGAGGGAAAACGGGCGGTGAGAAACAGATTGGCAAGCGCCAGCGCCGCGATGAGAAGGCCGCAGGCGAGAAGCGGCAGGGGGAAATTCAGCCCGAAGGCAACGAACAGGATCGTCGCCGTCTGTCCGGCCACCGCCAGCCAGCGCAGCCAGATGATGGTCTGTAATCTTATCCTGCGGCTGGCGCGGCCAAGCCTCGTGGTTTCGATCGGATGGCCAGCCACCGTCTTCTCCTTTACCCTTTTTATCATCGTCATGTTCCGCGCGGTTTCGCACGGCTGGTCGGTAGGGCCGAGGCGGGATCCTCCGGCCAGGGATGGCGCGGATAGCGCCCGCGCATATCCGCCCGCACATCCTTCCACGAACCCGCCCAGAAACCGGGAAGATCGCGTGTCGTCTGTATCGGCCTGTGCGCCGGCGAGGTCAATTCCAGGAGCAGCGGCAGGCGCCCCTGCGCAATCGCGGGATGGTCTTTCAATCCGAAAAGTTCCTGCACGCGAATGGAAAGCGTCGGTTCGCTGGTGTCGTAACGGATGGGGTGCCGCTGGCCCGTCGGTGCTTCGAAATGTGTCGGTGCCAGCCGGCCGAGATCACGCGCCACCTCATGCGGCACCAGCGACAGGATTCCTTCGGAGAGGCTGCCGGGCCGAATATCCTGCAGGCTACGGGCGCCATGCTGGAAAGGAACGAACCATTCCGCGAGCCGTGAAAGCAGCGCCGCATCGCTCACGTCAGGCCACGGTTCGCCGATGCTGGCGTTCAGAAAGCCGATCCTGTCGCGTAGCTGCAGGGTTTCTTTCGAGAAGGGAAGCATATCGATGCCGAATTCGCGAATGCCATTGGCAAGCGCCTGCGCCGCCTGTTCACCCTCGGGTCGGGGTAGGGGGGTCTCGTCGAGAATGATCGCACCAAGGCGGGTCACCTTCCGCGCCCGCGCCTGACCGCTCGCCTTGTCGAACAGCAACTGTTCCTGCTGAATAATAAGGTGCGGCATCCGCTCTTCTATATCGGCCCTTTCGATGCCAGCCGCCGCAAGGATGCGCGGCTGTGCCGCCCGTCCGGTAATATCGGCGACGACAAGCATTTTGCTCGCCGCCAGCCGCTCGGTCTCGGCAAGCTCCGCGCCGCGCCCGTTGGCCATCACGTAACGGCCCCGCGCCCCGCGTTGAAGCGCAATCCTGTCCGGATAGGCATGCAGCAGCAATGGGCCTGCCTCGCTCGGCACCTCGGCTGCTGCGGTTTTGTCGCCGATCGCATCGAACAGCCTCGATGCCAGCTTGCGTGCTGCCTGCGCCCTCTCACTCCTGTCGGAAAGAAAGCGCCGCAGCCTTTCATCGAGATCGATATCATTGCCGCCCAGCCCCTGTTCCGTCAGCATGACGGCAAGCGTCGCCGCTTTTTTCCCGGCACCTTCGCTCGCCGAGGCAATCACCATGGCCGCAAGTCGTGGCGGCAGTGAAAGGCCGCGCATCAGATGGCCCTGTCGCGTCAGCCCGCCGCTATCATCGAGGGCACCGAGGTTTTTGAGAAGCGTCACCGATTCTTTTAGTGCGGTTTCGGGTGGCGTATCGAGAAATGCGAGTGCGGAAGGGTCGTGAACGCCCCAATGGGCGAGATCGAGGGCGAGACCGGCAAGATCGCTCGCCAGAATTTGCGGTGGTGTAAAGGCGTTGAGCGCCGCCGTCTGCCCCTGATGCCACAGACGGACCGCAACGCCGGGTTCCGTTCGCCCGGCACGGCCGGCCCTCTGCTCGGCGGAAGCCCGCGACACCCGTACGGTCTCCAGCCTGGTGATGCCGGTCGCCGGTTCAAAGACCGGCAATCGCTGCAATCCGCTGTCGATCACCACCCGCACGCCATCGATGGTAATGGAGGTTTCGGCAATCGAAGTAGCAAGCACGATCTTGCGCCGTCCGGCCGGTGCCGGCTTGATTGCCGCATCCTGCTCCTTTTGCGACAGGTTGCCGTAAAGCGGGATAATATCCGTATCCTCAGGAAAACGTCCCTCCAGCCGCGAGGCTGTGCGGGTAATCTCCGCCTGTCCGGGCAGGAAGGCCAGAATCGAACCCGTCTCGGATGCGTGGGCTTCGGTAATCGCCTTGGCGACTTTTTCATCGACGTGGACACCCTGCCAGCGCTCTTCATATCGGATGTCAATCGGGAATGTGCGGCCGAGGCTCTGAATCACAGGAGCGTCG
Organism: Rhizobium sp. BR 250; assembly: GCF_047445855.1. Classification (NCBI taxonomy): domain Bacteria; kingdom Pseudomonadati; phylum Pseudomonadota; class Alphaproteobacteria; order Hyphomicrobiales; family Rhizobiaceae; genus Rhizobium; species Rhizobium sp. BR 250. The sequence continues at coordinate 380,034 of NZ_JARWKW010000005.1, forward strand.
CCCATCAGCACGCTGATACGCTCCACATCGAGCGTGGCGGACATAACGAGGATCCGCAGATCCTCCCGTAACCCCGCCTGTACATCGAGCGCCAGCGCCAGCCCGAAATCACCGTCGAGCGAGCGCTCATGAAACTCATCAAAAATCACCGCGGAAACGCCGGTCAACTCGGGGTCGTCCAGAACCATCCGGGCAAACACACCTTCGGTCACCACCTCTATCCGGGTTTTCGAGGAGATACGGTTGTCGAGCCGCATGCGATAACCGACGGTTTCACCGACATTCTCATGAAGCAGTTCGGCCATACGCCCGGCCGCGGCCCGCGCCGCGAGCCGGCGTGGTTCGAGAAGAATGATCTTGCCGTCGCCCCGCCAGTCCTCATGCAAGAGATGAAGCGGCACGAGCGTGGTCTTGCCCGCCCCAGGTGGGGCTGAAAGAACTGCACGTTTCTTTACGGCCAGCGCCTCGGCAATATCCCTGAGCACGGCGCCGACGGGAAGTTCGGTCTTTATGGGAACGGGCATTCTGGTCATGCGAAGGGCCTGCGGCGATCTGGTGGTGTTGAGCGTCTTATATGCCGTTTCTAATGCACGGCCCCGCGCTTTGACAGCCATATGTAAAGGTCAGGCAAATGGCCTACCGGCGAATTCTCGCTCCCCTCGGGTCATTTGCGATGAAGTATGAAAGGGGGCCCCATCTGGTGTGTCGCGAAAACGGGTAAAGAATCCGCCCGTTCCGGCGCTCTCGGCCTGTTTTTCCAAAACTCCCTATAAATATCAAACACTTAATAAAAATGTCAGTTTTTTGACGGTATGTGTGTTGACTTGTTTGAGGGGATGGATTTATAAGTCCGCTCACTGAACGAGGGCGGCGGCGCTGCTGGCGACGAAGTCTTTCGTTCTAAATAAATCAAGTTGATGAGCTGAATGCTTGTTGGTTTCCGGGGTTTTGAGCCTTGGGGGTTTGATTTTTTGACTGCTTTGAGTGGTCTGTTTTTTGACAATTGAATATGAGAAGAAAGAGAAACGTGGGCGGCGAAGCTTGCGGGGTCTGGAGAGATTTAGACCCTGATGAATAGACTTTGACGGTCA